>NZ_CP084550.1:2229989-2548558 GCF_021800405.1 Arthrobacter sp. FW306-07-I | reverse complement strand
GAGCCGTACTCGTTCAGGACATCAGTGGGGACCACCACGTTGCCTTTGGACTTGGACATCTTTTTGCGGTCCGGGTCCAGGATCCAGCCGGAAATGGCCGCGTGCTTCCAGGGCGCGCACTTCTGGAGTGCATCACCGCGGACCACGGAGGAGAACAGCCAGGTGCGGATGATGTCGTGGCCCTGGGGGCGGAGATCGAAGGGGAAGACCTTGGCAAACAGGTCCTCGTCCCGGCTCCACCCGCCCACGATCTGCGGGGTCAGGGAGGACGTGGCCCAGGTGTCCAGGACATCCGCGTCACCCGTGAAGCCGTTGGGCTGGTCGCGCTGTGCCTCGTCGAAGCCGGGGGCGACGTCGGCCGCGGGGTCCACGGGCAGCAGGTCGTCGGAGGGCAGGATGGGGTTGTCGTAGTCCGGGTTGCCCTGTGCATCGAGCGGGTACCACACCGGAATGGGGACGCCAAAGAAGCGCTGGCGGGAAACCAGCCAGTCACCGTTCAGGCCGGCGATCCAGTTTTCGTAGCGGGAGCGCATGAACGACGGGTGGAAGTCGATCTCCTTGCCCCGGCCGATGAGCCGTTCGCGGCGTTCTTCGTCGCGCCCGCCGTTGCGGATGTACCACTGCCGGGACGTGACCACTTCCAGGGGCTTGTCGCCCTTCTCGAAGAAATTCACCGGGTGGGTGATCTTCTTCGGTTCCCCGTCCAGGAGGTCCGCTTCCTTGAGCAGTTCCACCACGGCTTCCTTGGCGGAGAAGGCAGTCTTGCCGGCGATCGCCGCGTACGCCTGCTTGCCGGCCTCGCTGGTGATCCAGTCGGGGGTTTCGGCGATGATACGGCCGTCGCGGCCCATGATGGCGCGCGTGGGAAGCTGCAGTTCCCGCCACCAGGTGACGTCTGTGAGGTCACCGAAGGTGCACACCATGGCGATGCCGGAACCCTTGTCCGCCTTGGCCAGCGGGTGGGCCTTGACCTCGAGCTCGACGCCGAAGAGGGGGGACTTCACCGTCTTGCCGAACAGCGGCCGGTACCGCTCGTCGTCGGGGTTTGCCACCAGCGCGGCACAGGCAGCCAGCAGTTCCGGGCGGGTGGTTTCGATGAAGACCTTGTCCCCGTCTTCGGTAAAGAAGGGGTAGCGGTAGTAGGCGCCGGGAACTTCGCGGTCCTCCAGCTCGGCCTGCGCGACGGCCGTCCGGAAGGTGACATCCCACAGTGTGGGCGCTTCGGCCATGTAGGCGTCGCCGGCGGCCAGGTTGGCCAGGAAGGCGCGCTGGGACACTGCCCGGGAGGTGTCATCGATGGTGCGGTAGGTCAGGTCCCAGTCCACGGACAGGCCCAGGGTCTGGAACAGGTTCTCGAAGACTTTCTCGTCCTCGACAGCCAGTTCCTCGCACAGTTCGATGAAGTTCTGGCGCGACACAACGTCGAAATCGCGCTGGTTCCTGGCAGGCTGTGCCGGGGGCCGGTAGTCGGCGTTGTAGGGGATGGCGGGATCGCAGCGGACGCCGTAGTAGTTCTGCACGCGGCGTTCCGTCGGCAGTCCGTTGTCGTCCCAGCCCATGGGGTAGAAGACGTTCTTGCCGGTCATGCGCATGTAGCGGGCCTGGACGTCCGTCTGGGTGAAGGAGAACATGTGCCCCACATGCAGGGATCCCGACGCGGTGGGCGGGGGAGTGTCGATCGAGTAGACCTGCTCCCGGGTGGTGTCGGGGTTGAACTTGTAGGTTCCCTCGGCCAGCCAGCGCTGGGTGAGCGCGGTTTCGAGGCCTTCGAGGGCCGGCTTGTCCGGGACGTTGATGGGGGCGGTGGTGGGCGTGTCTGTACCCTGCGTGTCTTCAGCCATTGGGCAATTCTTTCATGCCGGCTTCCATCCCACCCAACCCGCAGGACCCGGCGGGGCACGGGCGCGGGTAGCATGCGCCGTATGGGCGATATTCAGGACACGTTTCGAGTGAAGCGCATCTACGAGCAGCCGGAGATCGGCGACGACTTCCGGGTGCTGGTGGACCGGCTCTGGCCCCGTGGGGTGCCCAAGGAAAGTGCCGCCGTCGACCTCTGGCTCAAGGACGTTGCGCCCTCCACGGAACTGCGCAAGGAGTTCAACCACCGCCCGGAGCGGTTCGCCGATTTCAGCGCACGCTACCGGCTGGAACTGGACTCCAATCCGGCAGTGGAGACCCTGCTGGAGGTGGCCGCCGGCCGCGCCCGGGTTACCCTCCTCTACGCTGCCCGCAACACAGAGGAAAACAATGCCAGAGTCCTGCTTGATTACCTCCTGGGACGGCCACCCGGCTGATCCCGCTAGGGTGGTGCCATGACTGAGGACTTGCAGAAGAAGGCAGCACTGGTAACCGGAGCGAGCAGCGGAATCGGGGAGGCAGCAGTGCGTGCGCTGCGCGCCGACGGGTGGACGGTCTTCGCCGTGGCACGCCGCGCAGAGCGCCTGGCGGCCCTGGAAAGCGAAACAGGCGCCATCGCAATTCCCGCAGATATTGCAGAGGACGACGACGTGTCCCGGCTGCTCGCGCAGGTCACCGAGGCGGGCGGCATCGACACACTGATCAACATCGCCGGCGGCGCCCGCGGCGCCGACAAGGTGGCCGACGCCAGCACGGCGGACTGGGAGTGGATGTACCGCGTCAACGTCCTGGGCACCATGAAGCTCACCCGGGCCTTCCTGCCGATGCTGCGGGCCACCGGGGAAGGAACGGTGCTGAACCTGACTTCCACCGCCGGTCTGGATGCCTACGAGGGCGGCGGTGGCTACAACGCCGCCAAGTTCGGCCAGCACGCCCTCACCAACGCCCTCCGGCTTGAGGAAGCAGAGCACAACCTCCGGGTCATCGAGGTGGCGCCGGGACTGGTGCAGACCGAGGAGTTCGCCCTGAACCGCCTGGGGGACCCGCAGGCCGCCGGCAAGGTGTACCAGGGCGTGGAGAAGCCCTTGACGGCGGAGGACGTGGCCGACGTCGTCCGGTACGCGGTGACGGTCCCGCACCACGTCAACCTGGATCAGATCGTCATCCGGCCGGTGGCACAGGCCGCCAACTACAAGCTCATCAGGAAGGGCTGAGCGGGCAGGAAGGGCTTCGGGCGGGAAGGCCTGTGCCGCCCCGGCCCTCTGAATGGCACTGGAGCTGTGGCGATAGTAGACTTTTCAATGGCTATGACCCGGCAATCACCGGTGAGCTTCCGGAAGAACCCGCGGCCGCTGCCTCCAAGGCGCACCGCGTCAGTAGAACCGGACGGGTAAGCCCGTCACAGCAGTAATGAGAGGCCGGAGCGGCAGGTGTTCCTCACGGAACACGCAGCGCCGGTAAGTGAGGTGGTACCGCGGTGGGCGTGACGTCTTCGGGACGGCACGGCAGCCGTCCTCGCATCCTGAACGGAACGTCCGGCCCTGCCGGGGGTTCACCACGCTCAACCCAGGATGTCGAACATGACGTTTTACCCCAAGGCCTCAGCCTCCAGCACTTCCCCCAACGGCAGCGCCGGCGTATCCGCCTCCGTGAAGTTTCCGGAGATCGAAGAGCGCATCCTGAAGTACTGGGACCAGGACGGCACCTTCCAGGCCAGCATCGACCAGCGCAGCGCCGACGTTCCCGGCGGCGAGCCGGGCAGCAACGAGTTCGTGTTCTACGACGGGCCGCCCTTCGCCAACGGGCTGCCGCACTACGGCCACCTCCTGACGGGCTACGCCAAGGACCTGGTGGGCCGCTACCAGACCCAGCGCGGCAAGCGCGTCGAACGCCGGTTCGGCTGGGACACCCACGGCCTGCCCGCCGAGCTCGAGGCGATGAAGCAGCTGGGCATGACGGACAAGACCCAGATCGAAGCCATGGGCATCGACAAGTTCAACGACGCCTGCCGTGCGTCCGTCATGAAGTACGCCGACGAGTGGCGCAGTTACGTCACCCGCCAGGCCCGCTGGGTGGACTTCGACAACGACTACAAGACGCTCAACGTCGAGTACATGGAATCGGTCCTCTGGGCCTTCAAACAGCTCCACGACAAGGGCCTGACCTACAACGGCTACCGCGTCCTTCCGTACTGCTGGAAGGACGAAACACCGCTGTCCAACCATGAGCTGCGCATGGATGACGATGTCTACAAGAACCGGCAGGACCAGACTGTCACCGTCACGTTCCCCATCCTTGCGGGGGAGTCGGAGCTTTCCAGGGAGCTTGCCGGCGTGCAGGCCCTCGCCTGGACCACCACCCCCTGGACACTGCCCACCAACGCCGCACTCGCCGTCGGGCCTTCCATCACCTACGCCGTGCTGCCCGCGGGGCCCAACGGCATCAAGGCCGCATCTGTCGACGCCCCCGTCAATGGCAGCTTCCTGCTCGCAGCCGACCTGCTGGGCAGCTACGCCAAGGACCTGGGCTATGACAGCTTCGAAGCTGCGGAAGCCGCCGTCGTGTCCACCCACACCGGCGCCGAACTGGAAGGCCTGGAGTACCAGCGGCTCTGGGACGACTTCGCCGACAACGAGAAGTACGGCATGGAGAACGCCTGGCGCTTCGTGGTGGCCGACTACGTGACCACCACCGACGGTACCGGCATCGTCCACCAGGCGCCCGCCTACGGCGAAGACGACCAGAAGGTGTGCGAGGAGGCAGGCATCCCCGTGGTGCTCTCCGTGGACGAGGGCGCCAAGTTCCTGCCGCTGTTCAAGCACGGCGACCTGCACGACATCGTCGGCCTGCAGGTCTTCGAGGCCAACAAGCCCATCACCCAGGTGCTCCGCGCCCAGGGCCGCCTGGTCCGCCAGGCCAGCTACGAGCACAGCTACCCGCACTGCTGGCGCTGCCGGAACCCGCTGATCTACCGCGCCGTGTCCTCCTGGTATGTGGAGGTCACCAAGTTCAAGGACCGGATGTCCGAACTGAACCAGGAGATCAACTGGATCCCCGGCAACGTCAAGGACGGCCAGTTCGGCAAGTGGCTGGAAAACGCCCGCGACTGGTCCATCAGCCGCAACCGGTTCTGGGGCAGCCCCATCCCCGTGTGGCAGTCCACGGACCCCGAGTACCCGCGCACCGACGTCTACGGCTCCCTTGCGGAGATCGAGGCGGACTTCGGCCGGCTGCCCCTCAACAAGGACGGCCAGGTGGACCTGCACCGCCCGTTCATCGATGAACTCACCCGGCCCAACCCGGACGACCCCCGCACCCCCGAAGAGGGCCAGTCCGTAATGCGCCGTGTGGAGGACGTCCTGGACGTCTGGTTCGACTCCGGCTCCATGCCGTACGGCCAAGTGCACTACCCGTTCGAGAACGAAGCCTGGTTCAACACGCACAACCCGGCTGACTTCATTGTGGAGTACATCGGCCAGACCCGCGGCTGGTTCTACATGCTGCACATCCTGTCCACGGCGCTGTTCGACCGTCCCGCCTTCAAGAACGTCATCAGCCACGGCATTGTGCTGGGCTCCGACGGCCAGAAGATGTCCAAGAGCCTGCGCAACTACCCCGACGTTTCCGAAGTCCTGGACCGCGACGGCTCGGACGCCATGCGCTGGTTCCTCATGTCCAGCCCCATCCTCCGCGGCGGCAACCTGATCGTCACCGAGCAGGGCATCCGCGACGGCGTCCGCCAGGTCATCCTGCCGCTGTGGAACGTGTACAGCTTCTTCACCCTGTACACGAACGCCGCGAACGGCGGTGCCGGCTATGACGCGAACCTGCGCTACGAGGGCTACCGGGACACCCTGGACCAGTACCTGTTGGCCAACACCGGCGACCTGGTGCGCAGCATGACCGCGCAGCTGGACACGTACGACATCTCCGGTGCCTGCGACTCGCTGCGCAGCTACCTGGACATGCTGACCAACTGGTACGTCCGCCGCAGCCGGCAGCGGTTCTTCGACGAGGACCAGGACGCCTTCGATGCGCTGTTCACCGCCCTGGAGACCGTTACCCGCGCCGCGGCATCGCTGCTGCCGCTGGTCTCGGAAGAGATCTGGCGCGGCCTGACCGGCGGCCGGTCCGTGCACCTTGCCGACTGGCCGGATGCGGACCTCTTCCCGGCGAACCCGTCCCTGGTGGAAGCCATGGACCGGGTCCAGCAGATCTGCTCCACCGGCTCCTCGCTCCGCAAGGCAGCCAACCTTCGGGTCCGGCTGCCGCTGCAGGAACTCACCGTGGTGGCACCCGGCGCAGACGCGCTGGAAGGCTTTGCCGCCGTCGTCGCCGATGAACTCAACCTCCGGTCCGTCCGCCTGCTGGACGCCGCCACGGCCTCCCCGGAGGAGTTCGGCATCCAGCAGAAGCTGGTAGTAAACGCCCGCGCCGCAGGCCCGCGCCTGGGCAAGAACGTCCAGGTGGCCATCAAGGGCTCCAAGTCCGGCGACTGGTCGGTGGACGAAAGCGGTGTTGTCACCGCGGGCGGCCTTCAGTTGGAGCCCCAGGAGTACACGCTGGAGACGGTGGTGGCGGAGTCCGACGGCGGTTCGGCAGCTGTCGCCGTGCTGCCCGGCGGCGGGTTCGTGGTCCTGAACACGGAAGTTACCCCGGAGCTTGAAGCCGAAGGCCTGGCCCGCGACATGGTCCGCGCCATCCAGCAGGCCCGGAAGGATGCCGGGCTCAACGTGAGCGACCGGATCCGGACCACCGTCAAAGCCGGGCAGAACGTGGTGGATGCCTTGTTGGCCAACGCCGAATTGGTCAAGGGCGAGACCTTGACCGTGGATCTGGCGGCTGAACCGGCTGACCTTTCCGAACCCGCCGTCGTGGTTGAAAAAGTGGAGGCCTAGGACATGTCCGACGAATTTTCCGTGGAAAGCGTCTACGCCGAACTGTTGGGACGGGCGCCCGAGAACAAAATGGAGCCCCGGCTGGCGCCGCTGTTCCGTGCCATGGACGTGCTCGGCGAGCCCAACAAGGCGTACCCGATCATCCACGTGACCGGCACCAACGGCAAGACGTCCACAGCCCGCATGATCGAGTCCGTGCTCCGCGCCCAGGGCCTGAGCACCGGCCGCTACACCAGCCCGCACCTGTCCAAGGTCACCGAACGGATCAGCATCGACGGCCACCCGGTATCCGACGAAACGTTCGTCCGGATCTGGGACGAAATCCGGCCCTACCTGCAGATCGTGGACTCCGAGCTCGAAGCCGAGGGCCAGCCGCGGCTGACCTACTTCGAATGCCTCACCATCCTGGGCTTCGCCATCTTCGCCGACCAGCCCGTCAACGTGGCCATCATCGAAGTGGGCCTGGGCGGCATCACGGACGCCACCAACGTGGGCGACGGCCAGGTGTCGGTGGTCACCCCCATCTCGCTGGACCACACGGACCTGCTGGGGGACACTACGGCGGACATCGCCTACGAAAAGGCCGGCATCATCAAGCCCGGCGGCTACCTCATCAGTGCAGCCCAGCCGGTTGACGCCGCCCAGGTGCTGCTGGAGAAGGCCAGGGAGGTGGGCGTGCCGTTCCGCTTCGAGGGCGTGGAGTTCGGCGTCGAGTCACGGACAGTGGCCGTCGGCGGGCAGATGGTCACCATTCAGGGCATCGCCGGCCGCTACCCGGACCTGCTGGTGCCGCTGCACGGCGCGCACCAGGCACAGAACGCCGCCGTGGCGGTCGCCGCCCTGGAGGCGTTCTTCGGCGGTGAGAAGGAATTGCCCTTCGACGTCCTGCAGGAAGGCTTCGCCGCCGTCACCTCGCCCGGCCGGCTCGAGGTGGTGCGCACTGCGCCAACAATCATCGTTGACGCTGCCCACAACCCCGACGGCATCAAGGCCTCCGCGGTGGCGCTCCAGGAAGCATTCACCTTCACCCGGCTGGTGCCGGTAGTGGGCGTACTGAAGGAAAAGGACGCCGAGGAGATCCTGCGCGAACTCAAGGAATCCTTGGGAGGCGTGGCGGAGGAATACTGCTTCACCCAGTCCAACTCGCCGCGTGCCGTCCCCGCCGCCGAACTGGCGGAGCTCGCGATCGACCTGGGCTTCGGCGAGGACAACGTGCACATCGCCGAGAAACTGGACGACGCACTGGAGTGGGCAGTGGAACGCGCCGAAGCCAACGAGGACCTGTCCGGCGCCGTGCTGGTCACCGGGTCCATCACGCTGGTGGCCGAAGCACGGATCCTGCTTGGAAAAACGGAGGCGTGACCATGGCCAGACTGACCAAAGCGCAACGTGAGTGGCGCCCCGGCATGCCGAAGAAGCGGCGCTCCACGAAGGTCATGTTCGCCTCCACGGTGTTGCTCCTCGAAGCCTTCGTGATGTTTTTCGCCACCCTGGTGGTGTTCGGCCTCCGCCGCGGTGAGTTCCCGCCGGCGCTGATCCTGGGCGTTGGCATTGCCCTCAGCGTGGTGATGATCGGCGCCTGTGCAGTCCTCAACAGGCCCTGGGGCATCGGGCTGGGGTGGATCCTGCAGCTCGTCCTGATCCTCACGGGCATATTCGAGCCGGCCATGTTCCTGGTGGGCGCCCTCTTTGCGGTTGCCTGGTGGTACGGCATCCGCACCGGCATCCGGCTGGACCGCGAAGCTGCACAGCGCGCCCGCGAGCAGTCGGAATGGGAAGCGGCCCATCCCGACCAGGCCTCCGGTCCGGCCCAGCCACAGTCCCCGTAGGCCTGTCCCCGTAGACTTATCCCGAAATCCCACCAACGCATTGGAGCAGTTGTGACTACAGAGCGCACCCTCGTCCTGATCAAGCCCGACGGCGTCGCCCGTAACCTGACCGGCGCCATCCTGGCCCGCATCGAAGCCAAGGGCTACAGCCTGGTTGAGCTGAAGAAGGTTGACGCCACCCGTGAACTGCTGGAGCAGCACTACGAGGAGCACGTGGGCAAGCCGTTCTACGAGCCGCTGGTGGAGTTCATGCTCAGCGGACCCGTGGTGGCTGCCATCTTCGAAGGCCACCGCGTCATTGAAGGCTTCCGCTCGCTGGCCGGCACCACGGACCCCACGACGGCGGCGCCGGGCACCATCCGCGGCGACTTCGGCCGGGACTGGGGCTTGAAGGTGCAGCAGAACCTGGTGCACGGCTCCGACTCCACCGATTCCGCTGAGCGCGAGATCAAGATCTGGTTCCAGTAACCGCTCGCCCGCCCCAGGGGCTGATGACCGCGAACTGACAGATAAGGCCAATGTTCTTCATGAACATTGGCCTTATCTGTCACCTGGCGGGGGAGCGGAGCGGACTTAGAAGCCCGAGGTCCCCACAAAGACCTGGATGAACGCGAAGAAGATGGTGGCGATGACGGCCACGTACAGCAGCGCAGTGATGATCCAGCCGGAATCACCGAGGATGCGGGCTGCGCCTGAAGGCATGGGGATGACGCCAGCGGTGATGTTCCTGATGGTGGTCCACACAAAGAGCGGGATCATGGCCGCCCAGACGATCATGCAGAACGGGCACAGGATGTGGATGGAGTACAGGGCCTGGGACCACAGCCACACCACGAACGCGAAGCCGAGCGTGACGCCTGCCTGCAGTCCCAGCCAGTACCAGCGGGCAAAAGTGGCTCCCGAAAGCAGGGCCATGCCCACGGTGGTGGTGATCGCGAAAGCCACGATGCCGATAAACATGTTGGGGAAACCGAAGACGGAACTTTGCCACGTCTGCATTACCTGCCCGCACGAGATCCAGGGATTCACGTCGCACACCGTGGTGTGGCTGGGGTCCTTGAGCACTTCGAGCTTTTCCAGCACCAGGGTTCCGGAGGCAAGCCAGCCAACGACGCCGGTGATGACCAGCAGCCAGCCGAAAGGCCGCTTCCGGGCCATCGGCGGAACGGTAGCGGCCGGCGTAGCTTGTTGATCGGCGCTCCGATCCTCTTCACGGGCGCTGACTGGGGAGATGCTGGGCATGGGTTTGGCGTCCTTTTCGTCCGGTGCTCCTGTGCCTGATTGTAACGCCGGCAGCTGGTGCCACTACACAGTAACGGGAACAGCCGCCCCTGCCTCCGCGGCGATCCAGCTTGGGTATGAGAGAATAAACGTGGCTGGAAGCCGATCCACATTCGGACTCCGGTCCGGTGGTTTGTTCCCAAGACCGCCAATGATGAGCAGGGCAGGCTTCGGATTCTTCCGGCACACCCGCAACTCCATTGGGCGGCACCTGGTTGTGGCACTCAGAACAACGGGTTTTCAGAACATCCACCGGCTCCTACGGGCTGCCGCACCCCAACGACGGTGCGAACCTGGGAGTATCCACTTGACTTCTGTCAACGCCTGCGGGTTTTGACAATATGTGCCCCAATGGGTGCCGGATGTGGCGGTACGTCAGGGGCAGGAGTGTTGCCACATATGGATAATGATCAGGAACTGGCCGTTAACGTAGAAGCCGCGGCGGATGCTGCGGCACCGAAGAGGGCCCCACGCGCCCGGCGCAAAGCAGCTCCCAAGGCGATGGACGACGTGACGGAAGCCGTCGCCACGGCTCCGGAAGCAGCGGTTTCCCCCCACGTCGACGCAACACAGGCTGATGACGCGGAAAAGGCGCCCAAGGCTCCGGCCCGACGCACCCGCGCCCGGAAGAAGGTGGAGGCTGCGGAACCGCTGCCCACCTTCGCGGAGGAAGCCGGCCCCGCTGACGAGCGTGTCGCCGCCGACGGTGCCGGCGTTGACGCCTCCGCCGGGGCGTCGGCTGCCGTTGCTGCCGGCCCCGTTGTTGATGCTGCCGCCGCTGGCAGTCCCGCCGCCGCACCTGTTGCCGAACCAGCGGCAGACGTCGAAAGCAAACCGGTCCGCCGCCGTCGGGTAGCCACCCGCAAGGTTGCTTCCCCCGCCAGTGCCGAACCGGCACCTCCCGCCACCGAAGCCGTGGTTGAGGGATCAGCAGCACCTGAAGCCGCAGTTCAGGAAGCAGTGCAGGAGCCCGCCGCCGCGCAGGCGCCGGTGCAGGAGCCCGCGCCGACCGCGGAATCCGCTGAACCGGCGCAGGAAACTCCGGCCGCGTCCAGCGGCGGAGAACCTGAAGCTGCCGCAAGCCCCTTCGCTTCCCTGTTCCTGGAACCCGCGTCGCCCACCTCCGTGCTCTTCCAGGCACCGGACCTCAGCACTGTGGTCCGTCCCGCAGCGCCCGTCGCCGAGGAGCCTGAGGAGGAAGAAACCGAAGACACTGAGGATTCCTCCAGCCGCCGCCGGCGCCGCAGCCGTGGCCGCAGGGGCCGCAGCCGGATCGGCGACAGGGCTGAAGAGGACAACGAGGACGGCAGCGTTGACGCCGACGCCCAGGACGAAGCCGACGAGGACACGGCCGGGACGGTGGAGGACGGCGTGACCTCCCGCCGCCGCCGTCGCCGCCGCCGTGGGGACCAGGACCTTGAGCTTACGGGTGGCGAAGACGACGATCCCCCCAACACGGTCACGCGCGTGCGCGCCCCGCGGACTGTGAGCGAGGCACCCGCCAGCAACCGCGTCACCAGCGTTAAGGGTTCCACCCGCCTGGAGGCCAAGAAACAGCGCCGCCGCGAATCCCGCGACACGGGCCGCCGCCGCACGGTCATCACCGAAGCCGAGTTCCTGGCGCGCCGGGAGTCCGTTGACCGGCAGATGATCGTTCGCCAGCGCGACGACAGAATCCAGATCGCGGTCCTCGAAGACGGCGTGCTGGCCGAGCACTTCGTATCCAAGACCCAGCAGGACTCGTTGATCGGCAACGTGTACCTGGGCAAGGTCCAGAACGTCCTGCCGTCCATGGAAGCGGCGTTCGTGGACATCGGCCGCGGCCGCAACGCGGTCCTGTACGCCGGCGAGGTCAACTGGGAAGCGGTGAACCTCGAGGGCAAGCAGCGCCGCATCGAAAACGCGCTGAAGTCCGGCGATACCGTCCTGGTCCAGGTCACCAAGGACCCCGTGGGCCACAAGGGTGCCCGCCTCACCAGCCAGATCTCGCTGCCCGGACGCTACCTGGTGTACGTACCCGGCGGGTCCATGACCGGCATCTCCCGCAAGCTGCCCGACGTCGAACGGAACCGCCTCAAGCGCATCCTCAAAGACCGCCTGCCCGAGCACGCCGGCGTCATTGTTCGCACTGCCGCCGAGGGCGCTTCCGAGGAAGAGCTCACGCACGACATCAACAGGCTGCGGGCCCAGTGGGAAGGCATCGAAAGCCAGTCGGCCTCCACCAAGATCCTGGCCCCCGAACTGCTCTACGGCGAGCCGGACCTGACCATCAAGGTGGTCCGCGACGTCTTCAACGAGGACTTCTCCAAGCTCATCGTCTCGGGCGAGGAAGCCTGGGACACCATCGAGGCCTACGTAACCTACGTGGCCCCGGACCTGGTGGGCCGCCTCGAGAAGTGGACCAAGGACCAGGACATCTTCTCCGCTTGGCGCATCGACGAGCAGATCCACAAGGCCCTCGAACGGAAGGTCTTCCTTCCCTCGGGCGGCTCCCTGGTGATCGATCGCACCGAGGCAATGACCGTGGTGGACGTCAACACCGGCAAGTTCACCGGCAGCGGTGGCAACCTCGAGGAAACCGTCACCAAGAACAACCTCGAAGCTGCCGAGGAAGTGGTACGCCAGCTGCGGCTGCGCGACATCGGCGGCATTATCGTGATCGACTTCATCGACATGGTGCTCGAATCCAACCGCGACCTGGTGCTGCGCCGCCTGGTGGAATGCCTGGGCCGCGACCGGACCAAGCACCAGGTTGCCGAAGTGACCTCTCTCGGCCTGGTCCAGATGACCCGCAAGCGCATGGGCACCGGGCTCCTGGAAGTCTTCGGCGAGCAGTGCGAGGCCTGCGCCGGCCGCGGCGTGGTGACCCACGACGATCCCGTGGAGCACCGCAGGGCCAATGTCGTGGCCGCCGAGCACCACCACGTCCAGCGCAATGACAACCGGCCCGAAGCCCGGCCGGAAGCCCACCGCACCGAAAGCCAGCGGACCGACAACAACCAGCCGGGCGCACGTTCCGAACGAAAGCGGCGGCGCGGACGCAACGGCCAGCAGCCCGAGGCCGCTCCGGCTCCTGCCGTCCAGGTCCACACCGTCCACCCGGACCCTACGGACGCTGAGCGGCATGCCAAGGCAGAAGCAACCCGCCTTGCCCTGGCCAACATCGCCGCTGCTGCCCACGCCGCCCACCTGCACGACGAAGAGGTGGCGGCAACCCGGCAGGTGCCCGCCGCCCCGCCTGCGCCGGCTCCGGCGGAGGAGAAACACGACGCCGACGCCCCCACGCGTCCGGCGGCTGTCCTGACATTCGGTGGCGAGGAAGTCCCGCTTCCGTTCGTGGAGCATGCGGAGGAGCAGCAGCCCAAGCCGGCTCTCACCTTGGACCGGCTCGCTGAAGCGTTCGCCCACCTGGGCCAGCCGGCGTCGTCCGTGGAGGACGCTCCGGCCAGGACCGCGGAGGTGCCGCAGGCAGCCGAACCGTCCGCACCGGCACCGGCCACGCCGGAATCAGGGGCTGAAGCCGGGGGAGCGGAAGCCCGCACCGCGGTGGAAGTTCCAGGCGAAAAGGACTATTCGGACCACACGCTGGAACAGTCCCGGCAGCGCCGTCCGCGGCGCCACCGGGGTGCCAGCCGTGCGCAGGGTGCCGCCAACGAGACCGCCGTCCAGCACCACGAAAACGTCCAGTCGACTGCCGGAGGCCATTCGCACGCGGCCAAGGCCCCGGAAATGGATAAGGCACAGGCCACCGCCGAACCGGGCAAGGCGGCAGCGGAACCGATTATCCTCGGCGTCGGCGTCCCGGCTTCGGAGCTGTAAGCCGGAAGCCCCGGACAGGCAACAAAGACACATTCAGGAGTCCCCGCTTTGTGGACGGTTCCCCGGTGAATGACACGGGGAACAGTCCCAGGGCGGGGACTCCTGCGTGCGGCACCCACCCCTTTGCGGCAGGTGCTGTCACCTTTCCTGGGAATACGCCCCAGCGGCTAGGCTGGAAACCGACACGGGGTGCCGCGCAAAAGGCCGGCTGAGATCCACACCCGTTGAACCTGTCCGGCTAGTACCGGCGAAGGGATGTCTCTTGTCTTCAACCCTTTCCATGCCCCTGCCAGCTGCATTCGATGCACCCACTGCGTTGCCGGCAGGCCGTGACGTTCCACGCGTCCTCTCCATCGCGGGCTCGGACCCGTCAGGCGGAGCGGGCATCCAGGCAGACCTTAAGAGCATCGCCGCGCATGGCGGCTATGGCATGGCCGCCATCACCGCCCTCACAGCCCAGAACACCCAGGGCGTGCAGGCCGTGCACGTTCCTCCGGCCGCTTTCCTGGCCCAGCAGCTGGATGCCGTCAGCGACGACATCAACATCGACGCCGTCAAGATCGGCATGCTGGGTGACAGGGAAGTGATCCGCACTGTGCGCGGCTGGCTCGAAAAGGTGCGTCCCGACGTCGTGGTTCTCGATCCGGTGATGGTTGCCACCAGCGGCGACCGGCTGCTGAAGGAATCGGCGGAAGCGGCACTTCGGGAACTGCTGCCCCTTGCCCACCTCATCACCCCCAACCTGCCCGAGCTTGCCATGCTGATGGGCGCTGCCCCTGCGGAGAGCTGGGATGAGGCGCTGGCCCAGGGCAGGCGCCTGGCCGATGCCACCGGGGCCACAATCCTGGTCAAGGGCGGGCACCTGGCGGGGGAGCGCTGTCCGGACGCTCTGGTCAACACCGCGGGCCTGCTCGGGGAGGAGATAGTGGAAGTCCCGGGACCCCGTATTGCCACCCGCAACAGCCACGGCACGGGATGCTCCCTTTCCTCCGCAATGGCAACCGTGCAGGCACGCCTGGGCGACTGGGAAGCAACACTGCGGACCGTCAAGCCCTGGCTGGCCGGCGCCCTCGAGAACTCGGGCCAGCTGTCAGTGGGCCGGGGGAACGGGCCAGTGCACCACTTCCACCATCTGCGGCCGGCACTGCAGGAAGGCGGCTTCGCGGCCCGGCTATGGACGGAAGCCCAACAGGACCTCGACGACATCTACGCGCTTGACTTCATCCGCGGCCTGGCCGCGGGAGACCTGGCCGAGAAGGACTTCGCCTACTACCTGGCCCAGGACGCCCTTTACCTCAACGGGTACTCCCGCGTTCTGGCCCGCACCAGCGCCCTGGCCCCCTCGGAGGCCGAACAATTGTTCTGGGCAGGATCGGCCCAGAATTGCCTCGAAGTGGAAACGGAACTCCACCGCTCCTGGCTCAGCACACGGCCGGTCCAGGGCGGCCTGGGCCCCGTCACCAAGGCCTACGTTGACCACCTCACAGCAGCATCGGCGTCGGGCAGCTACGCAGTCCTGGCGGCAGCCGTCCTGCCCTGCTTCTGGCTCTACGCCGAGGTGGGCAGGAAGCTGCACTCCCAGTTCCTTTCCAGCTGTGAGCCTGAAGGGCACGCCTACGCGGCGTGGCTGCGCACCTACGCCGACGAGGGCTTCGCCGAAGCCACCCGCCGGGCCATCGCCATCGTGGATGGGGCGGGGCGGAAAGCGTCGGACCATGAAAGAGCAGCGATGGTCACCGCGTTCAAGCAGTCCTGCCGCTTGGAAGTGGAATTCTTCGACGCGCCGAGACTTCATTCCTGACCGCTGCCGGCAGCGCCGCCGCTATGATGGAGTGGCATGGTTGCGGTGCTGCCCGCCGGGTTTGTGGTTACTACCACAGCGGGGCCGCCGGAACCAGCCTCATTTGCGGCCGTGGACGGATTTAGCGTATTCTGGATCTTCGGTGCTTACGCCAACACTTGGGTTATGACCCTGGGGCATTCTGCTGTGTATAACAAGCGGACTGCTCCACCGGGACGGCTCACGGATTTCCCCGGGGAATCCACGGCGTTGAGGCACAGCGGGATCCCAGCCAATTTCCGAGCCGGGTGCCGCACGCAAATTTTGTAATAAACGTCGAGAGAAGTGAGTTCCCAAGTGGTGTACGCGATTGTCCGCGCAGGCGGCCGCCAAGAGAAGGTTTCCGTTGGAGACTTCGTTACCCTGAACCGCGTCGCCGGTGGAGCCGGCAGCACCATCGAGCTGCCCGCACTGCTCCTGGTTGACGGTGACAAAGTCACCTCCGCCGCCGCTGACCTGGCCAAGGTAACTGTTACGGCTGAAATCCTCCAGGACCTCCGTGGTCCTAAGATTGTCATCCAGAAGTACAAGAACAAGACCGGCTACAAGAAGCGCCAGGGTCACCGCCAGGAACTGACCAAGGTCAAGATCACCGGCATCAAGTAACCCACCGGTTACTGTTCAGGTTTTCCAACAGATTCCCCAGAATTTTAAAGGCAGGCATTTCAGATGGCACATAAAAAGGGCGCGAGCTCCACTCGCAACGGTCGCGATTCCAACGCTCAGTACCTCGGCGTCAAGCGCTTCGGCGGCCAGGTAGTTTCCGCAGGCGAGATCATCGTCCGCCAGCGTGGCACCCACTTCCACCCGGGCGCCGGCGTTGGCCGTGGCGGTGACGACACCCTGTTCGCACTGACCCCGGGCGCCGTTGAATTCGGCACCCGCCGCGGTCGTCGCGTGGTCAACATCGTTGCTGCTGCAGCTGCAGAGTAACAACAAGTTCTGAAGCGGTGGAGCGGGCCTGTGGGTCCGCTCCACTGTTCTTTTAACCGCATTACAATCGATGTGGCGTTCCGGACGCCAGGTAAACAGCATTTGAGGAGATCCACGTGGCCAGCTTTGTAGACCGGGTAGTCCTGCACGTATCCGGCGGATCGGGCGGCCACGGATGCGTCTCCGTCCACCGCGAGAAGTTCAAGCCCCTGGGTGGACCCGACGGCGGCAACGGCGGCAACGGCGGTGACGTGATCCTTCGCGTCGATCACCAGACCACAACACTCCTCGACTACCACCACGCACCCCACCGGCATGCCAGCAACGGCGGTCCCGGCATGGGTGACTGGCGCGGCGGTAAGAACGGCGAGACCCTGGTGCTTCCCGTGCCGGACGGTACCGTGGTCAAGACCAAGGACGGCACCCTGCTCGCCGACCTCGTAGGTGAAGGTGCCGAGTACGTGGCGGCCGCCGGAGGCGTGGGCGGGCTCGGCAACGCAGCACTCTCCTCCCAGAAGCGCCGCGCCCCTGGCTTCGCCCTGCTGGGCCTTGAGGGTGACTCCCGCGACATCGTGCTGGAGCTGAAGTCCATCGCGGACATTGCACTGGTGGGCTTCCCGTCCGCGGGCAAGTCCAGCCTCATCGCAGCGATGTCCGCCGCCCGCCCCAAGATCGCCGACTACCCGTTCACCACACTGGTTCCCAACCTCGGCGTGGTGCAGGCAGGCGATGTGCGTTTCACCATCGCCGATGTCCCCGGCCTCATCGAAGGCGCCAGTGAGGGACGCGGCCTGGGCCACAACTTCCTGCGCCACGTTGAGCGCTGCGCTGCCCTGGTGCACGTGCTGGACTGCGGCACCCTGGAATCGGACCGGGACCCGCTCTCCGACCTCGCCATCATCGAGGGGGAGCTGGAGAAGTACGCCGTCGACATGAGCTATGCCGGCCAGGACGGCGAAGTGGTTCCCCTGAACCACCGCCCCCGCCTGGTTGCGCTGAACAAGGTGGACCTGCCGGACGGCAAGGACATGGCAGAGTTTGTACGCCCGGAACTCGAATCGCGCGGCTACCGCGTCTTCGAAGTGTCCGCCACCAGCCACGAGGGACTGCGCCAGCTCGGCTTCGCCATGGCCGAGATCGTCCAGGCCGCCCGCGACGCCGTAGCCGCCGCCCCGCCCAAGGTCCAGCCCGCCGTGTTGCGGCCCCGCGCCGTGAATGAGGCAGGGTTCAAGATCCGTCGCGAGGAGAAGAACCTGGAGCCGCTGTTCCGCGTCCTGGGCGAAAAGCCCGAGCGGTGGGTCAAGCAGACCGACTTCACCAACGAGGAAGCCATTGGTTATCTCGCAGACCGCCTGGCCAAGCTCGGCGTGGAGACCGAGCTGTTCAAGCAGGGCGCCAAGCCGGGGGACACCGTGGTCATCGGCGGGGATGACGGCGTCGTCTTCGACTGGGAGCCCACCATGATGGCGGGTGCCGAACTCCTGGCCTCACCGCGCGGCACTGATCCGCGGTTCGCCGATATCGGTGACCGCCCCACCCGCACCCAGAAGCGCGAGGAGCAGCAGGAACGCCGGGATGCCAAGGCTGCCGCCCGCGCCGAGCTTGAGGCGGAGCGGAAAGCCGGGATTTGGACCGAATCCGTCAGCGGCCGCCGCGCCGCCCAGCCCCTCAAGGAAAGCGGACTGGAAGCGGACGATGACCTCTAAGAGCACCACGGCTGACCCTGCCCAGCGCACCGCGGACCGAAGTGCGCTGGCAGGTGCCCGGCGCATCGTGGTGAAGGTGGGGTCATCCTCGCTGACCAGCATCAAGGGCGGCATCTCGGAAGAGTCGCTCACGGCCCTGGCCGACGCGCTGGCGGCCAAGCGCAACGCCGGCGCCGAGATCATCCTGGTGTCCTCCGGCGCGATCGCCGCCGGACTGGCTCCGCTGGGGCTGGCAAAGCGGCCCCGCGACCTCGCCACCCAGCAAGCCGCCGCCAGCGTGGGCCAGGGACTGCTGATGGCCCGCTACACCCAGGCCTTCGGCGCCCACGGCGTGACCGTCAGCCAGGTCCTGCTCACGGCCGAGGACCTGATGCGCCGCAGCCAGCACACCAACGCCCTGCGCGCCATGGACCGGCTGCTGAACCTCGGGGTGGTCCCCGTAGTCAACGAAAACGACACCGTCGCCACCCACGAAATCCGCTTCGGCGACAACGACAGGCTCGCCGCCCTGGTGGCCCACCTGGTGCGCGCCGACGCACTCGTGCTGCTGTCCGACGTCGACTCCCTGTATGACGGTCCGCCCGCCCAGGGTGCCAAGCGCATCCCCCTGGTCACCGGCGCGCACGACCTTGAGGGCGTTTCCATCGGCAAGGCGGGTAGGGCCGGCGTGGGCACAGGCGGCATGATGACCAAGGTCGAAGCTGCCAGCATGGCGGCAGGCTCGGGCATCCACGCCCTGGTGACCTCCACGCCCAACGCCGCCGCGGCCCTGAACGGCGAGGACGTGGGCACCTGGTTCTCCGTCAACGGCTCCCGCAAACCGGTCCGCCTCCTGTGGTTGGCGCACGTCGCCTCCGTGCAGGGCCGCTTGATCCTGGACGACGGGGCTGTGCGCGCCGTGCGGCACCACCACACCTCCCTGCTGCCGGCGGGAATTTCCGCCATACACGGAGACTTTGAGCCGGGCGATGCCGTGGAACTCGCGGGTGCCGACGGCTCAGTTGTTGCCCGTGGTCTGGTCAACTACTCATCCCAGGAACTGCCCCACATGCTGGGACGGTCCACTCGGGAACTTGGCGAAGAACTGGGCAGTCGCTATGACCGCGAAGTTGTTCATGTTGATGACCTGGTGCTGTTGTGAGCTGCCGGCTCGCCTAAACTTGGAGCATGACTGAAGCCCTGATCCATACTGCTGAAAACTCCGGAACCACTGCTGCGCAGGCGCAGCCGGGTCCGTCGGCAGAGCAGGTATCAGCCGTGGACACTCTTTCCCCCGCGGAAGTGGAAGCGGCCGTCCACGCCATTGCCGACCGCTCCCGCCACGCAGCCCGCCGGATGTCCACCGCCAATCGCGCGTGGAAAGACCGCGGCCTTCGCGCCGTGGGAGCCGCGCTGCAGGAGAACGTCCAGGCGATCCTCGCCGCCAATGCCATGGATGTGCAGCGGGGCAAGGACAACGGCACCTCCAAGGCCCTCCTGGACCGGCTCACCCTCACCGAAACCCGTGTTGCCGGGTTGGTGGCCGCCCTGGAGAACCTGGCCAACCTTCCTGACCCCGTGGGCAACGTGGTCCGTGGCCAGACCCTCCCCAATGGCCTGCGCCTCCGCCAGGTCAATGTGCCCATGGGCGTTGTGGCGGCGATCTACGAGGCGCGTCCCAATGTCACCGTGGACATCGCGGGGCTGGCCCTCAAGAGCGGCAACGCAGTGATCCTGCGCGGCGGCAGTGCGGCGGAAGCCACCAACCAGGTCCTGGTACGCGTGCTTCGTGAAGCCCTTGAATCAGTCGGCCTGCCCGCCGATGCCGTGCAGACCGTGGACCAGTTCGGCCGCGCCGGCGCCAACGTCCTGATGAAGGCACGCGGCCGGGTGGACGTACTGATTCCCCGCGGCGGCCGCGACCTGATCCAGACCGTGGTCACCAACTCCGCCGTGCCGGTCATTGAGACAGGGGAAGGCAACGTCCACATCTTCATCGACGAGTCCGCCGACGAAAACATGGCCGTGGAAATCCTGCTCAACGCCAAGACCCAGCGGCCCAGCGTGTGCAACACCGTGGAGACGCTGCTGGTCCATTCGGGTTCAACCGTGCTGCCGGCCGTCGCCACCGCCCTCCGCAACGCCGGCGTCCGCCTCCACGTGGACGACCGCACCAAGGCGGCGCTGCCCGGCGTTGAGACCGAGCCGGCGACGGACGCGGACTGGGGCACCGAGTACATGGACCTGGACCTCGCAGTGGCCATGGTGGACAGCCTGGATGACGCCGTCCAGCACATCCGGACCTGGTCCACGGGACACACCGAGGCGATCCTCACCAACCACCTTGCCAACGCGGAACGGTTCATCGCGGAGGTGGATTCGGCGGCGGTGATCGTCAACGCTTCCACCCGGTTTACCGACGGCGGCGAACTGGGCCTTGGTGCCGAGGTGGGGATTTCAACCCAGAAGCTGCACGCCCGCGGCCCGATGGGCCTGACCGAACTCACCACCACGAAGTGGATTGTCCAGGGCGAAGGCCAGGTCCGCGCGTAGCAACGCGGTAACATAGACCAGAACCCGGAAAGCAGCGGTAGGTTCCGCTGCCCGTAATCCTTGAACATAGGGGAGAAAATGCTGCTCCAGCAGATTGCCACGTCCGTCGCCGCCGCCGGTGAATCAGGCCATGAGGAGCTTGCTCCGCTGTGGGCTGAGCCGTGGGTATTCGGCGTGTCCATGTTTGGCATCCTGGTGGTCCTGATGTTCATCACGCTCTCCTACACGAACCTGGGCAACCGGCACGCCGCCACCGAGGAACACGCGGATCCGCACCGGCAGCACCCCAACAAGCACGATCGCGGGCAGGGCCACTAAGATTTCCCACAATCTGCACCGCAATGGTGCCCGGGGGAGGCTGCGGCTGGGCGTGATGGGCGGGACGTTCGATCCCATCCACCACGGCCACCTCGTTGCGGCCAGCGAGGTCGCGGCGGAATTCGACCTTGACGAGGTTGTCTTCGTCCCCACCGGGCAACCATGGCAAAAGTCCCATAAAGAGGTCAGCGAGCCCGAGCACCGCTACCTGATGACCGTGATTGCCACGGCGTCCAATCCGCGGTTCACCGTCAGCCGCGTCGACGTGGACCGTCCTGGTCCCACCTATACCATCGACACCCTGCGCGACCTGCGGGCACAACGCCCGGACGCCGATCTGTTCTTCATCACCGGCGCGGACGCCCTGGCGCAGATCCTGTCGTGGAAGGACATCGACGAACTCTGGTCGCTGGCGCACTTCGTGGGAGTCACGCGGCCAGGACACGTCCTGGACGGCATGGGCCGTGAAGACGTCAGCCTCCTGGAGGTCCCGGCGATGGCCATTTCGTCAACCGATTGCCGTGCCCGCGTGGCGGCGAACAACCCGGTCTGGTACCTGGTCCCGGACGGGGTAGTGCAGTACATCGCCAAGTACGGCCTTTATTCCGACGCCCCCGCAAGCGCGGAGGAACAAACTTCCGAAGCACGCGAACCCGCCAGTACTGAATGAGTTCTCAATGAGTCAGGAACAGCCACCTATCCGCAGCCGCCGGGAACTCCGGAAGGCCAGGGAAGCCCAACAGGCCACCCCACCTTCCTCAGAAGAGCGCCCGCCTGCCGCCGACCGGCCGGCTGACCGCGCCCCGGCACCCGCAGCCCACCCCCAAACGGCCGCGGACCAGACGTCCACGCAGCGTTCGTCCCAGATCCGGGCGCGCGACCGAGCCACGCTTCGCGCCATCAAGGAACTTGAGGAAAAAGAAGGGCAGCTCTCTGCCGGAGGACCACCCACCCGGCGCCAGCTGCGTTTGCAGCAGCTCAAAGAGCAGGCACTGACGGCGGCCAATCCTGTTGTTCAGGCCGCCGCTCCAGCTCCCACTGCTCCGCCATCCCCCGACGCCGGAAAGGGCAGCGGAGCCGGAAGGAAGCGTGAGGGCCAGAAACCGGGGGCCCCCACGCAGGCTTCCGGGAACGTTCCGGATGGCATGACTGTTGAACAGGCGCTGGAAGCGCGCGCACTCATCGCCGCGCAGGCCCGGAACCAGATCGCCAAAATGGAGCACATTGCCTCCATGGATCCCGAAGCCGTGGATCCGGAGATCCTTGCTGAGCAGATCGCCCTCGCCGAACGTGCCGCCGTGCTGAACCGCCGGGCCATGGCCCGGCAGAAGCTTGCCGAGCAGGCAGGCACCCCGGCCGTCCAGGCCAGGACCCCCGCTCCCGCGGACAAGCCAGCCCCGGAGACTGCGAACAAGCCCGCCCCGGACACTGCCGCCAAACCCGGCCCCTCCACCGCCAACAACCTGGCAATGGTGACCCCGCTCGAGTTCGTCCAGGTGCCCGGCGTCGAACGTCCGGTGATGAAGCCGCCGGCAACCTCCCATGTTCCGGTGACCACCAGGCCCGGTACGAAGGTTTCCCCGGGTCCAAAGGTGCCGCCAGGTGGGAAACGTAAGCCTGCGGCCCGGCCCAAGCCACCTGCGGCTGACACCGCCGCCGGCCGTTCCCAGGTCATAGCCCGGGCGGAGGCTGCCGCGAAGGCTGCAAGCCGTCCCAAACCGGTGGCGCAGCCGGTGGGCCAGCCGGCGAACCAGTCGGAGGACCTCTTCGAGGACCTTCCCCGTGTTCCCGCCAGCTCCGCTTATGGGCTCGATCCGCTGGATGCCGCCACGGCCGGCCTGGCCAGGGCGCAGCGGAACCGCATCCTCCAGTTTTGCATCCTCGCGTTCGGGATCCTGGCCCTCGTTGCCGGCATCATCCTGATCGTCAGCGGCATGTCCCGCTGACCCGGCCGGCACCAATACTTAACACAATCAAGGAGTCCCGTGACTGCAACAGAATCATCCATCGCCATTGCCCGTACGGCCGCCAAGGCCGCCGCGGACAAGATCGCCCAGGACATCGTCGCCATGGATGTGAGTGAACGCCTGGCCCTCGCCGACGTCTTCCTCATCGCGTCGGCGCCCAGTGAACGCCAGGTCAACGCCATCGTGGACGGCATCGAAGAGGAACTGGCGAAGCAGGACCTGCGTCCCGTGCGCCGCGAGGGCCGTTCCGGC
This sequence comes from Arthrobacter sp. FW306-07-I, assembly GCF_021800405.1. Taxonomy (NCBI): domain Bacteria; kingdom Bacillati; phylum Actinomycetota; class Actinomycetes; order Micrococcales; family Micrococcaceae; genus Arthrobacter; species Arthrobacter sp. FW306-07-I. The sequence continues at coordinate 2,525,326 of NZ_CP084550.1, read as the reverse complement.
GGTCGGTGGGTCCTGCTGGACTACGCCGACGTCGTCATCCATGTCCAGCACGAGGAGGACCGCGTGTTCTATGCCTTGGAGCGTCTGTGGAAGGACTGCCCCGTGGTGGACCTGCAGCTCGGCGACGACGCCTCCGCCAAGGCCGGCGCAGCAACCGAAAGCGAGTAGGCGCGGCGCCTGGGTGAATATTCCCGATTTGGAATTTTCGGAACTGCTGTTCTAAGATATTTGAGTTGCTTCGGGGGAGACCCCGAAACGAAGCTTGCTTGGAGCGGCAACAATCCGGGGCTGTGGCGCAGCTGGTAGCGCACCTGCATGGCATGCAGGGGGTCAGGGGTTCGAGTCCCCTCAGCTCCACCGGTAAGTCCGCCGGAACCTACGGTTCCGGCGGACTTTTTTGTGTTCCTGCCTCGGTGCGCCTTTGGGGTTTGGCGGCTTGGAGTGTGACTGGGCCTTAGGGCGGCCAATTGGCGTCCAGCGGAAAAGTGCATTACTCTGGTCAGGTTGCTCCGGGGAATTCGACCGGAAGGGACGAAAAGTAAGGGGCTGTGGCGCAGCTGGTAGCGCACCTGCATGGCATGCAGGGGGTCAGGGGTTCGAGTCCCCTCAGCTCCACCGATATAACGAAACAAAGGGAACCATCACTTGGTGATGGTTCCCTTTCTTGTTGCCACCGGCAACCGTTTGTGGACTAAAACTCTTCCGGCGCTGGTCAAAGCGCGGTACAACTGTGATTGAGGGCACATCGTCCCGCCTCCGGACTGCTTTCATCCAAGGCGGCGGCCGCGGGACGCGCTGACGAGGAGGTCACAGATGTCCCACGCAGGTGGTTCCGGCTACGTCCCGAACGGTGAAGCTTTTCCCGAAGGTCGCCTGACACGCGACACCGCCATCCGCGGGCCGGCCAGGCCCGCCCCCTATATCGGCGCCGGCGTCCTGCTGGCGGCCGCCATCCTGTTCCCCCTGATGCCCCAGCTCTACGCCTTTGATGCGCCGCGGCTTGGCGGCCTCCCGTTCTTCTACTGGTACCAGCTCCTGTGGGTGCCGATTTCGGCGATCTTGACCGGCAGCGCGTATTGGCTGGTCACCAAGGAGGACCGACGACGGCGGGCAGAGGCCCGTCCCGGCGGCCCACCCCAAGAGGGGGCAGCCTCCGCCGGGAACGGTTTGGAAGGGGAGCGGCCATGAGCGGGCGGGAGATCAACTGGACGGCGCTTGTCATTGTCGTGCTGCTCTTTGTGGTCGTCGCCGTGATGGGCTTCCTGGCCGCGAGGTGGCGCCGCAGCGCCGAAGTGGAGGGGCTGCACAGCCTGGATGAATGGGGCCTGGGCGGCCGTGGGTTCGGTACCTGGATTACTTGGTTCCTGTTGGGCGGGGACCTGTACACCGCGTATACGTTCGTGGCGGTGCCGGCGGCAATGTGGGCCACAGGCGCGGTGAGCGGCTTTTTCGCGGTCCCCTACACCATCGTTCTGTATCCCATCATCTTCATCATCATGAGCCGGTTGTGGTCGGTGTCCCACCGCCACGGCTACGTCACCTCGGCAGACTTCGTGGGCGGACGGTACGGCAGCCGTTGGCTTTCGCTTGCCGTCGCGGTCACCGGCATCGTTGCCACCATGCCCTACATCGCCTTGCAGCTGGTTGGCATCAAGGCCGTGCTCACGGTTCTTGGCCTGGGCAGCTCCGGGAATGTGTTCTTGACCGACCTGCCGCTGATCCTGGCCTTCGTGGTCCTTGCCGCCTACACGTACACGTCGGGCCTGCGCGCACCGGCGATGATCGCCGTCGTCAAGGACCTGCTGATCTACCTTGCCGTGATCGTTGCGGTCATCTACCTGCCCATCAAGTTCGGCGGTTGGGACACGATCTTTGGTTCGGCCCAGTCAAAGCTGGGCACAATCAACCAGGCTACGGGCAAGCCGGCGGGGGTCTTCATTCCGGGAGCAGCCAACTACTCGGCCTACTGGTCACTTGCGCTGGGTTCGGCCATGGCGCTGTTCATGTATCCGCACTCGGTGACGGCGGTACTGGCCTCCAAGGCCCGCAACACCATCCGGCGCAACGCGGCCATCCTGCCGCTGTACTCGCTGATGCTTGGGTTCCTTGCCCTGCTCGGCTTCGTTGCCATCCAGGCGGGCACCAAGCCCATCGACCTGGACGGCTCGGTCAACCCGCAGCTGGTGGTCCCGCAACTCTTCCTTGACCACTTCCCGGCATGGTTTGCCGGCATCGCGCTGGCCGCCATCGCCATCGGCGCCCTGGTGCCGGCAGCGATCATGTCCATCGCGGCCGCCAACATGTTCACGCGCAACATCTACCGCGACTTCATTCGTCCCGACGTCGATCCCAAGACCGAGGCGAAGGTGTCCAAGATCGTCTCGCTGGTGGTGAAGGTGGGTGCCCTGGTCTTCGTGATCGCCATGGACCAGTCGGCAGCCATCAACATGCAGCTGCTGGGTGGCATCTGGATCCTGCAAACCTTCCCGGCGGTGGTGGCAGGCCTCTACACCCGTTGGTTCGACCGCTGGGCGCTCCTGATCGGTTGGGCGGCTGGCATCATCTTCGGCACCGTCTCCGCCTACAACGTGGTCAACCCGGTCACCAAGGCACACTTCGGCGGCTCGGTTGCCCCCATCCCCGGAACCGACCTCAGCGTCTACATCGCGGTGTCAGCCTTCGCGCTGAACCTGATAGTCGCCGCCGTCCTGACCCTGGTGATGCGGGCCCTGAAGGTCCGGACAGGCGAGGATCTCACCAGGCCCACGGACTACGAGGCGGACGAAACGGACCCGAAGGTGGTACAGATCGAGAAGACACAGCATTTCACCCAGCCGGGCGGCCCTTCACCGGTCGCCTGAGGGGCTAGATGTACTACCCAGGGACGTTGGTTGGGTGAATGTGATGACTCGCTGGAGTCGTTGACCCAAAGGTGAGGACCTCCGGTTGCACAGTGGAGTTGCTTAGACAACCGCTGCAGCGACCAGGAGGTCCTCATGTCCCACGCTAATGCCGCTTTGACTCCGCGCCAACGTTTGCGCGTCGCGCGTCTGATCGTGGACCACGGCTGGCCAGTATCCCGGGCTGCCGAGCAGTTCAACTGCTCCTGGCCGACCGCGAAACGGTGGGCGGCCCGTTACGCCGCGATGGGTGAGGCCGGTATGGCTGAGAGGTCCTCCCGCCCGTACCGGGTGGCCAACCGGACGCCGCAGCAGCTGGTGCGCAAAGTCGTGCACCTGCGCTGGAAGCAACGGCTGGGACCGGTCGCGATCGGGGCGAAGCTGGCCATGCCGGCCTCGACCGTGCACGCGGTCCTGGTCCGGTGCCGGCTGAACCGCCTTCATCACGTGGACAAGCGCACCGGAGAAGTCATCCGCCGCTACGAACACGAGACTCCCGGAGCGATGATCCACGTCGATGTGAAGAAGCTCGGCAACATCCCCGACGGCGGCGGCTGGCGCTACGTCGGCCGGCAGCAAGGCAAACAGAACCGTGCTGCGACTCCCTCAAAGCCCCGCAGCAAACACCGCAACCCGCTGATCGGGACCGCCTACGTGCACACGGTCATCGACGACCATTCCAGGGTCGCCTACGCCGAGATCCACGGCGATGAAACGGCAGCCACCGCAGTAGCAGTCCTGCAAAGGGCTGTGTCCTGGTTCGCTGCCCGCGGCGTCACCGTGGAACGGGTTCTCTCTGACAACGGGGCGGCCTACAAATCACATCTCTGGCGCGACGCCTGCCGGGAGCTGGACATCAGGGCAAAGAAGACCCGACCCTACCGGCCGCAGACCAACGGCAAGATTGAACGTTTCCACCGAACCCTTGCCGACGGGTGGGCATTCAAACGCTTCTACGCTACGGAATCAGCCCGCAGAAACGCCCTCCCGGCATGGCTGCACCACTACAATCACCACAGGCCCCACACCGCAATCGGAGGCCACCCGCCCATCAGCCGCTTAACCAACCTGCCTGGGCAGTACAGCTAGACCGCCCTCCTGCCGGGTTACGTCCCGGCAGGAGGGCGCCCACATTACAGCCAGGCGTCCCGCCGCAGCGGCGGTTCTTCCCCGCCCGGCCGCCGGACCAGGACCTGGTTGACCCCGGTCAGCCCATTTTCGAATCCCAGTGCGCTGGCTGCCATGTACAGCCGCCACACCCGCGCGCGCCCTTCGCCAACCAGCCGCACGGCCTCGTCCCAGTTCTGTTCCAGCCGGCTGACCCAGGCCCGAAGTGTCAGGGCGTAATGGCGCCGGAGGGCCTCCACGTCGAGGACTTCGAACCGGGCGGTCTCCAGGGCGGAGACCATCTCGCCGAGGCTGATCATTTCGCCGTCCGGGAAGACGTACCGGGGGATGAACGAGTCCGGGTCGGGGCTGGTGGGTCCGGCATTCCAGGAGATCGCATGGTTCAGCAGCCGGCCGCCGGGGCGCAGCAGCGCGAAGAGCGCCGTGGCGTAGGCAGGGGTCTGGGCCCGTCCCACGTGCTCGGACATTCCGATGGAACTGATGGCGTCGAACGGTCCGTCCTGCACGTCCCGGTAATCCTGCACGCGAATCTCCACGCTGTCGGTGAGACCGGCGTCTGCCGCCCGCTTGCGCGCCAGAACCGCCTGCTCCGCCGAGAGCGTCACGCCCACGACTGTGACGCCGTACCGGGCTGCAGCATGGATGGCGAAACTGCCCCACCCGCAGCCCACATCCAGGACCCGCATCCCGGGTTGAAGGCCCAGCTTCCGGCACACCAGATCCAGCTTGGCTTCCTGCGCGGCATCGAGGCCGCAGTCTGCGCCGCCGTGCCCGTCAGCGTCCAAGCCGCCGCGGCCCTCAGTGACCACGCCTGGGGCTGGATCCGCGCCCAGGCTGCTGCCAGCCGGCCGTGCGGCCGCATCGGCGGGCCATACCGCGCATGAATACACCATGGACGGGCCCAGCACCAGGGCGAAAAAGTCGTTGCCGACGTCGTAGTGGTGCGAAATGGCAGCCGAGTCGCGGCTCCTGGAGTGCATCCTGCCTTTCCTTGCGACGCGCGCCTCCTCCGGCGGAGGGGCCGGGTTGGGCCCGACGGCCCCGAGCCGGACGGCGGTGCGCAGGAGCAGCCAGAGTTCGCCTGGGGAGAGCGGGCGGAACGGACCGGGCTCGGCGAACTTTCCAGCCGAACTCAAGGCCGTGAACGCGGCGAAGATATCGCCTGGGGCATCGATGTCGCCAGCTACATACGCCCGGCTCAGCCCCAGTTGCCCGGGCGACCAGAGCATCCGACGCAGGGCCTTCCGGGACTTGAACTCCAGGACCGGGGCACCCGCTGGACCCGCCTCCGACCCGTCCCACGCCCGCAGCCGCAGTGGTATCTGCCCGGTGCCCAGCACCACCCCCAGGGCTTTTTCCAGCCGGGCGGCGTGGCCCTTGCTTCCGTTTCCGTTTGGTACTGCTGCTCCCGTCTCCATGCGCCCACCCTAAGGCCGCGCTGCCCTCCGCGACTATCATGGGGGAGTGATTCCTGACCCAACCGATGTGGTGGTCATCGGGGCGGGCCAGGCCGGCCTGTCGGCCGCCTACCACCTCCAGCGCCGGGGGCTCGACTATGCCGTGCTCGACGCCGAGGAAGGTCCGGGCGGCGCGTGGCGGCACCGCTGGAAGAGCCTGCGGATGGCCACCGTCAACGGGATCAGCGACCTGCCCGGCATTCCCAAGCCCGAGGTGGATCCCGCCGAACCCAGCTCCGAGTTCCTGACCCGCTACTTTGGCACCTATGAAGCGGAGCTGGGTCTCTCCGTCCGCCGTCCCGTCAAGGTGCGCGCTGTCAGGCGGGAAGACGACAACCCCGCCGGGCGGTTGCGAATCGAAACATCCGACGGCGACTGGAGCGCCAAGGCACTCATCAATGCCACCGGTACGTGGACCCGCCCCTTCTGGCCCATTTATCCCGGCCAGGACTCGTTCCGCGGCCGCCAGTTGCACGTTGCCGACTACGTCTCGGCGGACGAGTTCCGCGGTAAGCACGTCATCGTCGTGGGTGGGGGCATTTCGGCCGTCGGCCTGCTTGAGGAAATTTCCCGCGTCACCACCACCAGCTGGTTCACCCGCCGGGAACCAGTGTGGCGGGACGCGCCGTTCGATGCCAAGGCAGGCCACGACGCCGTGGCGCTGGTGGAGGAACGGGTCCGCCGTGGGCTTCCGCCACAGAGCGTGGTTTCCGTGACGGGACTGATCTGGACGCCTGCGCTGCGCGCCGCCAAAGAACGCGGCGCACTCGACCGGCAGCCGATGTTCACCTCGATCGAGCCAGATGGGGTCCGCCGGGCGGACGGGAGCCTCCTGAAAGCCGATGTCATCCTCTGGGCCACCGGCTTCAGGGCCGAACTGGAACACCTCGCTCCGCTTCACTTGCGGGGACCCGGCGGCGGGATCGCCATGGAGGGCACCCAGGTGGCAGCCGAGCCGCGCGTCCACCTGGTCGGCTACGGCCCGTCGTCGTCCACTATCGGCGCCAACCGCGCAGGCCGCGCAGCCGTGGCGGCGATTATGGGACTGCCTGGAATGGCGGCAGCGGCAGAACCGGTAACGTGGGGGTGATGCCCCGGGCGCCGGGGACGGCAATCGCAACAGAAGGCGGCAGGGCACCGGTGGCAGCAAACACCTTGGAGGACGTTTTCCGCGTCCTGCGCCGGCGGCCCGACGTGGAGGCCCCCAACCTTCAGGCCTGGGACGCCACGGACCGGCTGCTGCTGGAGACAGCAGTGCAGCTCGGGAGGTCAGGCAGCAGCTTCGCTGTCATCGGAGACCGTTACGGCGCCTTGACGCTCGGCGCTTCCGCAGTGCTTGCCCCCGCGTCCCTGCGTGTGCAACAGGACCTCATCACCGGGGAAAGGGCGCTGCGGCTCAACGCGGCCGAGTTGTCGAATGGGTTGCAAACCGGCCGGGAGGCTGCCGAAACCGAAGGTGCCGAAACCGGGTTTGTCCAGCTGCCCCTTGGCCGGGAGCTGCTGGAGGGAGCAGAAACCGTCCTGCTGCAGCTTCCCAAGACCCTTGCCGAACTGGAGGAAATTGCTACGGCCGTAGCGCGGCACGCGGCACCGGACGTCCGGTTGCTGGCAGGGGGCCGCATCAAGCACATGTCACTGGGCATGAACGCGGTCCTGGAACGGTACTTCGTGTCGGTGCAGCCGCAGCTCGCCCGGCAAAAATCACGGGTCCTGCTCTGCGCCGGGCCCAGGCCTGCCAGCGCCGCCCCACGTTTCCCCGTGGTGGAGCACGTTGCCGAGCTGGACCTGGACGTGGCCGCGCATGGCGCCGTGTTCGCCGGCCCACGGCTCGACATCGGCACACGCTTCCTGCTGACGTTCCTGCCTGCCATGAAACCGGCACGGCACGCCGTGGACCTTGGATGCGGCACCGGGATCCTCGCCGCAATGTACGCCCGGAAGTTCCCTGCCGCATCCGTAACGGCAACGGACCAGTCCGCAGCCGCCGTCCGGTCCGCCCTCGCCACCGCCCAGGCGAATGGCCTCGCCGACCGGATCACCGTCCTGCAGGACGATGCGCTCAGCAGCTTTGCCGATGCGTCCGTGGACGCCGTGCTGCTCAACCCGCCCTTCCACGTCGGCGCCGGTGTCCATGCCGGAGCCGGCCTGAAGATGATCGAGGCCGCCGGCCGTGTCCTGGCTCCCGGCGGCGAACTGTGGACGGTCTTCAACCGGCACCTGGCCTACCAGCCGGCACTGGAACGCTGTGTAGGGCCCACCGTGGTGGAGGGCCGGAACACCAAGTTCACCGTCACCCGGAGCACCCGCAGCCCCTGCTGACGGGAAAAAAGACATCGCGCCGCGCCGCCGTTCCCGCATGTGGGCGGCGGCGCACCCGTAACGTACGATTCAAAGCATCACCATCACCGGTAGCCGAAGACGTTTAGGGGACACAGTGTCTGAGATCCGCCAATCCTCTCCGAGACGCGGAACCAACTTGCCCAGGATGGGGGACTTCAACCTCACTGTCATCCTTGACGCAATCCGCAGGACCTCCGGTGGTCTCAGCCGGGTGGAGCTGGCCCAGATCGTGGGACTGTCCCCTCAGACCATCTCCAATATTTCCCGCCGCCTCCTGGACCAGAACCTGATTGTCGAGGCCGGCAAGGAGGGCACCGGTCCGGGCAAGCCCCGCACTATCCTGCGCCTGAATCCCGGCGGCATGTACGCCCTGGGGGTCCACCTGGACCCGGCTGTCACCACTTTCGTGGTGCTGGACCTCGTGGGAGCGGTGGTGCGGCATTCAAGCATCAAAACCCCCGGCGGCAACGATCCCGCCGCGGTCATCGCTACCATCACAGCGGAAATCGCCCAGCTCGTGGAGGACTCGGGGGTGGACCGGGGCCGGATTGCGGGACTGGGAGTGGCCGCCCCCGGCCCCATCGACCTGGACCATGGAACCGTGGTGGACCCGCCCCTGCTACCCGGCTGGGACAGGGTGGAACTGCGGGACGCGCTGGCCAGGGCCACCGGCTACTCAGTACTTGTTGACAAGGACGTCACCAGCGCCGCAGTGGCGGAAACCTGGGCGGGTGGCGCCAGTGGAGCCGGCAGCTTCATCTTCATGTACATGGGCACAGGCATCGGCTGCGGCATCGTGCTCAACGATGAGGTTGTCCGCGGCACCTCCGGCAACGCCGGCGAGATCGGCCACATCGTGGTGGACCCGGACGGTCCGCTCTGCGACTGCGGCCAGCGCGGCTGCGTCAAGTCCTCCGCCATCCCACAGGTCCTGGTGGCCGAGGCCGAAGCCGCCGGCATCCTTGACGGCACCCGCGCGGGGAACAGCGGCGCCGAAATCCAGCAAAGTTTCTCCCGGCTGTGCGAACTTGCCGACGCCGGCAACGAAAAGGCCGCCGCCATCCTGGATAAGTCCGCGGTCCTGGTGGCCCGGGCGGCGTCCGTGGTCACAAACGCCCTGGACGTTGAAAGGGTTGTTTTCGGTGGCCCCTTCTGGAGCGGACTGGCCGAACGCTACCTTGAACGGATCCCGCCGCTGCTGGACGGCAACAGCGCTGCCCGCCTCATCCACCCCATCGAGGTGGTGGGCACAGGCGTGGGGGAGGACGTGGGAGCCATCGGGGCCGCGTCCCTGGTCCTGGAACATACCCTCGCCCCCCGCGCCCAGCGGCTCCTGCTGGAGAGCTGACCAGCATGTTTCGACGGGCATCCAAGACAGCATCCCTGCTGGCCGCCGCGGTCCTGGTCCTCGCAGCCTGTACGCCCGCAGATCCGGGCGGCGGCGACAAGACCATCAAGGTGGCCTACCAGAAGACAGACTCGTTCACCGCCCTGGACAGCATGCTGCAGGAGGCGAAGAAGGAGTTTGAAGCCGCCAACCAGGGCGTGAAAGTCGAACTGCAGCCCATCCAGGCCAGCGACGAGGATTACGGCAGCAAGCTGGCCCTGGCCCTGCGGTCGCCCTCGACTGCCCCGGACGTCTTCTACGAAGACACCTTCAAGGTCCGCTCCGATGCGGACGCCGGGTACCTCATGAACCTGGACAGCCGCTTGGCCGGCTGGGGGGACTGGGGCGCTTTCGACAACGCAGCGAAGGAAGCGGGGAAAGCGGACGACGGCGGCACGTACGCAGTGCCGTTGGGCACCGACACGCGGGTCATCTGGTACAACAAAAAGGTTCTTGCGGCAGCAGGCATTGGACTGCCCTGGCAGCCGTCCAGCTGGCAGGACATCCTGGACACCGCGCGGAAGATCAAAGCCTCCAACCCGGACGTGATCCCCTTCAACATGTACGCCGGAAAGGGTACCGGTGAAGGAACCGTAATGCAGGGGTTCTACGAACTCCTGTACGGCACCGGATCAAGCCTTTACGACCAGGACGCCAAAAAATGGGTCGTAGGCTCGCCCGGCTTCAAGGACTCGCTCACCTTCCTGGAGACGCTCTATGGGGAGAACCTGGCCGTTCCTCCGGCCGAAGCGCTGGACCCGAACGTCTGGAAGAAGGTGTTCGGCGAGTGGTTCCCCAAGGCAAAACTGGGAGCAACCGTGGAAGGCTCCTACGCGCCGTCGTTCTGGCAGGCCGGCGGGAGCTACGCGTGGCCCGGTTACGAGCAGGAGATGGGCGTCGCCCCGTTCCCCACGCAGAAGGGACAGGCACCAGGCAAGGTCAGCATGTCCGGGGGATGGACGCTGGCCGTTGGCGCGGAAACCAAGCAGCCGGACCTGGCCTTCAATTTCCTCACCACCGCCCTCAACGCAAAGAACTCGCTGGCATTCACGCTTGCCAGTTCGCAGATCGCCGTCCGCAACGACGTCGCCGCCGACCCCGGCTACCAGTCCGCCAACCCGTTCGTGAAGGATGTCTCCGGCCTGGTGTCCGTCACCCGGTTCCGGCCCGCCACCTCCGACTATCCACGGATTTCCGCCGCCGTCCAGGAAGCCACCGAGGCCGTCATCACCGGCAACCGGACCCCTGAGCAGGCGGCGGCCGACTATGACACGGCCGTGACCGGCATCGTGGGCGGCGACAAGACCATCCGGAAGTAGCGGTGGCCGCCAACCACCGCGGCCGGCAGGTGCTCCGCTACCTGCCGGTCCTGCCCGCCGTCGTGCTGCTGGCCGTGTTCCTGGCCGGCCCCGTGCTGTGGGCCTTCCACGCCTCGCTCACCAACGCCGGACTCACCGGCAAGCACGCCAGGAACCCCGAGTGGGTGGGGCTGGAGAACTACCAGCGGCTGCTGCAGGACCCCGCCTTCCCGCTTTCGCTGGCGCTGACCGTCCTGTTCGTTGCAGGCTCGGCCATCCTGGGCCAGAACGTGCTGGGGCTGGCCCTGGCCGTCCTCATGCGGCGCGCACGCCCTATGGTGTCGGCAACTGTTGGCACCGCCGTCGTGGCCGCCTGGGTCCTGCCGGAGATCGTGGCTGCCTTCGCCGCCTATGCCTTCTTCAGCCGGGACGGGACGCTCAACCAGTTGCTTGGCGCGTTTGGGCTGGCGGAAACCGACTGGCTTTACGCCGTTCCGATGGTGGCCGTGATCCTGGCGAACACCTGGCGCGGGACGGCCTTTTCGATGCTGGTGTACCGGGCCGCGCTGAACGGCGTCCCGGCCGAGCTGACCGAGGCTGCACAGATGGACGGTGCCGGTGCATGGCAGCGGCTGGTGTTCATCACCCTGCCGGTGATCCGGGGCAGCATCGCCACCAACCTGATGCTGGTCACGCTGCAGACGCTGGCGGTCTTCACCCTGATCTGGGTCATGACGGCCGGTGGCCCTGCCAACGGCAGCACCACCTTGCCTGTCCTCGCCTACCAGGAGGCCTTCAAGTTTGGCGACATCGGCTACGGTACGGCCGTCGCCGTGGTCCTCATCCTGATCGGGGCCGTGTTCGGGCTGGCCTACCTGCGCCTGCTCAGAGAGCAGAAACCGTGACAGGCCGGCATGGACGTACCCGGAGCGTGTGGGCCGACGTGGTCCTGCTGCTGATCGGTGCGTGTTTCCTGCTGCCGCTGCTGTGGCTGGTCCTCGGTTCCCTGGACCCGGCCGCCGGACACGGCACCAAACTTCCGCAGCAGCCCGGGTTGGACAACTTCGCGGCCGTCTTCACTCCGGAGCTGCTGTTCCGGCCACTGTGGAACAGTTTGCTGCTGTCGGCCGGAACCGGCATCGTTACGCTGGTGGCAGCCGTGCTGGCCGCGTATCCACTCTCCCGCTACCGGTCCCGGTTCAACACTCCGTTCATGTCGGCCATCCTGTTCGGCACCTGCCTTCCCGTCACCGCCATCATGGTGCCCGTCTACGGATTGTTCGTCCAGCTTCGGCTGCTGGACTCCATTTTCGCAACGGTGCTGTTCCTGGCCGCCACCAGCCTTCCCATGGCCATCTGGATGACCAGGAACTTCATGGACGCCGTGCCGCTGGCACTTGAGGAAGCGGCGTGGGTTGACGGCGCATCAAGGCTGTCCGGGCTGCGGTCCATCGTGCTTCCGCTGATGGGACCGGGCCTGGGCGTGGTGTTCATCTTTGTGTTCATCCAGGCGTGGGGAAATTTCTTTGTCCCGTTCGTGCTCCTGCTGTCCGAGGCCAGCCAGCCCGCGGCTGTGTCGATCTTCAGCTTCTTCGGCCAGCACGGCGCAGTGGCCTACGGCCAGCTGGCCGCCTTCTCGATTCTCTATTCCGTTCCGGTCCTGGCCCTGTACGTCATCGTGGCGCGCGGGTCCGGCAACGCACTGGCCCTTGCAGGTGCTGTCAGGGGCTAGTCAATGTCCTCGAGCACCACTCCGAAGGGCAGGGTATCGTCGAGGTGCGCCTGGTGGCCGGTGGGATTGTTCACCACCCGGACTCCGTGCAGCTTTTCCGCCGCAGACTGCATCAGGACCGGCCGGACCGTGTCGACGAAGTGCTCGCTTTTACCGGCGAGGTATTCCTTGTAGCTGGCTGGAAGCTCAATCATGGCAAAAGGATAGACCTGCCTGCCACCAATGGGGAGGGGTGCCCATTGCCGGACTCCCGGTGCCCGGCTTGGATAGGATGGCGGACGGGACAAGGCCTGCCCGGCCCGCCCAGTACCGTCACCAGGGGGAATTCAGTGCTTTCGACCAGCGTGCCTGCAAGAATCCAGCCGGCGGAGCTGGCCAGGGCGCAGCAGGTGGCGGCCAATATTTCCCGCAATTTCGATGCAAAAGTGGTGGGGCAGTCCCTGCTGCGGGAGTCGCTGCTGGTGGGACTGCTGACCGGCGGCCATATCCTCTTGGAAAGCGTCCCGGGACTGGCCAAAACCACGGCGGCACAAACCCTCGCCGAAGCTGTGAGCGCCGAATTCCGCAGGATCCAGTGCACCCCTGACCTGCTGCCCAGCGACATCGTGGGAACCCAGATCTACGACGCCGCCAAGGGCAGCTTCCACACCCAACTCGGCCCGGTGCATGCCAATATCGTGCTGCTGGATGAGATCAACCGCTCCAGCGCCAAGACCCAAAGCGCCATGCTGGAAGCCATGCAGGAACGCCATACGTCCATCGGAGGACAGGACCACCCCCTGCCCTCGCCGTTCCTGGTCCTGGCAACCCAGAATCCCATCGAGCAGGAGGGAACCTACCAGCTGCCCGAGGCGCAGATGGACCGGTTTATGCTCAAGGATGTGCTGGACTATCCCACTCCCGCGGAAGAAGCGGAGATCATCCGCAGGATCGATGCCGGCGTCTACACCCGCGAACAAAAGCCCGCAGCTGCAGCCTCCCTGGACGCCGTCACCGAACTCCAGGCTTTGGTGGGACGGGTCTACCTCGACCCGTCGGTCATCAACTACATCGTGGGCCTCGTCTACGTGACGCGGAACGCCTCCCAATACATCGACGCCCGGCTGGCCGGCTTCATCGAATTCGGTGCCAGCCCGCGCGCCAGCATCGCCTTCAGCCAGGCGGCGCGGGCGGTGGCGCTGCTGAACGGCCGCGACCATGTCATCCCCGAGGACGTCAGGTCGCTGGCCCACCGGGTACTGCGGCACCGGTTGATCCTGAACTTTGACGCCGTGGCCGAGCAGGTCCCGGTCGAATCGGTGATCGACGCCGTCGTTGCCGCCGTCCAGACTCCCTGACCCCGCATGGCCAGCCTCCTCCAGCGGGTGAAGTCGAAGTTGGCCATCTTCGCGCACCGCAAAGCGCGTGGAATGCTCGACGGCGAGTACGGTTCCGTATTCAGGGGCCGCAGCCTGGACTTTGACGACCTGCGCGCCTACGTGCCGGGTGACGAGGTACGCGACATCGACTGGAAGGCCACGGCCCGGCACGGTTCACCCCTGATCCGGCGCTATGTGGCCGTCCGCCGGCAGACCGTCCTCCTGGTCACCGACACGGGACGGAACATGGCAGCGGAGTCCCGGTCCGGGGAAGTGAAAAAGGACATCGCCGTGCTCGCACTGGGAGTCATGGGTTACCTGGCCCACCGGCACGGTGACGTGGTGGGCCTGGTGTGCGGCGACTCCACCGCAACCCGGTCCCTGCCGGCAAAGAGCGGCGAAGCCCACCTGGAACGGCTCCTCAGGCACGTGGATTCCCATACGGGCCTCGATGGGGCGCCCAGCAGGATCCAGGACCAGCTGGGCTACGTGGCACGCAACGTCAAGGGCCGCCACCTGCTCTTCGTCGTCGCCGACGAACTGGCCGCGGACGCTGCCACGGCCCAGCTCCTGCGCCGGCTCCGCGCCCAGCACGAAGTCCTGTGGCTGACCGTGCGGGACGCGGACCTCGCACCATCCTCCAAGCCCACGGATCCCAACGCCCCCGCGGCCTTCAGCGTTGCCGACGATTCCCTCCTGCCCTGGCCGCCGGGGATGTCCGCCGCAGTGGAGGCCGCCTACACGAAAGCGGCCTCGGAGCGTGATGCGGACCGGCAGGCCATGCTGCGCGCGGCCGGGATCACTGAAGGCGACGTGTCAGGCAGCGGGGATGTCATCACCGGACTGTTCACGCTCCTGGAGAGGCACCGCCGTGCAGGTTGATCCCGGGTTCTTCGGCCCGCTGCAGTACAGCCCCGCCTGGGCGTGGTGCGGGGCAGCGCTGGTCGCCCTGCTGGCAGGGTGGTACGTCTTCGTGCTGGCCACCACCCGTGCAGCGAGGCGCTCCGAGCCGGCCGGCAGTGCCCAGGGACGGTCCGCGCTGACCGACCTGCCTGCGCTCAAGGCGGCCTACCTGCAGCGCATCCACGATGTGGAGCAGGCAGCGGCGGAGGGCGCCCTGGATGCGCGGCCCGCCCATCAGGAGATCAGCCTCCTGCTGCGCGGTTTTGTCCGGGACGCTACCGGAGTGGACGCCACCAGGATGACCCACCAGGACCTCGCCCGGCACCCTCTTCCCGCCGCGGCCGACGCGGTCCAGGCCCTTTACCCGGCTGAATTCGGTCCCGGGCCGCTGCCTTCCGTTGCTGCGTCTGCGGCAAGAGCCTCGGCGGCGGTGCGCGCGTGGAGCTGATGTTCTGGTGGCTGCTGCCCCTTGCGGCCGCCGCGGCGGGCGTGGCGGCAGGGGTTGCGTTGCGCAGCAAGAGGCGGGGCAACGTACGACGCCGGCCCGTGGCCCACGCGGACAGGCTCACCGCGCTGCCGGAATACCAGGCAGCCCTCCGGCGGTACCGGCGGTGGCTGGCCCTGGCCGCAACTGCGCTGGCCCTGTTGCTGGTGTCCACCGCGGTAGCGGCGGCCCGTCCCGTCTCGGTGGATACCGTCCGGCCGGAGCAGCACAACCGCGACATCATGCTCTGCCTGGACGCATCGGGCTCCATGAGCAGTGCCGACGCTGCAGTAGTGGAAGTCTTTGCCAAACTGGCGCGCGAGTTCGACGGCGAACGGGTCGGCCTGACCATTTTCGACAGCAGCGCCATCCAGGTCTTTCCGTTGACGGACGATTACGCCTACGCGCAGGAGCAGCTCCAGGGTGCCAAGGACGCCTTCGACGGCAAACCCGGAAGCTCCGGATTCCTTGACGGTACGTGGAGCGGCAGGGGCTCCTCCCTGATTGGCGACGGGCTGGCGTCCTGCCTCAACAGTTTCCCAGGGGCCGGCAAGCCCCAAGGGGCCAGCGGCGGGGGTACCAACTCCCAGCGCTCGCGGTCGGTGGTGCTGGCGACCGACAACTTGCTGTCAGGAAAGCCCATCATGGCGCTGGGCCAGGCGGCCGCGTTGGCCAAGGATCGGTCCGTCCGCGTCTATGCGCTGAACCCGGCAGACCTGGACTACGGCCCCGGTCCGGACCAGCCGGGTGCCCAACTGCGGGCCGCCGCAGAATCCACGGGCGGCGCATACTACGCCCTTGACCGCCCGGACGCCGTGGCCGGGATTGTCACCGGGATTGAGCAAACCGAGACATCGGCCATCCACGGCGCACCCCGGGCTGTGTTCGCAGATGTACCTGGCCTGCCGCTGGTTGCTGCGCTGCTGTCTGCTCTTGCCCTTTGCGTTGTCCTTTGGCGCCTGCAGGGCATCCGCCTCCGCAGCAAGGCGTGGCTGCGCCGGGGAGCAATTGTGCTGCTGCTTCTTGCAGCGGCCCTGCGGCCACACCTGCCGGGCGGCACCGTCCAGGCCGCCAGCGCGGACCTGAACGTTTTCTTCGTGGTGGACACCACCACCAGCATGGTGGCCGAGGACTACGACAACGGAAAACCGCGCCTGGAGGGCGTCCGGAAGGACATCATGGCCATCGCTGAACAGTTGCCCGGCGCCCGGTTCTCCGTCATCACGTTCGACACCACCGCGCACGTCCGCATGCCGCTCAGCACCGACACCCTTGCCCTGCAGACCATCACGGACGTCCTGGAACCGCAGGTGACCGCTTATGCCAAGGGCAGCAGCATCACCGCAGCACGGCAGGTGCTGTCCGAGCGGCTGGCAGCGGCCAGGGACAGCCACCCGGGCCGGCCCCGGCTGGTGTACTACCTGGGCGACGGTGAGCAGACCAGCGGCAGGGAGCCGGATCCCATGAAAGTCGACGGCGGATTGGTCGCCGGGGGAGCGGTGCTGGGTTACGGCACATCCGGCGGCGGCCGGATGAAGGAGAACACCGGTTTGGCGGACGACGGCGGGACAGGCGGGGGAGGGGAGGCCGGCACCCGCAGCGGCGGCTACGTCCAGGACACCCGGCCCGGCAGCAACGGTGATGCACTGTCGATGATTGATGAGGGACGGCTGCAGGCCATCGCCGGGCAGCTTGGGGTGCCATATGCCCACCGCGTTGCCGGCGCCCCAGTGGCGGACATGATGCAGCAGGCGCACCCCGGCAGGGCGGAACGCGCTGACGGGCAAGGGCAGCTGGCCGCCGGGACGGAGCTGTACTGGATCCTCGCCGCCGGCGCCTTCCTGCTGGCCCTTCCGGAAGCCGTGGCACTCGCGCGGCAGCTTCGCGGACTTCCGCGTGCGGGCCTGAAGGAGGAAAAGCGGTGACCCCACAGTCGACACCACGGTCCCGCAGGCGCCGCCTGCTGCTGTGGTCGGCGCTGCCGGTGCTCCTGGTGCTGTGCACCGCCATCAAACTGCTCAGCCTGGGCATCCTGGCTGACCGCGCCGCCGCCGGTTTTACCGCCGGGAACGCTGCCGCCGTTGATGCCGCCGCCCGGGGCCTTGGTTTCGCAAACGTCGTGGAGCCGCACAAGGCGACGTTCGCCGCCGGCGACGCAGCCGTGGCGGAGGAAGACTATGCGGCTGCCAGGACACACTTCGAACAAGCTCTAGGCATGGTTCCCGCCAGCTCGGGGGACGCGTGCACCATTCGGGTCAACCTTGTGCTGGCGATCGAACGCCTGGGTGACCAGCGGCAGCTGGCCGGGGACGCGGCGTCGGCCGTTCTGTTGTTCAAGGAAGCGCTGGCAACGGCCGGGCAGGCGCCGGAAGGGTGCCTCGCCGGGAGTGCCGAAACCGGCGGCCGGCTGGCCGCGGCAAGGGAGCGGCTGGAGAGCAAACTCGGCGCTGCCGGACAGGGCGCGGACGGGACGCCGGCACCAGGGGAGGAGCCATCGCCGGACACGTCGGCGGACCCCCGGCAGGGCCAGCTGGACCAGCTCCAGGACAGCGCACGGCAGGCGGAACGGGAGCGCAACAGCGGGCGCGAGCGGGAAGAGTATCTGGACAGCAGCGGCGGGGCAGCTGTGGAGCGCCCCTGGTGAAGGCGGGTACTGGCGAAGAAAATTCTGTTGCCTTGGAAAACGGCCTGTAAAACAGTGTCTTAATTCGGTGCCGACTTGTTCCCTGCCGGTCACAGCCCATAGAGTCGTAGACAAGTTACCGCGGTAACGTGTCAGCGATCCTCCGATCTGGAGGGTGTGGGTGCCCCCATGTGGGCCTGACATTTGCTCACGGACTACTTCATGCAAGGCGTAACAGTCGCGGCTGCGTCCCTGGTGGAGTCCCTCCGTGTTCCCCAAACTCAATTCATTGCCGGTTTCCCGCCGTTTTTTCGGCGGAAAGCAGGCGATGGCCCAAAGCCAAGGACGCAAATGTCACCACCAAGTTTGATTGACGCACACCCGAACCTCTCCGACACCGCCCCGGTGGCGCTGTCCTATGAGCTGTTCCCGCCCCGTTCCCCTGCAGCAGCGGAAACCCTCTGGACCACCATCCGGGAACTGGAAACCACTGAGCCGGACTATGTCTCCGTGACCTATGGCGCCAGCGGCTCCAACCGGGACACCGCCGTCGAACTCATTAATCGGCTCCTGCTCGAGACCACGCTGCGGCCGCTGGCCCACCTGACCTGCGTGGGCAACAGCCCGCAGGAACTAGCCACTATCGTGGGCGAACTGCTGGACACCGGCGTACGGGGCATCCTTGCCCTGCGCGGAGACCTTCCCAAGGACGCCGGCGCACCCGCCGCCGGATCCCTTCGGTACGCCCAGGACCTCATTGAACTCATCCGCCGCGTGGAGCAGCGCCGTTCGGCCCTGCTCTGTGCCGGCAAGATCGCGGTCGGCGTGGCGGCCTATCCCGCCCGCCATCCGGAATCGCCCAGCGAGGAGCACGACGTCGAGGTGCTGCTGGCCAAGCAGCGTTCCGGCGCCGACTTCGCCATCACACAGGTGTTCTTTGAGACCAGGCACTACGCCGACCTGCTCACCAGGGCCCGGCGCGCCGGCGTGACCATCCCTATCATTCCCGGCGTCATGCCGCTCACCAGCCTCCGCCGGCTCAACCGCCTGGGACAGCTCACCGGCGTGGAGCCCGCGCCGGAACTGATGGCCAAGCTGGCCGCCGCCGAGACCGACCTCGAACGGCTCCACATCGGGGTCGACGCGACGGTGGACCTGGCCAATGCGGCCCTGGACGCCGGCGCTCCCGGCATCCACATCTACACCTTCAACGAGCACCAAAGCGCGCTGGAAGTGCTGGACAAGCTGGCCCTGCCCCGGCGAAGCCGACCCGGCAGCCAGCACGGCCGGCGGGAATCCGCCGCCCGCATCCAGCTCGCCAGCTGAGCGTTTCGCGCTCCTTACACACCTTTACCCGACCAGCCCGACGTCAGGGCTGCCCAAAAAACTTAGGATCTTCCATGTCTGAGCTGACTGCACCCAAAAACACCCCGTTCCCGTCCGCTTCACTTCTCGGCTACCCCCGCATCGGCCGCCGCCGCGAACTCAAGAAGGCCGTGGAGGCCTACTGGGCCGGCAAGATCGGCGCCGCTGCCCTGGACGCCGCCGCCAAGGACATCCAGCTGGCCGCCGCCCGCCGCCTCCAGGAACTCGGGCTCACCGAAGCCGCCGCCGTGCCGGGCACCTTCTCCTACTACGACCAGGTCCTCGACACCACCGCGCACCTGGGTGCCGTTCCTGCCCGCTTCGGCAAGCTGCTCAACGCCGACGGGCAGCTGGACATCGACGGCTACTTCACACTGGCCCGCGGCAACAAGGAGCAGCAGCCGCTCGAAATGACCAAGTGGTTCGACACCAACTACCACTACCTGGTGCCGGAAATCGGCCCGGAGACAGAGTTCACCCTGGCCTCCACCGCGAAGGTTGACGAGTTCGCGTTCGCCCTGGCCAACGGGATCGAAACCCGCCCCTACATCGTTGGGCCCGTGACCTACCTGCTCCTGTCCAAGGCTTCCGACGACGCCCACGCCGGTTTCGCGCCACTGTCCCGCCTCGAGGACATCCTGCCCGTCTACGTCCAGCTGCTCGAAAAGCTCGCCGACGGCGGCGCCAACTGGGTGCAGCTCGACGAGCCGGCCCTGGTGGTTGACCAGGAAACCCCTGCCGCCGGCATCGAAGCAGCCGTTGCAAGGGCTTACGAGGTCCTGACCGCCGCGGCCAACCGTCCGCAGATTCTGGTTTCCACCCCGTACGGCTCGCTCGAAAGCCAGCTGGGCACCCTCGCTGCCACGAACATCGATGCCCTTCACATCGACGTCTTCAAGGGCGCCGTTCCCTCCGCCGCAGCGCTGGCTGGCCTGGGCAACAAGACCCTGGTGGCCGGCGTTGTGGACGGCCACAACATCTGGCGCAACGATCTCGCCGCGTCCGCCGCCAAGCTGGACCAACTGAAGGCCGCCGCCGGCAAGGTTGCCGTCTCCACCTCCACGTCCACCCAGCACGTCCCCCATGACGTCGCTGAGGAGACCCAGCTGTCAGAGCAGCTCCGCAGCTGGCTGGCCTTCTCCGACCAGAAGGCCGTGGAGGTCAAGACCCTGGCGTCCTACCTCCCGGACCCGGCCGCGGCCAAGGTTGCCATCGAGGAAGCCACCGCCGTGATCGGTTCCCGCGCCACCGCGGAAGGGGTCCGCCGCGCTGATGTCCGGGCCCGGACCGAAGCGCTTACCGCCAAAGACTTCAGCCGCTCGGCCTACGAAGTCCGCGAGGCCGCCCAGGAAGAAGCGCTGCACCTGCCGCCGCTGCCCACCACCACCATCGGCTCCTTCCCCCAGACCTCCGAAATCCGTTCGGCCCGCGCCCGCAACAGCAAGGGCGAGCTGAGCGATGAGCAGTACGTACAGCTCATGAAGGACGAAATCAAGCGCGTAGTGGACCTGCAGGAAGAGCTGGGTTACGACGTCCTGGTGCATGGCGAGCCCGAGCGCAACGACATGGTGCAGTACTTCGCCGAGAACCTCGAAGGCTTCGACGTCACCGTCCATGGCTGGGTCCAGTCCTACGGCTCACGCTGCACCCGCCCGTCGATCCTCTGGGGCGACGTCACCCGCAGCGCTCCCATCACCGTCAAGTGGGCGGAATATGCACAGTCGCTGACCGGCAAGCCGATGAAGGGCATGCTCACCGGTCCGGTCACCATCCTGGCCTGGTCCTTTGTCCGGGACGACCAGCCACTGGCTGAAACCGCCAACCAGGTTGGCCTGGCGCTGCGCGACGAGATCGCCGACCTCGAAGCCGCAGGTATCAAGGTCATCCAGGTCGATGAGCCCGCCCTGCGTGAACTGCTTCCGCTGCGCAAGGCAGACCAGGCCGACTACCTGAAGTGGTCCGTTGAATCCTTCCGCCTGGCGACCGCGGGCGCTGCCGACGCCACGCAGATCCACACCCACCTCTGCTACTCGGAGTTCGGCGTCATCATCGACGCGATCGACGGCCTGGACGCCGACGTCACCTCCATCGAAGCCGCCCGTTCCCGCATGGAGGTTGTCCACGACCTTGAGTCCCACGGCTTCGGCCGCGGGGTCGGTCCGGGTGTTTACGACATCCACTCACCCCGCGTTCCGGGCGAGGCCGAGGTCACCGAGCTCCTGTCGACCGCGGTCAAGCACGTCCCGTCCCGCCAGCTCTGGGTCAACCCGGACTGCGGGCTGAAGACCCGCGGCTATGCCGAGACGGAGGAGTCGCTGCGGAACCTGGTCAAGGCCACGCAGACGGTCCGTGCGGAACTGCTGCAAGCGGCCAAGTAGCGGACCCACGACGGCGGCTGGTCACCTGGGGTGTCCGGCCGCCGTCGTCTCCTTGATCCGCCAGGCGCTGACTGCCAGCCAAACACTTGCGGCGACAATCGCTACGATGCCGACCAACGTAGGCACTGAGTTGGCGTCGGAAAACCCTGTTTCGCCGATGATCCATCCTTGCGCCAGGTAGGCCAGCCCGGACAGCGCCATGAGCAGTCCGATGATCCGGGGAACGCGATGTGTGGCGGTCACAACAACGCCCAGCAGCACCAGTGCCGTTCCCAGCAGGAAGCTTTGGTAGCTGCGCGTGCCCCACTCCAGCCAGCGAATGCCCTCCGCCGTGGCGAAACGCGCCGCTTTTTCAGGCTCCGGAGCTGCGGCCCAGGCGTCCACCGCCTGCTTCAGGGCAACCCCGTCCACCGCCTGGAGTACGGCGTGAAGTGCCAGGGCGGCCGCGGCGGCAAGGGCACCAAAGCGGGCAAGCCAAGCCACGGCGTGCTGCTGGACGCCAAGGGCTGCCCACAGGGACACCAGGCCCGCGCATACAAGCGCCATCCCCACGAACTGGCCCAGGTGCACGGCGGTCCAGATGCCGCTGTTGGCGTAGGCGGTGAAGGAAGCGGCGTGGTCGTTGGCGTCGTGGGACTCGGCATGGAACACGCCGGCGAGTATCGAGGCCAGCACACCGGCCAGGAGCAGCGACGCAGCCAGCCGCCACGTTCCGGCTTTCACATCATGCATGAGATCCATCGTGGAACCGGCCGCTCAGCAGCGCCAGGGTCAAACGCCCTTCAGGACTCCCAGACGATCTCGTCGTCCACCACTCCGTCCTGGTCGGCGGAGGCCACCAGGACCTCATCCGTGAAGTGCTGGCCCAGGGTGAAGTCCAGGACGAAGTAGCGCTCGGGCTGGCCGGGGTAGATCCCTACGTGGCCGAGTTTCAGCGCCTTGAGGAACACCTCGTTGGTGAGCTGTTTGCGGTCCTGGACGCCAAACACCTTGTGCAGATGCTCGTCCTTGAGGGCGTTGCAGTGGAAGTGCAGGTACTCCTGGGGGCTGGTGCCCTCCTGCTCAAGTTCCTCGGCAATCATGGCCCGGACTTCGTCCACCAGCTCGGGAAGGAAGCGCAGCCGGTACTCGACTTTCCGCAGCGCGGCTTCATCGAAGTGGTCGTGCGCGTTAATGTTCAGGTCGAGTTCCAGCGGGTGGCCTCGCAGCTCGTGCTTGGCGGCGAAGAGGTGATCCCTGCCGTGGTTGAGCTCAATCTCCCCAAAGTGCTGGCTCGCTACCTTGTTCATAGTCTCAACATAGACCTGAAGGGCAGACCATTCCAGCGTTCGGCCCTAATTCACCGCTGTGCGCATCCCGGCAAGGGTTTCAGCCAGCAGGTCCACGAAAAGTTGCACCCGCGCGGTCTTCCGGTCGTTGATCAGCAGCGCAAACACGTTCCGTGCCAGCCGGATCTCGGGCACGTCCAGCACCACCACGCCTGCCGGCTTGTTCCGCAGCGCCAACTCCGGAACCAGGGCTGCACCCAGTCCTGCTGCGGCCATTTCCAGGCTGGCGTGGAAGTCATCACTGTGTGCCACCACGCGGGGGTGCAGGTTGCAGCCGGCGAACAGCCGCTCGATCACCATGGCGTCACTGGTGCCGGGGTGATGCATGATCCACGGCATTTCCGAGAGATGGTCCGCCGCCACCTTGGCATCGGCCCGGAAGCCCCAGCCTGCCGGCAGCACCACGCGGAAGTCGTCGTCGCCGATCCACTGCCGGTTGATGGTGTTGGGCCAGGCGAAGCCGGTCTGGCCCACCTGGAACACCACCGCGAGGTCCAGGTCGCCGCCGGTGCGCAGGCCCTGGATGGTCTGGCCGGGCTCCGCCACCGAAACCCGCAGGTCAATGCCGAGCTTCTTCCAGGCCGGGTTCTTGAGGATCCGGGGCAGGACATAGGTGGCCAGGCTGGGGAAGATCCCCAGCCGCAGCTCCTGGCTTCCGGTGTCCTGCGTCCTTGACGCGGCAGCCATGAGCGCCTCGATGTCGGTGAGCACCTTGGCGGCATGGCGGGTCATGACGACGGCGGCCTCCGTAGGGACCACGGCGCGCGCCGAGCGCTGGAAGAGGGTTACGCCCGTTTCCCGCTCCAGCGCGGACATCTGCTGCGAGACGGCCGAGGCCGTGTAGCCAAGCGTTGCGGCTGCCGCAGCGAACGAGCCCAGCCGCGTGACCTCCAGGAGGGTCTTCAGGTGCACGGGATTTACCACGAGCCCACAGTACTGCACCCATCCGCGGCCGCTCCTGCGCCGAATTGCCGTCTGTATACCCGGCCCAGCGACAAATGTTCAGCAGAGGAGCATAAATTGTCACTTATCCCAGCAGGAAGTGCAGGCAGGCGGCGCATCGCCGTCATTGGCAGCGGCGTGGCGGGATTAACCGCCGCCTACGTCCTGAACAGGCAGGACGACGTCACCCTGTTCGAGGCGGACTCACGGCTGGGCGGCCACGCCCACACCCATGACATGCCGCAGCCGGACGGAAGCGTCATCGGGGTGGACACCGGATTCATAGTGCACAACGAGCGGACCTATCCCACCCTGCTGCGGCTGTTCGCCGAACTCGGCGTGGAAACGCAGGACTCGGAGATGAGCATGTCCATCCGCTGCGACGGCTGCGGGCTGGAATACGCCGGTGCGCGGGACGGTGCCCGGGGAATCATCGCCAAGCCTTCCAGCCTGCTGCGTGGCCGCTACCTGCTGATGCTGCTGGAGGTCACCCGCTTTTACCGGAAGGCGAGAGAGCTGCTCAGGACGGCGCCGCCGTCGGCCGTCAGCGATGAGGTGGAAGTCCCGGAACTGACGCTGGGCGCGTTCCTGGAGCGGGAGAAGTTCAGCCCTTACTTCATCTCCCACTTCATGACCCCGGTGGTCAGCGCCGTATGGTCCTGCGATCCCACCACCGCCCTTGGCTATCCCGCGCGGTACCTGTTCACCTTCCTGGGCCACCACGGCATGCTGGGCATCAAGGGCTCACCGCAATGGCGCACGGTCACCGGCGGATCCGCCCGGTACGTGGAAAAACTCGCTGCAACACTGGGCGACGTTCGGCTGAACACGCCCGTCACGGCCATCCGGCGTCTGCCCGACGGCGTTGAGCTCGCAAGTGACAACGGACTGGAAGACTTTGACGCCGTGGTCATTGCCACCCATCCTGCCCAGGCACTTGGGTTCCTGGCGGATGCCACGCCTGAGGAGAAGGAAGCGCTGGGCGGGATGCCCTACTCGGTGAACCACACCGTGTTCCACCGGGATCCCGCCGTCCTGCCGGCGTCGGAGAATGCGAGGGCGTCCTGGAACTATCGGCTGCCGGCTTGCGACGCCAGGCCGGACAAGGTCCTGGTGAGCTATGACCTGACCCGGCTGCAGCGGCTCACGCCGGCGGACGCCCGCCCCTACCTGGTGAGCCTGGGTGAATCGGAGCTGATCGCCGACGACGCGGTGCTGGAACGGATGGTCTATGAGCACCCGCAGTACACGCCTGAATCCCTGAAGGCCCAGCAGGCCATCGCGGCGCTAAGCAACAGCAGGATCGCGTACGCCGGGGCCTACCTTGGCTGGGGCTTCCACGAGGACGGCGCCCTCTCCGGTGTGCGTGCGGCAGAAAAGCTGGGCCGCACGTGGCCGCTGCCGCTGGCCGAGTCGGGCGACGCCACCGGTGAAGGGGAGCGGGAACTCGCCGCAGAACCTGCATGACCATGGGCGCCTCGATCTACCGCACGTCCATTTCCCATGTGCGGCGCAGTCCCTTGAAAAACGCCTTCACGTACCGGAGCTACAGCTGGTTCGTTGACGTGGACGCGATTCCGCGGCTGCCGCTCCTGCTCCGCCCGCTGGCAGTGTTCCGCGCCGGGGACCACCTGGGCAATCCGGAGGCCAGCATCCGGTCCAACGTGGAGCGGTACCTGCGCACCCAGGGCATAGAGCCCGACGGCGGGCCCATCCACATGCTGGCCAGCGCCAGGGTGTTCGGTTACGTCTTCAACCCGCTCACCCTGTTCTGGTGCTACCGCGCCAGCGGAGAGCTGCAGTGCGTGGTGGCCGAGGTCCACAACACCTACGGGGAACGGCACTGCTACCTGCTGCGGACCGACCTGGCAGGGCGGGCGTCGGTGCCGAAGGCGTTCTACGTTTCACCCTTTAACGACGTCGATGGGCAGTACCGCATGAAGCTTCCGGCGCCGGGGGAGCGGCTGGCGGTCTCCATCATCCTGGAGCGGGAGGGGCAACGGCCCTTCGTCGCCACCATGGACGGACGGCGGAGACCGGCCACCATCCCGAATATCCTCGCCGCCGCCTTGACGGTGCCCGCGGCGCCGCTGCTGGTAACCGCCCTTATCCGCATACAGGGCATTAAGCTCTGGGCAAGACGCCTGCCCGTCGTTGCCAGACCACACCACCCCTCACAGGAGGCAGTTCAATGACAATGACCGACGATAACGGCACCACTGCCCACCTCGAAGACCCGGCCCAGACCGCCGCGCACACCCCTGCAGCCTGGGGCGCAACCGGTGTGCCGGCGTCACCCGCCACCATCGATCCTGACCGCTGGCCCGGTGTTGCCACGCCGCCGTCGGGCCCCAAGGCAGAGGTGGCCGGGAAAGCCGCCGGCCTGTTGTTCAAGGGAGCCGTCAAGCGGCTGCCGCTGCGGGTGGAATACCCGGACGGAACGGCCCTGGGGACCAGCGGTCCCGACGCCCCGGTGATGACCATGGTGCGGCCGGACGCGTTCGAGAAGCGGATCGGCGACAACGGGCTGATCGGACTGGGGGAGTCCTTCATGGCAGGCGACTGGGAAGCGTCGGACCTGGCTGCGGTGCTTGAAGTCTTCGCCGCCTCCGTGGACGCACTGATCCCGATGCCGCTGCAGAAGCTGCGCTCGCTGTACCTGCCCCGGACGCCCGGCCAGGAACGGAACGCCGAACAGAACACCCGGAGCAACATCTCCAGGCACTATGACCTGTCCAACGAGCTGTTCTCCAACTTCCTGGACGCCACCATGAGCTACTCATCGGCGCTGTTTCCCGAGGCAGCCGGCCCGCTGTCCTCGGTGAGTTGGGATTTCCTGGCGGCGGCCCAGCAGGCCAAGATCGACAGGCTGCTGGACAGGGCCGGCGTGGGAAAGGGGACCCGGCTGCTGGAAATCGGCACGGGCTGGGGTGAGCTTGCCCTGCGTGCTGCGGCCCGCGGTGCCACCGTTTACAGCGTCACCCTGTCCAGCGAGCAGCAGGCGCTGGCCCAGGAACGCATTGCGGAGGCGGGGTTCGCGGACCGTGTGACGGTGGCGCTGCAGGACTACCGCGCGGTGGAAGGCGAGTACGACGCCGTGGTGTCCGTGGAGATGATCGAGGCCGTGGGCTACGAATACTGGCCCATCTACTTCCAGACGATCGACCGCGTCCTGGCCCCCGGCGGAAAGGTGGCCGTCCAGGCCATCACCATGCCGCACGGGCGGATGCTGGCCACCCGCAACGCCTACACATGGGTGCACAAGTACATCTTCCCCGGCGGGTTCCTGCCCTCCGTCCGGGCCATTGAGGGCGTGACGCAGCAGCACACCACCCTGCGCGTCCGGGAGCGCATGGGGATGGGCGACCACTACGCCGCCACGCTGCGGTTGTGGGAGGAGCGGTTCCTTGCGCGGTCCCGGGAAGTGGGGGAGTTGGGCTTCGACGCGGTGTTCCAGCGGATGTGGCTCTTCTACCTCTGCTACTCCCGCGCGGGGTTCCAATCCGGTTACCTGGACGTGCAGCAGATTGTGCTGGACCGCCGGGAGGCGCAGCTTTAGTTTTGCCTTGGTGTTAAGGAAGGGGAGGGACAGGCATGAAACTTAGGACACTGGCATGGACGACGGCGGCGACGGTCGCCACTGCCGCCGCAGGCGGGGTTGCCACGGACCCCAGGAGCAGCTGGTACCTGAAGTTGCGGAAGCCGGAGTGGCAGCCACCGGCAATTGCGTTTCCCGTGGTGTGGACTGCCTTGTACGCCGATCTGGCGGTGACGTCCGCCGTCGCGCTGGACCGGGCAGCCGAACTGGACAGTGCTGCCGACAGTCCCGGCCCGGTCAGAAAGGACCACCGCCGGGAGCTGCGTGCCTACCAGGGTGCCTTGGCCGCAAACCTTGTCCTCAACGCATCCTGGAGCTGGTTCTTCTGGCGCTCCCGCCGGCCGTGGCTGGGCGCTGTCGAAGCGGCAGTGCTCGCGGCCAGCAGTGCGGACCTGGTGCGGCGGACCTACCGGCTGAACCGGACTGCCGGCGTTTCGCTCGCTCCGTACGCTGCCTGGTGCGGATTCGCCACCGTACTGTCCACGGCAATCGCCAGGCTCAATCCCGGCGCGAAGTAGGAAGCGGAGGCAGTCTTCGCCTGACGCGTGCCGGATCGAAGGGTCCCTCATCACTACATGTAGTGATGATGGACCCTTTTCCTGTGGCTGGACAGGTGGGCGACACGCCGGTGAATCACGACACGCGGACTGTGCAAAAGTGGGCAAGCCCGTCCACAGGGTGTGGACCAAGCCCGCAAAAAACCCGGGATCCCGGGCATTTTTCCGGCTCCTGCCTGTGGATTAACGGTGCATTAAATGACATACTTGTAATACATCATCTTGGGGTTCCAAAGAGGCGTCTGCACTACATGTAGTATCTACATACAGCTGGACGGGGACACCGAACCAGCAAGAGTTTAACTAAGGGGACAGGGACAATGACCGTAACGGTTTACACAAAGCCTGCTTGTGTTCAGTGCAACGCCACCTACCGGGCGCTCGACAAAAAGGGCATCACCTACCAGAGCGTTGACATCTCCCAGGACGCCGAGGCCCTCGAGCGCCTGAAGTCACTGGGCTACATGCAGGCACCCGTTGTGGTCACGGATCAGGACCACTGGTCAGGTTTCCGCCCGGACAAGATCGAGGAACTGGCTCTCTCCGCCGTTTCTTCCGTGGCCTAGGAGCCACAGCTTTTTCCTGCCGGCGACCAACTACCAGCTGAGGTGACTCCCATGGCACCAACAGCACAGCGCGACCACACGGCTCAGCGTGTGGAGGTGTCCCCGCCGGCCGCAGATCGGAACGATCCCGGGCAGGCTCTCACGGAGAGCCAGCTCATTTACTTTTCCTCCACATCCGAGAACACCAGCCGCTTCGTCGCGAAGCTTGGCCGTGAGATGGCCCGGATCCCGTTGTATCCAAAGGACGCACCCCTCCTCGCCACCCGGCCGTTCGTGCTGGTGGTGCCAACCTACGGCGGCACCGGGGGAGAGGGATCCGTTCCCAAGCAGGTCATCCGGTTCCTGAACAACCCGCAGAACAGGCAACTGCTCCGCGGCGTCATCGGCGCCGGCAATACAAACTTCGGGGAAAACTACTGCATGGCCGCGGACATCATCGCCGCCAAATGCCAGGTACCCCACCTCTATCGATTCGAACTCATGGGAACGCCGGAAGACGTCACCCGGGTCAACCAAGGATTGGACACGTTTTGGACACGACTGTCGCAGACACAGAAGTAACCAGGGCCCAGAAGCCTGAGATGCCGGCTGCCTACAAGGGCTTGGGTTATCACGAGCTGAACGCCATGCTGAACCTTTATGGTCCCAATGGCGAAATCCAGTTCGAGGCTGACCGCGAGGCCGCCCACCAGTACTTCCTGCAGCACGTTAACAACAACACCGTGTTCTTCCACGACCTGGAAGAGAAGCTCGATTACCTGGTGAAGAACCAGTACTACGAGCGCGAGACGCTGGACCAGTACACGATGAACTTCATCCGTGACCTGTTCAACCGTGCCTACAAGAAGAAGTTCCGCTTCGAGACCTTCCTGGGCGCCTTCAAGTTCTACACTTCGTACACGCTGAAGACGTTCGACGGCAAGCGCTTCCTTGAACGCTACGAGGACCGCGTCTGCATGGTGGCCCTGCACTTGGCGCGCGGCAACGAACAGCTGGCCATGCAGATGGTGGACGAGATCATCGACGGCCGTTTCCAGCCGGCCACCCCCACCTTCCTGAACGCCGGCAAGAAGCAGCGCGGCGAGCTGGTCTCCTGCTTCCTGCTCCGCATCGAAGACAACATGGAGTCGATCGGCCGCTCCATCAACTCCGCACTGCAGCTGTCCAAGCGCGGCGGCGGTGTGGCGTTCGCACTGACCAACATCCGCGAGGTGGGTGCGCCCATCAAGCAGATCGAGAACCAGTCCTCCGGCGTCATCCCCGTGATGAAGCTCCTCGAAGACAGCTTCTCCTACGCCAACCAGCTTGGTGCCCGCCAGGGTGCCGGTGCCGTGTACCTGCACGCGCACCACCCGGACATCTACCGGTTCCTGGACACCAAGCGCGAGAACGCGGACGAGAAGATCCGCATCAAGACCCTCTCCCTGGGCGTCGTCATCCCGGACATCACGTTTGAGCTGGCCAAGAAGGACGAGGACATGTACCTGTTCTCGCCGTACGACGTCGAACGCGTCTACGGCATGCCGTTCTCCGACGTCTCGGTCACCGAAAAGTACTACGAGATGGTGGACGATTCCCGGATCAAGAAGACCAAGATCAAGGCGCGCGAGTTCTTCCAGACCCTCGCCGAGATCCAGTTCGAGTCCGGCTACCCGTACATCATGTTCGAAGACACCGTGAACCGGGCCAACCCGATCGACGGCAAGATCATCATGTCCAACCTGTGCTCGGAGATCCTCCAGGTTTCCCAGCCCACTACGTACAACGATGACCTGTCCTACGCCGACACCGGCAAGGACATCTCCTGCAACCTGGGCTCGCTGAACATCGCCAAGACCATGGACTCGCCGGACTTCGGCCTCACCATCGAGACCGCCATCCGCTCGCTGTCCGCCGTCTCCGACATGTCCAACATCACCTCGGTGCCGTCCATCGCCAAGGGCAACGACCAGAGCCACGCCATCGGCCTGGGCCAGATGAACCTGCACGGCTACCTGGCGCGGGAGCGGGTCCACTACGGCTCCGAAGAGGGCCTGGACTTCACCAACATCTACTTCTACTCGGTGGTGTACCACGCGGTGCGCGCCTCCAACCTGCTGGCCATCGAAACCGGCCAGACGTTCGGCGGCTTCGAGAAGTCCAAGTACGCCTCGGGGGAGTTCTTCGATAAGTACACGGAGCAGGAATGGGTTCCGCAGACCGAGAAGGTCCGCGAGCTCTTCAAGAACGTGCACATCCCCACGCAGGCTGACTGGCGCGAGCTGAAGGCTTCCGTCATGGAGCACGGCATCTACAACCAGAACCTGCAGGCCGTGCCGCCCACCGGCTCGATCTCCTACATCAACAACTCCACCTCCTCGATCCACCCGGTGGCGTCCAAGATCGAGATCCGCAAGGAAGGCAAGCTGGGCCGCGTGTACTACCCGGCGCCGTACCTGACCAACGACAATTTGGAGTACTACCAGGATGCGTACGAGATCGGCTACGAGAAGGTCATCGACACCTACGCCGCGGCTACGCAGCACGTGGACCAGGGCTTGTCGCTGACGCTGTTCTTCAAGGACACCGCCACCACGCGCGACATCAACAAGGCCCAGATCTACGCCTGGAAGAAGGGCATCAAGACGATCTACTACATCCGTCTCCGCCAGCTCGCGCTGGAAGGGACCGAGGTGGAGGGCTGCGTCAGCTGCATGCTGTAGTTGCAGCTTCAACTAACTAGCCAAGTACGACGGCGGGTGCCCGCCCGCCGTCGTACGCTTTAACTTAGAGAAAACCACCCAACGCATAGGGGATGACATGACCGAGAAGGTCAAGCTGCTCAGCCACGTCGAGGCCATCAACTGGAACCGCATCCAGGACGACAAGGACGTGGATGTCTGGAACCGCCTGGTTAACAACTTCTGGCTGCCGGAGAAGGTGCCGCTGTCCAACGACGTCCAATCGTGGAACACGCTGACCCCCGTGGAGCAGCAGCTCACCATGCGCGTATTTACGGGCCTAACCCTGCTGGACACCATCCAGGGCACTGTTGGTGCTGTCTCCCTGATCCCGGACGCGCTGACCCCGCACGAGGAGGCCGTGTACACGAACATCGCCTTTATGGAGTCGGTGCACGCAAAGAGCTACTCCTCCATCTTCTCCACGCTGGCCTCCACCAAGGAGATCGACGAGGCATTCCGCTGGTCCACCGAGAACGAGAACCTTCAGAAGAAGGCCCAGATCGTCATGGACTACTACCAGGGTGACGACCCCCTGAAGCGCAAGGTGGCCTCCACTCTGCTGGAGAGTTTCCTGTTCTACTCGGGCTTCTACCTGCCCATGTACTGGTCTTCACGCGCCAAGCTGACGAACACGGCCGACCTGATCCGCCTGATCATCCGTGACGAAGCCGTGCACGGTTACTACATCGGCTACAAGTTCCAGAAGGGCCTGGAGAAGGTCTCCGAGGAACGCCGCCAGGAGATTAAGGACTACACGTTCGAACTGCTCTTCGAGCTGTACGAAAACGAAGTCCAGTACACCCACGACCTTTACGACGGCGTGGGCCTGGCCGAGGACGTTAAGAAGTTCCTGCACTACAACGCCAACAAGGCCCTGATGAACCTGGGCTACGAGGCAATGTTCCCGGCGTCCGTCACCGACGTGAACCCGGCCATCCTGTCGGCCCTGTCCCCGAATGCGGACGAGAACCACGACTTCTTCTCGGGCTCCGGTTCGTCCTACGTGATTGGCAAGGCTGTGAACACCGAGGACGAGGACTGGGACTTCTAGTCCCTCCTTGATGAGATCGGAGGCTGGCAGACGGTTTGCTGGCTAGCTAGTCGGCGAAACGGCCCAACGTACTTGCCGGAGCGCCGGCAATGAGGATACAGACGCTCGGCTTCAGTTGTTGAACTCGCAACTGAGGCCGAGGTGTCCTCGGCGCCCATCGGAGCTGGATTCACTTGTTGCCTTCATGACCGCCTTTGATCCGACACCTTTCAACCCTGCTTCGATCGCTCAGCAACTCGCTAACTACTGCGACTAAGGAGTCTTAGCGTGGCTCGCTTGTTTGTTTATTTCATCGGAATTGTAGTTTTCACAATTGCGATGATTAATTCGGATCCCGACAAAGGATTCTTTGCAGTTTCCAGTGGTTTCGCGATCGGCTTCGCCATACCGCTGCTAGACACCATTATTACTAACTTTCGATTTCTGAAGGTCGCTTGGTACGCCCTCCGTACTTGGCAACGCCGTGTCCGTATCTCTGCATCGTACCTTTATCGCATTCAAGTTGACGGTGACTACTTACTGGTGAAGGGTCAAAGGTTCGATCAGTATCAACCCGTTGGGGGCGTTTACAAGACTCATCCGTCATCGTCAGGAAAATTACGCGACATGAACGTCCTGGACGACGATTTGTTGGTCCCAGACGCCGTCAGCGAGGGTGATCTCCGGGTGCGCGTCCCGGGCAAACATCTAGTTTCGTTCGTACGGTGGTTTGAGGGAGAGCGTGGACGTGAGACCGACTGCTGGCGCGAGTTCCATGAGGAACTAGTTGCTACTGGCATTCTGCCCCAAGAGCTATTTCGGCTCATCAAGTACGACCGAGTCGAACGTCTTTATCGCCCTATGAAGTACAGCCCCTGGGCAAAGAGCCAGGAACTGCTGATCGCCGATGTTGTGGAGCTCCTACCTACGCCTGACCAACTGGCTGCGCTGCGGCAGCTGAAGACCACTTCAGACTCTCGGGTTCTTTGGGCTAAAGAAGACCAAATTCGACGAAGGGGAGCGGCAGATGGCGCAGCCAGCCAGATCACTCAGATAGCCCAGACCGCAGAGTGGACTATAGATGCCGCTATCTGAGATCACAGTGCTGTGCTTAGCGGCTTGCTTTGAATTTCTTCAGAAGGACAAAAAATGAGTCAGTCCGGTGATTTTCGAGTTTTTCTCAAGGAAAAGGTTAATTTGAACCAGAGCAGGTTGAACCTGCTGTCTCAACGCGTGACCGCCATTGAGAACTTCCTCTCGAACGATGAGGTCTTTGGTGAGTATGTAGTCGAAGTGATTCCGCAAGGCTCCTTTGCGCACGGGACCATCATCAAGCCCGTCGGTAACAAAGAATTTGACGCAGACGTGTTGGTCCTGATGGATGGGGTTGAAGGCTGGGAGCCCAGCGACTACGTGCAGAAGTTGTACGAGGCGTTTGGGCGGAGTGCGTCTTACAGGTCAATGCGTTCGCGCAAGAAGCGCTGCGTGACGATTGACTACGCAGGCGACTTCCACGTCGACGTGGTCCCGTTTGTGACCCTGTACGGCGCTCCTTACGTCACCAATAGGAACACCAACCAGTTCGAACCGGCTGCCCCCGACGAATTCACCGAGTGGCTAGAGGGCAAGAACCGAATGACGAACGGAAACCTCGTCAAGGTCGTCCGGCTCCTGAAGTACCTACGCGACCACAAGGCCCGCTTCGCGATCCCGTCCGTCACACTAACAGCCGCGTTGGCTCACCACGTCAGTGAGACCGCGAGGATAAGCGATCCGGACGCATATAGAAACGTCGCTAATACGCTCCGAACACTTTCAGCGGCTTTGGCTACACAACTCGCTGGATATCCGCACGACGCCCCCTGCATTATTGACCCTGGCACTGGTCGGAACCTGGCTGATCGCTGGCAAAGCCACAACTACCAGACTTTCCGGACCCGATTCGCTTCGTATGTCGAAAAAATCGATGAAGCCTGTGATGAGTCCGACTACAGCAAGGCAGTGAAAATCTGGCGAGATCTGTTCGGATCTAACTTCGGTGCGATCGTTGAGCCCGCTAGCCTTACGGCGGCGGCCTCCATCAGGCCGCTGGTACCGGCGTCGGAGCGGTTCCTGGACCGAGATTTTGCCATTCCCGAGGCTCTCAACCCCGCTTATCGCTTCAAAAACGTCGGGTACGTAGTCCCGCGGAAGGGGTTCCGTGGCGGCCCCTTGCCTCGGCGCGGTGACAGGGTCGGGAAGCGTCAATCCTTGAAGTTCAAGATTGAAAAATCGAACATACCTGAGCCATATGACGTGTACTGGAAGGTTCGGAACTATGGAGAGGAAGCAGAGAGGGCCGGCTCACTACGAGGTGAAATTCAGAAGGACAGCGGAGCACGCAACTGGATCGAGACGACATCCTACGTTGGGTACCACTACGTCGAAGCGATGATAGTCAAGGACGGTAGTTGCGTCGCAAAGAGCCGCCAGGATGTCATCGTTATCTGAGGATGAGCTCCGTATGAACGACGTGAGCAGGGAGCGGAGTCAGGGCGGATCGCACTCGTTGGCCAAGAGCCGCGGCCGCCCAAGGCTATTGCATTGAGCGGCCGTCCTGGTTACCGGGTCCGTGTCGGCGACTACAGGATCATTTACACCATTCAGGACGACGTGCTCCTGGTCGTGGTGGTGAACCTAGGGCACCGGCGGGACATTTACCAGAAGTGAGAGGCGCTGGTGTGTAGGAGTTGATCCTAGGCGGTCGCTGACCTGATGTTGCGTGCCCTGTCCAGACCCCGGAGGATTAGTTCTCCAGCAAACCCGAGGCCCAGCAGAGTGAGAAGAGTTCCGTTCCGGGCGGAACTCGCGGCCATGTATGTGTTCTGCGCTGCGGTGATAGTCGCAATATCGTTCGCGTACCAGCCGTTGACTACAGTCTGCTGCGGCGCACCCCTCGTTTCACCGTTGTTGATTTCGTTCTTGACGCTGGCTGAATTGAGCTCCGACTTCCAGTCTGAGGGGCTGCCGGCATCAACTGCAGCAGGGCCGGTGCCGAGCCACGTCAAGATGAATAAGAACGCCAAGACTGCTCCCAGGACGATGCGTGCCAGCTGGATCGGTCCCACGGCGGCAGTAAATCTTCTAATCCGGCCCTTCCCTCTGCTGACGTTCACCTGCGGGGCGGACTCCGGAACCGGTGGAACAGCCGGGCCTTTGTAGCTTGTAGACGGATCGTATGACGACATGATTTCCCCCATTTTTCGTATTTTGTTGCTACTGCCTGCTGGCAGGTACTCGGGACTAGAGACGCGCTTCGGCAAAGCGCGGCGCCATGGACTCCATCTGCTCCATAACCAGCTTGATGGCCTCCGGCTGCTTGTCTGGCGGGTACCCGAAGCGCACAAGAAGCCG
This sequence comes from Arthrobacter sp. FW306-07-I, assembly GCF_021800405.1. Lineage (NCBI taxonomy): Bacteria > Bacillati > Actinomycetota > Actinomycetes > Micrococcales > Micrococcaceae > Arthrobacter > Arthrobacter sp. FW306-07-I. The sequence continues at coordinate 2,489,836 of NZ_CP084550.1, read as the reverse complement.
CTTAATCGAGGACCGCAGCTTGGCACGCACGTCGTCGCGGACGGTCCAGTCGGTCCGGACGTCGCGGCGCATCACGGAAACCAATTCGCGGGCAATGTCAGCCAGGACGCCTTCGCCTTGGACCTCCACCGCAGACTCGTTCTGGGCGACGGCGTCGTAGAAGGCCAATTCGTCCGAATTCAGCGGGGGAGTGAACTGCTGGCCCCGCTTACCTTCCGCGGCCACCTCGCGTGCCAGCTCCACCAGCTCCGCGATCACCTCAGCCGACGTCAGCTGCTGGTTTGTGTACTTCTTCATCAGCTCGGTGATCCGCTCAGAGAACGCCCGCTGCCGGATCACGTTGTTCCGCGTGGAAGAAGCGGACTCATCGGCAATCAGCTTCCGCAGCGCCTCGATGGCCAGCTGCGGGTTCCGTGCCTTCTGCGTCTTGGCGATGAACTCGGGCGTTAAATCATCCAGGGAAGGCTTGGGCATGCCGGCAGCATCGTAGATGTCCAGCACCTCGCCTGAGGACGTCGCGGACGCAATCAGGTTACCCAGCAGCCGCTGGATTTCCTCGGGTACCGGCTCGCCGCTTGCCTGCCGGTCGCTGGCGTCCATTTTTGCCATGAACACGCGGATCTCTTCGTACACGGCAATTTCTGGGCGGAGTGCTTCCAGATCCGTCGAGGACGAGCACAAAGCCCACGCCCGGGCGAGCTGACTTGAAACCCGTCGGTACTTGGCCGCGAGCGTCTCTTCACCATCGTCCGGACGGTTACCCGGTGTACGAGGATCCCGAAGGTAATTTACTGAACCCCACGTCGCGTTGAGGAAGGCCTTCGGTCCTCCCTTATGCCAAACTGCTTTCCAGTCATAGCCGGAAAGCAGGCCTCGGCAGGCGTCCACTCGATCACGGACTAGCGCAACAGCCTCATCGATGTTCTTGCCCACCGGCTTGTTCGCCTGGTCGGACTGCGTATACTCGCTCAAGGCCTTGGACAGGTTCTCGGCCAGCGGCGCGTATGCCACCAGCAGCCCGTCCTCCTTGCCCCGGAACGTGCGGTTGACCCGGGCCAGAGTCTGCATTAGCAGGGCGCCCTTGAGCGGCCGGTCCAGGTACAGGGTGTGCAGTGGGGGAGAGTCGTAGCCGGTGAGCATCATGTCCTTGACGATGACGAGCTCCAGTTCGTCGTTGACGTCCTTGAGCCGCTCCTTCACCTGCGCATTCAGCGAATCGCGGCGCACATGCAACGACACCGGCGGAACGTCAGTCGCGTCGCCCGAGTAGACCACCTTGATCTTGCCCTTCGACAGGTCGTCCGAATGCCAGTCCGGCCGCAGTGCCACGATGGCCGAGTAGAGGTTTGCGCAAATCTCCCGCGTCCCGCCCACGATCATCGCCTTGCCCGGCGCCTCAATGAACTTGAGCATCCGGTCGCGCCGGTTCTCCCAGTGCGCCACCAGGTCCTCGGCCAGAGCAGCGATGCGTTGCGGCGCCCCGTAGACAGCGTTGACGACGGCGACACTCGCTTCAATCCGGGCACGCTCCGTATCGTCGAGGCCCAGCGTCAGTTCATCTGCTGACTTGTCGAGATCCTCCTCCGTGACGCCCTCGGAAAGTCCCACCTTGATCAGCCGCGGCTCGAAGTAGACCGGCACGGTGGCGCCGTCCTCAACTGCCCGGGACAGGTCGTAGATGTCGATGTAATCGCCGAAGACTTCCTGCGTATTCCGGTCATCAAAAGATATGGGGGTGCCGGTGAAGGCGATGAGCGTGGCGTGGGGAAGTGCGTCCCTCAGGTGGCGGGCGTAGCCGTCCAGGTCGTCGTAATGCGAGCGGTGTGCCTCATCCACGACCACAATGATGTTGCGACGGTCGGACAGCAGAGGGTGGTCAGCGCCGGCTTCCTTTTCGGACTTGCTGCGGCCGAACTTCTGGAGCGTCGTGAAGTAGATGCCGCCAGTGGTACGGTTGCTCAGCTCGTCACGAAGTTCCGACCGCTTCTTGATCTGCTTGGGCGACTCAGCGAGGAGTAGGCTGCGGTCGAAGCCTTCGAACAGCTGGCCGTCCAGTTCATTCCGGTCGGTGATGACCACGACAGTGGGGTTCTTCAGCTTCGGCTGGCGCGCCACCATGTTGGCATACAACTCCATTTCCATGGACTTGCCAGACCCTTGGGTATGCCACACCACGCCAGCCTTGCCGTTGCTTTCCACTGCCTGAATGGTGCTGGCCACCGCCTTGGTCACGGCGTAGTACTGGTGCGGCTTGGCAATCCGCTTGGCCAGTCCGCCCGAGCCTTGGTCGAAGGCCGTGAAATTGCGGAGCAGCTGCAGGAACCGTTCCTGGTTGTAGAGGCCGTCCAGCGCGGTGTCGAGGGCGGTGACGGCGTCCCCATCCACCATGTAGCCCGGGGGGACCGGGACGCCGTCGTCATCGACATTCCAAGGTGAGAAGTGGTTGAAGGGGGTGAACGGTGTTCCGTACTTTGCCTGGATGCCGTCGCTGGCGAGCGTGAAAACACAGAAGCGGAACGCCATGGGGAATTCGCGGAGGTAGGTCTGCAGCTGGGCGTGGGCGCCGGGAAGGTCGGCGTGGGCGCTGCCGGCCTTCTTCAGTTCAATAATGCTTATGGGCATGCCGTTGCAGTAAAGAACGATGTCGAAGCGCCGTTTGTAGTCGCCCTGGACCAGCGTGACCTGGTTGACGGCGAGCCAGTCGTTTTGGTCCGGTGCCTGGCTCAGCAGTCGGATGGTCGGGTTGGCTTCGTTGCCGTCGGAGTCGATATAGCTCAGCCGGTAGCCGTCGACGAGGCAGTTGTGGATGCGGTGGTTTTCGGCCATCGGATCGTTTGACTTGGGTGAAGCGACTTCCGCCAAGGCCTGCTGCAGGTACTGGGCGGGGACGACCGGATTAAGGCGCTGGAGGGCGGCAAGCAGTCGCGGCCGGATCAGCAGCTCCGACCACGACTCTCGTTCCCCTGTACCAGGCGCAATGGACTGGCCCTCCAACGGCTTCCAATCCAGCTCGCCAAGCCGCTCCTTCGCGGCGCCTTCCCAGTCGGCTTCCGAGAAGGCTACTGCTGGTGATGTCACGGTGATTCCCCCAAAATCGATTTGTTGCTCAGCTTACTCAGGCTTCTGCCCTGTCCCCGGTACCCGCCGCAACTGCGCTGAGCGTTTACACCCCGGCGTTCTCCAAAACTTTCTCCGCGTCCTTGACCCGGAGCTTGCCGGACATGAGCTGGGGGAGGAGGGTGTCACGAGTAGCAGCGAGGGTCTGGTTTTCGCTCAGGAGCGCGCTCTCCATCTCCGACATCGACGCGATTCGCTCCCCGAGTTCAGCCTGCCGGCTCCTCTCGGGGAGCCTTATACGGAGCTTGCCGAGTTCAGTTCGTGATAGCTCTGTCTGCCCGGTGCTTCCTTCGCCCATCTCTTCGATGGTTGTCTGTGAAGCCAGGAGAGCCATGCCCGCGCAGACGGGATCAGCTTTCGCTGGATCGAACCGGACAATAGTGATGTGGGAGTCAACAGTAGCGTTGTCACTGTTGGTCCAGCGTGCTACCCGGCCGAGGGTTCCCTGGCCTGTGGAGTTCACAAGTACATCATCCATCTTCAGCATCTTGTTCCTGCCGACCTTCGATGCAATTGTTCGCCGAGCCGGATCTAGGTTGACGCGCTGATCGCGGATGCACTTTTGATTGAGCACCACGACAGTGTCCTCAGCCTCCGAGTATTTTGGTGCAACGCCTCGACTAAGGAGCTCGGTAACTTCGGAAAGCGCTACCTCGTGGTCCGCGGCGCGCATTGAAGCCGCGAACAGGGCCTGCGCCAAATCTGCGGACGTCTTAGCAAGTTTGGTGTTGGCGGCGATCTTGTCGTCGAGGGCGCCCAGCACCTCTGCGATCCCTCTTTGTTGACGGATGGGAGGGAGGGAGATGGGAAGCTGCCGAAAGGATGTTTTGTTGAACTTTGGCTGCGCACTGCCGCTGATGATACCGGCGATTAGCGACTGACCGACAGGACCCGCGAGGTAGTAATACAGATAGGTCTTGTCCACCTGGTCCAGGTCTCGAGGGCGGCAGACAATCGAGTTTGGTCCCAACGTCGTTGGCATGCCCAGGTTAGGTACGCGGAACACGGTTCCGGCGTTCGCACCAACGTTAGCGACTACCACATCGCCCTCGCTCAGGCGGCTCTTACGCAGATACTCGTAGGAAGACCTATCAACATAACTGAATGGGCCGGTCCATCCGGCATTGTGATCGACGAGGCGAACTAATACCGCGTATCCCTTGGCTGAAGACGTGAAAACGTTGAGCCGTAGCGATTCGAAACTGCCATTTGCCACGTAGTCCGATACTTCGACAGCGTCTCCAAGTTTCTGGTCCAGGACGAGATTGTTCACAGCACCCGCCCCAGCTGCTCGCGCACGATAGCCGCAAGCCGCTCGGACTCCTCGAACTGCTCAAACAGCTCCTTTGAAAGCCGCGCGATCTTTTCCTCGATCGGCTCGCCGTCGGCCTCAACCTCAGCGGCACCAACGTACCGTCCGGGCGTCAGCGCGTAGTCCGCTGCCTTGACCTCCGCAAGGCTGGCCGAGTAGCAGAAGCCCGGCTCGTCGTCGTACGTCAGCCCTGCCTCAATTGCCGAAGCGGTGCCGCGCCAGGCGTGGTAGGTGTTGGCGATCTTGGCGATGTCGTCGTCGGACAGGGCGCGCTCGGCGCGGTCCACCATGTAGCCCAGGTTCCGGGCGTCGATGAAGAGCACCTGCCCGGTCCGGTCCACGGAGCCCTGGGGGCCGGCGGTCTTGTCCTTCGCGAAGAACCAGGTGCATACCGGGATGCCGGTGCTGCGGAACAGTTGGGTGGGCAGCGCCACCATGCAGGATACGAGGTCTGCTTCCACCAGCTGGGCGCGGATCTCGCCCTCGCCGCCTGAATTGGAAGACATGGAGCCGTTGGCCATGACCACACCTGCGCTGCCGCCGGGCGCCAGCTTGGAGATGATGTGCTGGATCCAGGCGTAGTTGGCGTTGCCGGCCGGCGGGACGCCGTACTTCCAGCGCGGGTCCGACTCCGAGCGGGCCCAATCCTTGATGTTGAATGGCGGGTTGGCCATTATGAAGTCCGCGCCGTTGTTCCCGGTCAGCTCTGGGTGCTGGTCGCGGGCGAATGTGTCGCCCCAGCGGGAAGCCAGGTTTGCGTTGAGGCCGTGGATGGCCAGGTTCATCTTGGCCATTCGCCAGGTGCGCTCGTTGAGCTCCTGGCCGTAGACGGAGATGTCCGAGCCCTCCAGGTGGTGGGCGGCCAGGAACTTCTCCGCCTGGACGAACATGCCGCCCGAGCCGCAGCATGGGTCGTAGACGCGCCCGCGGTGCGGCTCAAGTACTTCCACGAGTACCCGGACCACGCCGGCGGGCGTGTAGAACTCGCCGCCGCGCTTGCCCTCCGCCTTGGCGAACTTCTCCAGGAAGTATTCGTAAACCTCGCCGAGCAGGTCGCGGGCCTTGCTGGCGCCCTGGCCGGTGAACCGTGCCGAGTTGAAGAGGTCCAGCAGCTCGCCGAGGCGGCGCTGGTCCACGTTGTCCCGGTTGTAGATCTTGGGCAGCGTGGCGGCCAGGCTCTTGTTGTCCTGCATGATGAGCTCCATCGCCTCATCAATCAGCAGCCCGATGGACTTCGGCGCGGCACCGTCCACCGCATCCAGGCCCTTGGCGTTCTCCGCCAGGTACGTCCAGCGTGCGCGGGGTGCTACCCAGAACACGCCTCGTCCGGTGTATTCGTCCACGTCGTCGATCAGCTGGGAGATCTGCTCCTCGTTGAGCCCTTCAGCTTCCAGCTCGGCCTGGATCTGTTCGCGCCGTTCCTCGAACGCGTCCGATACGTACTTCAGGAACACCAGCCCCAGGATCACGTCCTTGTACTGTGAGGCATCCATCGAGCCGCGGAGCTTGTCCGCCGCCTTCCAGAGAGTGTCCTTAAGTTCCTTCATGGTGGACGGGGCGAGGTCCACCTTCACTTTCGGGGGCATTATGCAGTTCCTTTTTCTGGTACGGCGTGGGTAATAGGGTCTGTCAGGGTGAGGCTTCCGCCCGCTACGCCGTCCGTAATCAGGGTAGCGAGTTCTTCGAGTTGTTTGAGTCGTTCCTGGGCCAGAGCCTGCTCGTGTTGCAGGCGGTGCAGGGCCTCGGTGAGCGGCTGGCGTTGGGCTTCGCCTGTGCGGCGCAGCAGCCAGCCCCGCCAGGACTTGTCTGCCGGGTTGAGGTTGTTAACGTCGCTGGCGACGACGGCGGGCAGGAGGCCGCCCGGGTCGCCCTGGTCAATCCTCAGGATCCGCGCGGGAAAGACGACGACGGCGCCGCCCTCTGGGTCGACCCTCGCGGCGGGCCGCGGGCTGGTGCAGAAGACGACGTCACCCGGCTCGGTGAGCCGTCCCGCGGGGTAGTTGGCGGCGAAGTCCAGCAGGGTGATGAAGCGCGGCTGGGTGTTCTGGGGATCCATGAGTTCCTCGCGGCCCAGGATCCTGCTTCCCGCCGTCTTGTTAATGTGCTGGTCCTCGACCCGGATGCCCTTGACGTATTTGAGGTATCCGGAGCCCGTAAGTTCTGTGACGGAGACGGGAGCGGGGGAGGAAGGGTTGGCGGCAGGCTGAACACCAAGAAGCGTGGTGTCACCACTTCCCCCTGTGGACAGGGCCCTGACGAGTTCGTCGGCACGCAGTGCCGCCTCTGCGCCGGGCGCCGCCGTTGACGTAGCCTTGGCCGGCAGGTCTACCAGGGCACCGGTTCGCGCAAGCAGAAGCCGGGTCTGCACCAACCGGGCGAACCGGAAGGAGTGGGCGCGGATGGTGCCCCGGTCGCCCATGGAGGCGACGACGTCGCTGATCAGGTCCTGACTCACGTCGAGGGTGAGTGGGGTGGTGCTGAGATCCGCCACCATGGTCCACCGCTCGGCGATGGGCACGTCGGCAAAAGACGGCCCCAACACCCACAGCGCCTGCGGCTCGCGTGGCTTTGCCCGAAGGAGCCCAGACGTGAGCCGGATGATGGCCCGCGCCCGGCCGGACCGGAGCAGGTCGGCACGGACGTTGCCGGCCACGCCCGACAGTGCATCACAAAGCACCCGGGCGGGAGCAATAATGACGGCCCTCTGGGAGTCGTCCATCTGCAGCACGATGTTCTCGATGCCGGACAGGATGCCTTCGGTGTCCAGACCGGGTTCACCGGGCGCGGGATATTGCGCAACATGGACTGCAGGACCGGTGACGGCGAAGGCGCCTTTGCTATCAACCTTGACGGGCCCACTGTCCGCACCATGCACTGCCAGGCGCCGGCGGGCCAAACGTGAGGCGCCGCCGTCGTGATCCGCTGCCAAAAAGGTGGCGGACTCTGACGCGCCGAACTGCTGCGCGATGCTGAGCATGACGTCGCTTCCGCCTGGTGTGGCGTCCACAAAGACTGGCCGGCTATCCAGCGTGACCGCGAGCTCTATGGCTGCCGCGCTGATGAGGTTGAGGGCTGGGGCTGTAAGTGCGGTATTCGCATGCTCCCTCAGGCCCTCCTTGAAGCGGTGGGTCAGCAGTTTCTCAAACGCCGCCGGAGCGCTGTAGGCGCTGTTCGCCAGCCTGTCCGCAAAGCTGGCCAGCCCGGTAAGAGCGGGGCCGAGAGCCTCCAGCTCGGAGTAGAGGAACAGGTCATCAGAGTCGGCCTCATCGGCCGCATCCAGGAGACCGGATGCACTCCGGTGGCCCAGCACCTCTCCGGTGATGACTTTCAGGGCGAGCAGGGCTGTGAGGCCGTCGAAGGTCTTGCGGCCGTCCTGCAATGGCCCAGCGTGATCCGCAGGTTTCGCGTATACCGCGACGTCGTCCTTTGCCTCAGGATTGTTGCCCCGGCCGGTTGCTTGCAGCCATGCGGTCACTTGGTCGGCGTCGAAAAGTTCGACGCCGTTTACAGTTTCCACCGGCGCGGGGAACGGGAGTGAACTCGCGCTGCTGCGCTTCCGCCACATGGAGACGACGGGACGCTGAACCTGCGAGACGGATGCCACGTCCGTCAGTGTCATGCGCAGTGAGTGCGCTGCTGTGACCATTGCCGTCCCCCTTCGTTGAATGTTCCCACAGCGTAACCTGATGCCCTGACATCGCCAGACTCTTGCTGATAACCCCCGTTATCAGCTAGTCAGCGTCTGAATTTGCCTACACAGCCATAGCTTGTTTCTGCAGCCAAGAGGTGATTCTCCGGGGCTGTGGCGGTGGCGGGAAACCGCACATTGGGGGGAGGTATCCCGCCGCCGACCTGCACGACTGACGAAATGGGGCGAACTGAGTGTTGAACAACGACATCGGCCCGGGGGAGATCCCCGAAACCGAGCAGGTGGATGTAGCCGGGCAGGACGAGCCTGCCGAGGTGATCAGGCGGGGCCGGAAGAAGCCTGTCCTTCTGGCGGCGGCCGCCGTCGTGCTGTTAGCCGGCGGAACGGCTCTTGGAACGGTGTTGCCGGATCCCAAGGAAAGCACCGCGTACAAGTCCCTTGCCAGCGAGAAGTCCACCGTCGAGACCGAACGGGATGCGGCGCTTTCCAGCTACGCCTCGCTGAAAGGCAAGTACGACTCGCTTGAGAACGGAATGGCGTCCCGCGAGTCCAAGGTTGCGGCCAGGGAGGCCGAAGTCGGCAAGGCCGACGCTGCCGTGAAGACGGCTGAGGCAGCGGTCAAGGCCCGCGAGGACGCCGTGACCGGAGCCGAGAAGGCGAAGGCGGCGCGCACCGTGGGCGACGGCACGTGGACTGTGGGCACGGACATCGAACCCGGCACCTACCGGGCCGCGGCTGCCGTGGGATCCACCTGCTACTGGGGGATCTACCGCAGCGGCAGCAACGGCAGCGACATCATCGAAAACGACATCCCCGGCGGCGGCCGACCGGTTGTCACCCTGTCAGCAGGGCAAGACTTCAACTCAACCCGCTGCGGCAAATGGGAAAAACAGTAACCACTGCTACTCCGCAGCATCATCCAACCGCATCACTTGAAAGGCACCATCATGACCAACCAGAACTTCGTCCCCATCCCGCCGGCTGCCCAGGCACCTGCCACCCGCCCGTTCTACAAGAAAAAGCGCTTCGTTGTCCCCGCAGGCGTCCTGCTGGTGGGCATTCTCATGGGTTCCTGCTCCGGCGGAAGCAAGCAGGCTGCGGACTCCAGCCCCGTCGCCTCCGCCGTAGCGTCCGCTGAGGCCACCGCGCCGGCTGCCGCTGTGCCTGCCGCCCCGGCGGCGGCAGCACCGCCGTCGTCAGCTCCTGCTGCTCCCGCGGCACCTGTGGTGGGCGTTCCGTTCTCCGTGAAGATGCGCAACGGCAACGTCGCCAGGATCACTATCGTGTCCGCCGTCCGCACCGACTCAGTCACCACCGGCGCGTTCGCTACACCGCCCAAGAACGGCACCTACCTGCTCCTGGACGTGCTCTGGGAAACGGAATCCGGCAAGACGAGCTCCAACCCGCTCTACTTCACGGCGAAGGATGCCAACGGGCGTAAGGCAGACATGAGCATGTTCGCCGATAATCAGCTGGGCTCAGGCGAGGTTCTGCCCGGCGACAAGGCGCGGGGCAACGTGGCCTTCGATATTGCTCCGGGTGCTGCCACCGTCATGATTTCTGATCCGCTGCTGCAGGAGGCTGCCCGGATCCAAATTTCGGGATAGGCGGTCTTGAGGTCGAAAGGAGGCCTACCGGATTCACCGGTTCGTCTCCTTCGCACTCCTCGGAGAGCTTCTTACCGTCCTGCATTCCCGCGGCTAAGGATCAACAAGACGGATGCCCTTCTCGTCCACACGCGGTCCTTCTCAATCATGAGTTGGGTGGTAGGGCATCATGGGACCCAGCAATCGCAGTCGAAATGGAGAACCTCAGTGAGCACATTTACCGATCCGATCGTCGGCGGCGCGATGCCGATGAGCACCTACGAGGGGCAAGTGTGGGAGAAGCTCAACGATCACTGGCAGAAGCGTAACAACCGCCGTGGCCTGCCGAACTGGGCGAGCACTGCGCTCGAGCGCACCGGAGAGGTAACAGGAATGGCCGTGAACAGGGTCACGGCAGCTGTGCCAGAGGGGGTCAAAGAGCCTATCCGCCGTGCCGGCGACGCTGTCGCCACTGCAGCGGTGCGGCCAGCGCTCGAAGGCGCTGCAGCGCTTCTCGAGCTGGTCAACGACTGGGCTATGGAGCTTAACGACCCTGAGGGCGTTGAGAAGCTTGCCCGCAAGCGAGGTCTCGACCTCAATAGTTTCACCGAATTGCGGCAGCACGATCTCAAGGTTTGCGACCGGCTGCTGAAATTCAACACCCTCACGTGGCGGACAGCAGGCGCACTGGAAGGTGGGACCATGGGTGTGCTGGCTCTGACTCCCGTGGCCGGTATCCCTGTTGCCATGACAGCGGACATTCTCGTCATCCAAGTCTTGAGCACATCGATTGCGGCGCGAATCGCGTACTCGTACGGCTACGACGCTAAAGACCCCGATGAGCAGATCTTCATCCAACGCCTGGTACGCCGGTCATTCATGGCGCAAGCAGCCAAGGTCGAGCCGCTGCGTGACGTCGCCCGCGCAGCTGACGCTATCAAGGGACGTGTTCGGTGGTCGGAGAAACTCCGTGCCGACCATCGTCTGCTGGCCGCCCTGGAGAAGTTACTGCAGCACGTTGGTCCGGCCGGTACCAAAGTGCCGGTTCAAAACGTCGCTAAAGTGTTGCCGTACGTGGGCATCCTCATTGGTGCCGGCATGAACTCAGCAGTTCTCGGCAACGTGGCCGCTGATGCGCAGCGGTACTGCCAGACCCGATTCCTGTGTGAGAAGTACGGGTTGCCGCTGCCGGCGGCCCTGGTTACTGATTCAGACGAGCCGTTGGCTGAGGCCCGGATCGACTAAAGCAGCCATGACGACCTCATGAAATAGGCACACTGCTTCGCGGTTGCGATCTGATATGCAGTGACTGGGATTTGCATGTGTCACGGAAGCGGTCCCACGATACGACGGAAGAGCACATCGATAACCCGGAGTAGCGGGCTGCCATCAGCGATGTTGTCCAGGTTGCCGAGATGACGGGCGCTCTGAAACCCACTCAGAACAACGATAATTGATTTGGTAACGCGGCAAAGAAGATAATAGAAGCAATGAAGGCCTCCGGATCGTTCCGGAGGCCTTTTGCATTCCCTGACCCCCGCACCAGCTGCCGTGCACGCCGATCCGCTTATCCATGAACGAATATTCTGTCCAAAATTCCAGCCCTTGGCATCCGCCAAGGGCACTTTGCTTTAACCCACTAAAGGAGAAACGATGACCGAGCAAGAAATCACACCGTACTTTAATTGGACTAAAAACCTGCTTCGCTACCACGAGCGGTCTGTTGTGGTTCAGGTGCCGGGCATTCAGGAATGGAGTCTGTGCTTCAGCGCAACGGCCGCCCGCATCGACAGGTTCTTGCAGCTGGGGCACGAGGGGTGCTTAACTCTGCCCCAATCCCTTGTACTCGACATAATTGAACTCGACCGGGGCGCGCCTTCCGACGCCCTTGCCGCTGACGGGTTGCTCAAGAACTTCGTGTTGTTCTGGAGTGCCCTAGCAGATGTCTATGGCGGTACCGGCACTAGGTCCCAGACTGAGGCAAAGCGTCTCGAACTCCTTATGGAATGGTCTTTGTTGCTCACTGCCCTGCCGGGGACAAACTACCCGGGAGTGAAGCTGTTGGCGCCTCGATACCGACACGAGCGCGCGCGGCTGGCTCTGACGAATGACTGTGACAGGTTTGAATGGCCCCGGTAGGACGGTTATCTCTGGCCCCACTTCATGACTCGCCGGGCACTTTGTGACGGTTATATGTGGCCCCACCTTCAACGTTGGATTCATCAGTGTATGGATGCGGCGGAAGGCTGGTCTGGATGGAGTCGAGAGTGGAGTTGTTCGCGCAGATCCGAAGGGATGCCCGGGTCGAGGGCCTCTCGGTCCGTGCACTAGCGGCTAGGCACAGGGTTCACCGAAGGACTGTGAGACAGGCTCTGGGATCTGCTTCCCCTCCCGAACGCAAACCACGACAAGGCGTGGCCTGGCGGTTGGAGCCGTTCAAGCCTGCGATCGATGCCATGCTGACTGAGGATACGACGGCGCCACGGAAGCAACGCCATACTGCCCGACGGATTCTGGCCAGGCTCATTGAGGAGCGCGGGGCGGAGGAGTTGTCGTATTCGACCGTGCGTGACTATGTGCGGGTCCGTCGGGCTCAGATCGATGTGGAGGCCGGCCGCCGGGTTGAAGTATTCGTCCCGCAGGAGCATGCCCCGTGTGCGGAGGCGGAGGTGGATTTCGGTGAAGTCTGGGTGGTTCTGAATGGTGTGAAGACGAAGTGTCATATGTTCGTCTTCCGGTTATCCCACTCCGGTAAGGCTATCCACCGGATTTACCCGACACAGGCCCAGGAAGCGTTTCTGGAAGGCCACATCGCAGCCTTCCAAGTTTTGGGCGGCATCCCAACGAAGCACATCCGCTACGACAATCTCACCAGCGCGGTCAGTGCCGTGGTGTTCGGGCAGGGCCGGCAACGGCAGGAGAACGACCGGTGGGTGTTGTTCCGCTCGCACTACGGCTTTGATCCCTTCTACTGCCAGCCTGGCATTGCAGGGGCTCACGAGAAGGGTGGGGTCGAAGGCGAGGTGGGCTGGTTCCGTCGTAACAGGCTCTCGCCCATGCCTGTCGCTGCGTCTCTGGATGAGCTCAACGACCGGATCCGTGAATGGGAATCCCTGGACGGCCGGCGGCGGATCAATGACAGGATCCACACCATCGGCCAGGACTTCGAGGCCGAACAGCCGTTCCTGGCGCCGCTGCCGGGAGAGGTCTTCGACCCGGGGCTGGCGCTGACACCGCGGGTGGACCGGTCCTCGATGATCACGGTGCGGATGGTGAAGTACTCCGTTCCGGCCCGGTTCATCGGCAGGAAGGTCCGGGTGTCCTTGCGGGCCTCCGAAGTCGTGGTTTTCGACGGCCGTGCCGTGGCCGCCAGGCATCAGCGGATTGTTGCCAAACACGGGCAGTCAGTTCAGCTGGATCACTACCTCGAGGTCCTCAAGACCAAACCCGGCGCACTGCCTGGTTCCACGGCTCTGGCCCGGGCGCGGGAGTCGGGCGCGTTTACCAGTGCTCATGAGGCGTTCTGGGCCGCCTCCCGCAGGGTCAACGGCGACGCGGTCGGCACCCGTGAACTCATCGGCGTCCTGCTGCTTCACCGCTCCATGGACGCATCCGCTGTCACTGCAGGAATCACCGCAGCCCTGGGAGTGGGTGCGGTCAGCGCCGACGTCGTCGCGGTCGAAGCCCGCAGACACGCAACGATTTCTTCCGGAGGTGGGTCCGGTCCGGACCGTCATCCCGGTGCTCATGTGGAAGTGAATGTGCAACGGGTTGTCAGCCTCACCCAGCGCCGGCTCATGGACCCTGCAGCCGTCATCGCAGGACTCCCGCCGGACACCCGGCCAATGCCCTCGATTAGTGCTTATGACGAGTTGCTGGCCAAACGCACCCATACCGAAGGAACAGTGTCGAAGGAGAACATCTCATGAGCCCCAGCGTCCCTGGAACAAGCATCACTCCGACCCTGCGCCGGCGGCGTGGCCTGACCGAGCAGGCGGCGGTCGCGGCCGTGGACCAGGCCTGCCGGCGGCTCCGGTTGCCCACCGTCCGGGCGGTGCTCGATGAAGCCCTCAACGTCGCGGGGAAGGAACAGCTCTCCTATCAGGGGTTCCTGGCGGAGCTGTTGCTGGCCGAGTGTGATGACCGGGATCGGCGCTCCTCGATCCGCCGCGTCAAAGCAGCCGGCTTCCCGCGGGATAAATGGCTCGGGGATTTCGATTTCGACGCGAACCCGAACATCAACGCCGCCACGATCCACACCCTGGCAACCGGGGACTGGATCCGCAAAGGATCGCCCCTGTGCCTGATCGGCGACTCCGGGACCGGGAAGTCCCACCTGCTCATCGGCCTCGGCACCGCCGCGGCGGAGAAGGGCTACCGGGTCAAATACACGCTGGCCACCCGGCTCGTGAACGAACTCGTCGAGGCCTCTGATGAGAAGGTCTTGGCCAAGACCATTGCCCGCTACGGGCGCGTGGACTTGTTGTGTATTGACGAACTTGGCTATATGGAACTGGACCGGCGCGGTGCAGAGCTGTTGTTCCAGGTCCTCACCGAACGCGAAGAAAAGAACTCCGTGGCCATCGCCAGCAACGAGTCGTTCTCCGGCTGGACCAAGACTTTCACGGATCCACGTCTCTGTGCAGCCATCGTGGACCGTCTGACATTCAACGGCACTATCATCGAAACCGGCACTGACTCTTACCGGCTCGCCCGCAGTCTCGCAACGGCCCAGGGCCAGTAAGCGCGGTCCAGGCCCTCCGTCCGAGAACGTGTCCTCGGGCTCGGAGAAGACGCGGAGCGGAGGTATCGTAGAACCCAGACCAGATATCGGATTTCGATATCTGTATTCGACATTGGGAGTGCGATGCGTGAATTGATGCGTGCAGCCGTGCGGCTCCACATCCTCCACCACGCCGCCGAGGAAGACATCCACGGCGCCTGGATGTCCGAAGAGCTGGCCAACCACGGGTATTCCATTTCTCCCGGAACCCTGTATCCGACACTGCACCGGATGGAGCAGGACGGCCTGCTGGTCTCCCGCCAGGAAGTAGTCGGCGGCAGGCCCCGCCGCGTCTACCGGGCTACGACAGCAGGCCTTGACGCCCTGGCTGAAGGCCGCAGGTCCATTGCTGAACTCGCCGCCGAAGTCCTCCCCACGTCCCCGAAGGAGAACCCGTATGAGTAACCCTCAGGCCCTGGCCCGCCGGTTGGGAACATTCGACGCGTCCGTCATCGGTCTTGGCTCGATGATCGGCGCCGGTGTGTTCGCGGCTTTCACCCCTGCAGCGGCCGCGGCAGGGTCCGGCTTGCTGGTTGGTCTGGTCGTCGCGGCCTTCGTGGCGTTCTGCAACGCCACATCCTCCTCCCAGCTCGCCGCCGTCTACCCGACCTCAGGCGGAACCTACGTCTACGGCCGTGAACGGCTGGGTCCCTGGTCCGGATTCCTGGCAGGGTGGGGATTCGTGATCGGCAAAACCGCCAGCGCCGCGGCCATGGCCATGACCTTCGCCGCCTACGCGGCCCCGGCAGGGTGGGAACGTCCCGTGGCCATCGCCGCCGTGATCGTTCTCGCCGCCGTGAACTACCACGGCGTAACAAGGACAGCCGGGCTGACCCGCATCCTCGTCGTGGCCGTGCTGGCAGCCCTCGCGATCGCCGTTGCGGCCTGCTGGGGAGGCTCCTCCCCGGACCCGGCAAGGATTCTCGGGGACGGGCTGCTGGCTCATGGCTGGTACGGGATCTTGCAATCCGCGGGGCTGTTGTTCTTCGCCTTCGCCGGCTACGCCAGAATCGCGACCATGGGCGAAGAAGTCCGTGACCCCAAACGCACCATCCCCCGCGCTATCGGTATCGCCCTGGGCATCACCATCATCGTCTACGCCGTCATTGCAGTCACCCTCCTGGCGACCATCGGCCCCGAAGGAGTGGCAACCAACCCCACACCCCTCGCCGCCGCGGTAGAAGCCGGGTCGATGTCATGGGCCGGCCCCGTAGTCCGGGCAGGAGCAGCGGTCGCGGCACTGGGCGCCCTGCTGGCCCTCATCGCCGGGCTGGGACGAACCAGCCTGGCCATGGCCCGCGAGCACGACCTTCCGCACTGGCTCTCCGCCGTCCACCCCCGCTACAAAGTCCCCCACCGGGCCGAGACCACTCTGGCCGTGGTGATCTGCGCGATCATCTCCGTCGCCGACCTGCGAGGCGCGATCGGTTTCTCCTCGTTCGGCGTGCTGATCTACTACCTGGTCGCCAACATCGCCGCTTTCACGCAGCCGGACACGGATCGCCGTTATCCCAAAGCACTGCAAGTGCTTGGCGCCGTGGCATGCGTTGCCCTGGTCGCCACCCTCCCGCCGCTGTCTGTGGTGCTCGGCATCCTCATGTTCGCGGCAGGAATCATCCTGCGCCTGGTCAGGCTAAGCAGAAAATCCTGACCCGGACGGGGCCGGATATGGCCGCCCTAACGGGGCCAAAAATAGTTGACATACTCAGACGAAGCTACGGAAAGGGCCGACTGACTTCGCGCACGTGGCACTGGGCCTTCAACTTGTGCAGGACCATGAAGCCTCGCTCGGCATGCGCTGGAATATGCGGTCAGCCTCGTTCTCGAGGATTGACGAGGCTGGTGGCAGAGGACGAAAAAGCTCTCTGCAGTCCTGGGATAAGTGCCGTGGCAAGCTGAACACCCACGACCAGGAATTTTCGGTCGAGGCTTCGAGCGTTCGTGCAGTGGAGAAGCCCGCCCTGATGCTCGAACTCCACGGCAATTGGCGGGACCACTGGACGAACACATTGCCTTAGCGGCAATCCCCGACTGAGCTAACGACCTTCACTAGCGCGGTCCACAACGTACACCTGACGTAGGGGGATACGCGTCCTCCAGCGCGGCTCCAACTTGTCGTAGTTGTCGAGGGTCAGTTCCACGACTTCCGCTCCTGTGAGCAGCCGCAGGTTTTGCCGTTCACGCTCGTAGCCCAAAGCGTCTTTGCTGAAACTACCAAGGCAGACAAAGAGGGCAAGTTCACCGTGTGCAAGCGTTCCACTCAGGCGTTGAACGTCCGGCCGGGACTGCTGCGCGGCAGTGTGTTTGCACTGGACTTTAATCACCGGTGGTTCGAGGCCGAGAGGGTCCTTGTGCGCGATGACATCAACACCGCCGTCCGAGGAGTAAGGCGTCACGCGCGCTTGGTATCCCATGGCGCGGAGGAGATCGGCGGTGAAATGTTCAAACTCTTCGTGTGAGAGGTCTTGCAGCAGGGTCTTCAGAATGAAGTCGTGGGTGAATTGGTCCAAACGGGCGGCACTTGGCTCGGTTTCGATCCACTCATCTACCGCGTGTGACTCAATTGAAACAACGTGTTCCTGTGTCGGGCTGTCCGTACCTGCATCGAGGAAGTTCATGAACACGGGAACATTTTTCTTGACCCGGAAAAGCGTCATTGCAGAGCCAATTTCATAGAGTGCAGCCTGGGGAAACAAGCCTCGAGAAACTCCCGTCTTGACCCACCTGACCTTGCGCCGGTGAGGGTGCACAGGGACTTCGGGTAGGTATTCGTATTCTCCCGTAATGACGCCAAAGTTGAGGGTGCTATCGGCGCGGTACGGTGCGATGACGACGTCGCCTGCCTTCATTTCAAAGCCGAAGCGATAGAGAATGCCAGCCCAGACTGGGATAGCTCCTGCCTTGGCTTCCGGATAAGCGCCGCTAAGTGCGCGCTTCAATGAATCGCGGTCTCTGCCGATTGAGCGAATGTCGGGAATGGCAGACCAGCCGATGCTGATGAATCCCTCCTCAACCAATTCATCAGACAGTGCGTCATTGTGAATGCCCCAGACTGCAACCAACTTGTCCCCGACCTCTCCCTTGCCGTTCAGTCAGCTCAGCCTACCGTCGGACCTCCCAGGATACTTAGGGAAACCTCCGTCCCGCTGGTCTGATCGACGCCATGCCGGTAGGCAACCTCGTAAAAACGTGGAGCTCGAGGGGCTTCTCGGATGCGACGTCGACGGTCCCCGAGGCGGTCTTCCGAGAACTGCACCGACAAACTTCCAATTCGACCTGCCACTGCGCCCTGGCCGCCGGAGATGTGTCGCGCGTATTTCCGCCGATTCGTTGTTGGAAGTTCTTCCGACTAGATCAAAATCTCACATACGCCCGCCTGTGAGCTCGGAAGCTAGTTGGCGATTTCGTTCTGGACCGTTGGCGAAAAACTGGCCTAGTTGGCGGTAGCACAGGACAGTGTGAGGTTTCCAGAGAACTTTGGCAACTGTTCATGCAGTTGGCCAAATGGGTGAGACGCCCTACCTGTCGGAAGTGCGGGGCCACCTCCTTGGAGGACTTGCAAGGAGGTGGCCGGGGATGTCCTCCTCCATCAAAAGCGGCAGTCCCTGTTGTCTATATTGCAACGGGGAAGACAACCGAAGACAACGCCAGGCGTTATCCGGTTTGCGCCGTTGGCAACTGGACGTACTGGAGCGACGGCATGCTGGAGCTGATAGCGAAGAAACTGGTCTCGGTCAGCGCCGATGCCGTGACCATAAAGAGTCCCCGGCACGATCAGCGCGCCGGAGCCTCTTCATGGTCAACTGAGAGTCAGGCTGGGATCGAGTGGCACGCCATTTGTTCTGTGGTGGACCTTAGCCATTGTGCACGTCGCCCAATCCCGAAAAGAACCGGATGCCCGCGGGGCGTTCGGCTAGGAAACATAGCGCGAATAGGCGCCACATCAGCTTTAATCCGTCAGAATAATGACGGCACGTGGATCCTTGGGGGAAGCCGTCGTTGACGGTGCTGCCGCCCGGGCACCGTGGCGCATCACCACCTCAATGAAAGGTACATTATGACCCACCCTCACTCCGACCCCAGCTCTGCTCCTGGGGAGATCTCCGAGCCCCCAGTCCCCGCGCCGTACCAGGGCGGACAGTCCCCGACGGCTCCCCAGCCGCAGCAGGGCTACCCGGCAGGCCCCCAACAGCCGTATGCGGGTCAGCCGCAGTACCAGGCCCCGCAGCAGCCGTATGCTGGCCAGCCGCAGCACCAGGCCTACCCGCCGGCGCCCCAGCCGCAGGCACAGCAGTACCCGGGGCAGCCGCCGATGCCGAACCCGGCCTTCAGCTACCCGCAGCCGAAGTCGAAGATCGTCGCGGGTCTGCTGGGGATTTTCCTGGGCGGACTTGGCATCCACCGCTTCTACCTGGGCTACACCAAGATCGCCGTCATCCAGCTCATCCTGACGATCGTGCTGGGCTTCGTGACGTTCGGCCTTGGATTTGTTGTCGGTTTGTGGGGCCTTATCGAAGGCATCATGATCATCGCCGGTTCGGCGTACTTCCGTACAGACGCACACGGTGTCCCGCTCCGCGACTGACTCTGCCAGCCACCAACGATTCAAAGGGGACGACATCTTGACTGAAATCATCCATGACAGGCCCGAGCAACTGGCGCAGATCAACGCCGGCCTGCTGCAGGGCGAGATCGTGTACGCGGTATACGACTGCATCGGAGTCGGCACCGGCTTCGTCGGCATCACCAACATGCGGGTCATCCTGCAGGACAAGAGCTTCGTCGGCAACAAGCTTGCCATCGTCTCCGTGCCCTACAAGAACATCCGGTCCGTCTCCATGCTCTCCAACAAGTCGATGATGGGCCGGTTCGCATCGACCTCAAGCATCGGCATCGACACGGGGGGAAGCGTGAAGGAAGCGGACTTCCGGGGCGACGACAAGGCCCGTCACGCGCACGACCTGATCCTCTGGAACGTGCTCAACACCAAGTAGCGCTACAAAGGGCGGTCGGGACCATCCGGCCGCCCTTTGCCGTGCCCGAATCTTCGCCTGTCTGCACCCGGAGGAGACTTCGAAGCCGGGGTGAACCCCCGAACGTTGCCGCGGGTCTGCTCGTCCTCGCCGAAGCCGGCGGCATCACCACAGACTGGAAGGGGCAGGACCTCCACTTCCGGGCAGGCACGGACACAATCAATCTGGCGGCCAGCAACGGCTGGGTTCACGGAGAGATGCTCGAGGTTCTGGGGAAACTCAAGATGGCATCAGCTTTGGCCATCTGAGTCTCGATGAGCTCCGCGCACATGTAATCTGTCCCCAACATCACCACGTCCTGGGGGATCAGATGACCGAGAACGACCCGCCGGTGCCACCGGAACCGCAGCCCAGCAACCAGCCGTTCGCCGCGCCCGGCCAGCCACCTAACCAACCGCCGCAGTACCATCAAGCACCGCCGGCTCCGTACGGCCAGCAGCCGCGCCCACCGCAGTCTTACGTGCAGCCACAGCCGTACCCAGCACAGGGTTATGGGCAGCCGGCCTACGCCCAGACGTACCCGCAGAATGCACCGTACCCGTACCAGGCCCAGCCTGGCTGGACAGCCCCGCTGCCGCCCAAGTCCAGCATCCGCACCGCCGCCGGCGTCATGACCATCGTGATGGGCGCCTGGATGCTCGTCACCGCGGTTGCAGGCTTCGGCTTCGGCCTGCTCCTCCTGGGCCTGACGGCCCTCACCGCCGGCATCCTGGTGCTGGCACTGCGAAGGAGCAAAGGCGTTCAGATCTTCGCGCTTGTCTGCTCCGGAGTCGCCGTCTTGGCTGCACTCCTTTCGTTCGCAACTGTCGGAGTGATCGCACCCCTGATGCTCTTGTCACTGGCAGCCCCGGCCACAGTGCTCATCAGCATGAGCGTGGCCAAGGAGAGGCGGGGCGCCTGACCCGACGCACGAAAAGGCCCCGACCCGACTCAACGGACCGGGACCTTTCTGTTAGTGGGTCAGGAAAGTCCGCCACGTTCCATCCCTGAGCAGGATTCCTATGCAGTGGAAAACAGACCCCTCATTGTCCGCCAGACCACGGTAATGTCCTCCCTGTCGAGGATCTACGGCCGAAGAACCAGCCCAGCCTATGGCAGAGCCGGAGTTCGATTCGTTCTCGGCGCCAAGAGGATGCAGGGAGCGCCGAGCGGGCGACGTCGCCGGACGTCCAAAATAGGGTGCAGGTCCAGGCCGCCTTTAAAGTACACGTCATGGTTGCATCACCCATGAGATGGTTACAAAGATCGGTACCCTGCACTATTAGTGGCGTGACAGTTCACGGTGCCTATCGATTTCGCCAAATAGGTCAGTAGGTCGACCTGGGCAGTAGTCCGCCAAAACAGGAGAATCGCGGTGGTCCGCATCTGGCGCTTTTCGCCAAGTAACCTTGGGTCTCACAACGCCCGCCCACGCACCTTCCCGTCATGCCACCAAGAGGACTCCGCACACGTCGTGCGGAGTCCTTTCGGCTTTCCTGGCAGCTTACTTGGCATCGAGGTAGGCGCGGAGAAACTCTTCTCCCGCCGAAGGCGGTATCCGAAGGTAGTCCACGGTCCCACCCAGAGCGGTGGGCATAGGTGTGCAGGGCCGTTGTGGTTGCCACTGCCCGGCTATTGGCGCGAGCGAAGACGGCCATTGTGGCGGTTCCCAGTCCTGGTGTTCGCTTTTGTACTTCCGCCCTGAAGGTGAAACCCAGCCGGGCGGCTCATTTTTCGTTGCCGGCGTCGGTGTCCAACCGCTGGCGTGTTTGAGTCTGTGGTGCCGGGGACAAGGTTGTCCCAGGTTGGCGATCCCGGTGGTTCCGCCGTGGTGCCAGGCCAGGAGGTGGTCGGCTTCGTTGTCCAAGGAGTGGTTGCTGCATCCGGGAAATGGGCATTTGCCGTCGCGCATCCGCAGCCAGTTCCGCATAGCCTTTGTGAGCCGGTAGCTGGTGCGACCGATTTCCAAAGGTGCCCCATCGCGAGGGTCCACGAGCACGCGATGGAACGAATCCGCTCCATTGGCCACCAGGTTGCGTGCCATGGAGGCGGGTATGGGGCCGAACCCGTCCAGCATTGCTGGCTCCTCCGTCAGTCCGAGCAGGGAGAACACAGGTACGCTGACCAGAACCTCGGCGCGGGGCGTGGGGATATCGGCTGGACCGTCGGCTGCTGCGCTGCTGCCGGTACTGCCGCTGCTGCAGCGGGTGCAGCCGACTTCGCTGCGGAGGGCTGCCGTTGCGAGAATATCTACCCGCAACTGGGTGAGCGTTCGGTCCTCGTGGGGTCCTTGGAGGCCCCGCGCGATCGCGGTGATGCGGTTCCAGATCGCGGCTGCCTGGTCCGCTGGCAGGTAGGCGGACACGCGGGCCATCCCGTCCTGTTCGGGGGTGTATTCCAGGCATCTGTCCTGCGCACCCTTCGCATGGCGTTTTTCGATGCTGTCAGGGTGGTGCCGTTCCCGCCACGTCCGGGCCTTCCGCCGGAACCTAAAGGCCGGCATCTCGCCGGCCGGGCAGCCGCGGACAGGGTTGAGCGCGCCGGCATCGAGGAATTGGGCTTCAAGTGCACCCGCTGCGTCGCGGTCAAGGGTGGCGGTCTCATCGACGATCACCTTGGCGTGTTGCCACGAAACTGTTCCCTCCTGAAGTGCCGCCAGGGTAAGGGGTAGGAACGTAGTCAAAGCGTGGGATTGCTCAAGAAGCGTGGCTGCGGCCCGATCGCCGATGGCCAGTACGCAGCCCACCTCAGCGGCTATGGCCATCTCCTGGGCCTGGACCGGCACGTCCAAGGGGGCCGCGGATCGCGCCGATTCCGCATACGTAGCCGTTGCCTCGGCCTTCAAGGCCGCGATGCGAGCCTCAACCCGTGCGCTCAAGGCAAGGATGTCCAGGCACCCGTCAGCGACAGAAGCCAGGGGGTCAGTGCCCGACGCCGGCCCAAAATGTGGCCCAGCCACTGCAGCGCGGATGATGGCAATGGCGTCGTCCATCGCCCCAAACGCCTTCTCCACTGCTTCGCTTGCCATGTACTCATTATTGAGGGAGGGTCTGACATTCACGTGGGCAGGTCTTAAGGACGTGCAACTACATCCGGCGGACCCGGAATCCGTAGCCGGGAGAGGAATTCTTCCTCGCCCGGAGTGGTTCCAGCAGTATGACCCTTCCCCGGATTTCCATGCTCGACCGTGCCAACGCCCGGGAGGGGTTTCCTGCTGCCGACGCCCTGAACCGGGTGCTGGAACGGGCCCAGCGGGCCGAGGAATGGGGTTACCACCGCTTCTGGGTCGCAGAGCACCATGCGGTGCCGGGCATTGCCGGTTCCGTACCCGCCGTGCTGATGGCCGCCGTTGCTGCCCGGACGCACTCCATCCGGGTCGGTTCAGGAGGCGTCATGCTTCCCAACCACCAGCCATTCGTGGTGGCCGAGCAGGCGGCCACGCTGGAGGCTCTTCATCCCGCGCGGATCGACTTGGGCGTCGGCCGGTCTGTCGGTTTCACCCCGGCAGTCCGGGATGCGCTTCGCGCCGGGAAACAGGAGGCTGAGCGGTTTGAAGACCAGCTGGCCGAACTGCTTGCCTACCTGTCCGGAACCGCATCCATCACAGCCCGGCCGCGGAACGACTCGGCTACACCGGTATTCGTGCTGGCCACGGGTTCGGGAATCGAAATTGCAGCCCGTGCCGGCCTGGCTGTAGTGCTGGGCGGGCCAGCCGTGTTCCGGACAGACCAGAACGGCAGACTCCCGGCGCTGGACAGGTATCGCTCACAGTTCCGTCCATCACGCTGGTTCCAGCGGCCCTACATCATGGTTTCCGCGAACGTAGCGGCGGCCGCGACTCACCAAGCGGCAAGGGAACTGCTTTTGCCCGAAGCCATCGCGCTGGCCCGTTCCAGGACCACCGGTGAATTCGCTGCCCTGGCGCCCGTGGGTCCCACCGAGTGGGCCGGGCTGACTGTCCGCGAAAAGGAAGCGGTCGAAAGAAGCCTGTCCACATCGCTCTACGGCACGGCCTCCGAGGTACGGACCCAAGTCCAGCACCTGCTCGCGACCTCCGGAGCTGACGAGTTACTCGTCACGGGCGGAGCCTTCGACGTCGCGGCACAGGCGGAATCGGATCGGATCCTGGCCGGGCTCTTTCCCCAAGAAGAGCTCCCCAGCATGGACGACCGCCGTGGATTCGTAGCATCCCGTTGACGCGCACGCCACGCTGAGCGGAACCATCGCCGCGTGCGGGGGCAGTCTGGGTGACCCGGGTTTAAGGGCCGGCGGCGGTTTGGGGGGCTGCATCCGGTCTCGGGATGCTGCGGCCGCCGGCCCTGTCCCCATGTGTAGAACCTGCCCCAGCGACAGGATCTTG
Organism: Arthrobacter sp. FW306-07-I; assembly: GCF_021800405.1. NCBI lineage: Bacteria > Bacillati > Actinomycetota > Actinomycetes > Micrococcales > Micrococcaceae > Arthrobacter > Arthrobacter sp. FW306-07-I. Next base: position 2,466,017 of record NZ_CP084550.1, on the reverse strand, counting down.
CCCTCAAAGATAGGACCCGTTCCTAAACGGCAGCCCACGATGGGCACAAGGTTTGCTCAAGAGTGGCCACGTCACTACCGCTGGGTCCCAGATTGCTGGCCGTCGGATAGGATGCCAATTCCACCAACGATAGAAAGACCGCAGTGAAGCAGAGTATTTTCTCCCGTGTCGCCCAGCTCGCCAAGGCCAACCTGAACGCCCTCCTCGATTCCGCCGAAGACCCGCAGAAGATGCTGGACCAGATGGTCCGCGACTACTCGGAAAACATCCGCGAAGCCGAGTCCGCAGTGGCCCAGACGATCGGCAACCTTCGCATGGCCGAAGACGACTACAAGCGGGCAGTGGACGACGCCAACACGTGGGGCAAGAAGGCCATCGCAGCCTCCCGGAAGGCCGATGAGTTCCGCGCCGCGGGGAACAGTGTTGACGCGGACAAGTTCGATGCCCTCGCCAAGGTCGCCATCGGCCGGCAGCTGACTGCCGAATCCACCGCGAAGGCCCAGGCACCTGCTCTGGCCGCGCAGAACCGGGTGGTCGACCAGCTGAAGAACGGCCTGGACATGATGAGGGGCAAGCTCGGGGAGCTGACCGCTAAGCGCAACGAGCTGGCGAACCGCGCCCGGGTCGCGGCCACCCAGTCCCAAGTGCACGAGGCGCTCAAGGCCCTGGACGGCGGGGACCCAACTTCGGCGATCGGCCGTTACGAGGACAAGGTCCGGCGCCAGGAAGCCACCGTCCGCGGCCAGCAGGAACTCGCCGCCTCATCACTGGACGCCCAGTTCGCCTCCCTGGAAGACCTCGGCGAGCAGACCGAAGTGGAGGCACGGCTTGCGGCGCTGAAGTCCATGGACCGGAAAGCCATCGACTACTAGGACGTGGTCCAGGGCGGCGCGGCAAATTCCGTCAGACCAGCCAGCGCCACCAGCGTGGCTGCTCCGGCTCCGGTATCGGTTCGGGTTCCGGTTCTTCACCCAGGGCCAGTGCGGCCTCAACGATGTCGTCCGCGGTGAGCGTCATAACTGCCTCACGATCGAGTGCGTCGAGACTTTGTTCCTCGTCAAGCGACAGCCGCAGCGCCTGGCGGTTCAGCGCCTGCTCGAACAGCGTGCGGGCGAACCGTGCATTGCCGGAGTCCTCACCCGCGTGGAGCCCGGCGAGGATGCGGCGCAGCATCTGGTCCGCACCCGGCTCCAGCCTGTACTCGTGCTGGGCCAGCATCTGGCGGAAGATCGTCTGGAGTGCGTCGACGGAGTAGTCGTGGAATGTGATCTCGCGGGCGAACCGGGAGCGCAGCCCGGGGTTCGAGAGCAGGAAGGATTCCATCAGCCGCGGGTATCCGGCCACGATCACCACCAGGCGATGCCGGTGGTCCTCCATCCGCTTCAGCAGGACCTCGATCGCCTCGGGGCCGAAGTCCATCCGGCCGTCCTCCGGAGCCAAGGCGTAGGCCTCGTCGATGAACAGGACGCCGTCCAGGGCACGGCGGATGACCCGGTCCGTCTTGATGGCGGTCTGTCCGACGTACTGCCCCACCAGGCCGGAACGGTCCACCTCCACCAGGTGGCCTTTCTGCAGCAGCCCTACCGCGCGGTACATCTCCGCCAGAAGCCGCGCCACAGTGGTCTTGCCCGTGCCTGGGTTTCCCAGGAACACCAGGTGCTGTGATGTGGCCACCTCCGGTAGGCCGTGGGCCTTGCGGCGGGCCTGGACCTGGAGCAGTGCGACGAGTGCCCGCACCTGTTCTTTGACCGTCTCCAGCCCGACCAGCGCGTCGAGCTCGGCCTGCACCTCGGACAGCGGCCGGGCCGGCCCGGGCCTGGGACCAACGAGATCGCCAACGAGGTCGTCGACGCGCTCCGAACCGGGCAGCTTGAGCTGATCGGCCAGGTGGCCGATGGTTTCGCGCAGCTCGTCGAGCGGTTTCCGACTGGCAGCCATGCCTCCACTGTAGTACCCGATTCCGGCCACGAACGTTTTCGTCCTGCTCCCAAACGACGGGCCGTAGCGGGGGAAAGGGTCCGGCCCTAGGATGGCGCCATGAGGAAGTGGGGCGAAATGCATCCCGCGCTCCGTGCAGTTTTGGTGGGCGTTGTGGCCTGCGCCGCCATCCTGGCGGCTGGTCTCATCCTTGGGGGCACTCTCGAAGACGCGGTCGCCAATGCCGCCTTCTATGCGCTGATGATCGGCGGCGGCGTGTTCTTTATGACGACGCGGTTCCCGACGGACGCGGCCAAGCCGGATGAGCCCGGCAAATTTGTCATCTTCCTGCGCTTCCCCGACTCATCGCCGGGCTCGCTCAGCAGCACATGGCAGATGGGCGTCGCCAGCCCAGGCCCGGGACGGATCGATTTCCAGCCGACCGTCCACGGCGAACTGATAGCCAGTGGCCGCAGCAAGGCGCTTACGGGGCTTAGGGCCACGGAGTTCCCACCACGGAAGGCCAACCGCCAGGATGCCAAGCAGGAAGTGCCGTTGGACTTTCACGTCATTAGCCTGAACTCAGACGCTGGCGTTATTGACATCGCAGCCGGACCGGCCACTCTCCAGAATCTTCAGCGCGTCGTATTGACGCCCTCTTAGGCGATGACTGCGTTCAAGGCGCTGCGCCGGCGGTCGGCCGATGCGCCCTATCAGTTTTCGGGAGGGGAGCAGACGTGACCCTCGGTGTCCATGGGGTACCCGCAGAGCGGGCATAGTGGACGGCCGGCGCCCACCACCTCACGCGTGCGCTTGGTGAATGCGCGAGCGGTGCCCACCGGCATTCTCACCAACACCATTTCGGGTACCTCAGCGTCGTCCTGGTCAAAAGATTCGTCATCACCATCACCATCGACATCGCTGATGGGGTAAGCCTCTATGACCACCTGCGCCGTCGTCGGGTCCCAACCCAGGCTCATGGCGCCGGTTCGGAATTGCTCTTCAACGACCTCAAGCGGGTCGTTATCGACCAACTCGATAGGAGTACCCGTGGGGACGCTGAAGGGATTGCCCTCAAGGGTGTTGAGCTGGTCGAGAATTTCGTCTATCTTCTCTGCGAGCAGAGCTGCCTGCTGCTTTTCCAGACCGATGGTTACAATTTGCCTGCCTGTCCGTACTTGCAGGTAGAACGTACGCGCCCCCGGAACACCGACGGTGCCGATAACGACCCGGTCAGGCCAGGAAAACTCGTGAACAAGTGTAGGCATGGCAGTAGTCTAGGCGACATGAGCTTCGTCGGCCGGTGGGCCGCATGGACGAACCCCTTCAGCTTGCTACGCCACTTGGCCGCCGCCGTGACCGTCCCACTTGCTTTGGGCGGCGTCGCCGAGGTCCTGTGGGCACGCGGGTACCGACAGAGGTAACTCTGTAGCGCGCGGGCCCGACGGATCCGTCCTGCTGGGTAGTGTGAATAGATGCACTTCTCTTCGGAACTCCTTGAAGGCGTTGTCCTCCGGCCAGTCCAGAAGCTGGACGCCAGGGCGCTGGCTGAGGCGTTTCAGAAGAACCGCGCCCATCTTGCGCCGTGGGAACCGATTCGTCCCGACAAGTTCTACACAGTCCAGGGACAACAAGAGGTGATCACCAGGCAGCGACAGGAACTTTCTGCGGGCACCGGCCTTCCAATGGTGTTGGTGCGTAAAGATGAGGTCGTCGGCCTGCTGACCCTGAGTTCGATCGTGCGGGGTGCCTTCCAAAATGCACATCTGGGTTACTGGGTGGACCAAGCTTTGCAGGGTTCCGGGATCATGACGGCGGCGGTGGCAGCCGCTGTCAACATCGCCAAACATGACCTCGCGCTGCACCGTCTTGAGGCCGCGACCCTGGTGCACAATCCGGCATCACAGCGGGTGCTGGAGAAGAATGGATTCGAGTCCTACGGCACCGCGCGAGCCTATTTGCGGATAGCCGGGTTATGGCAGGACCACCGCATGTTCCAGCGGATTCTCTAGACGACAGGAGTAGGAGGGAAGGCTCAGTTGGCGGCTGGGTGCGGGATCGCAGCAGTCATGAAGCACGCAGTTGGGCCAGCACCAGTCCGACGGGGATGCTGACGGCCCGTCCAAACTACTGCACACCATCTCAGGGCAGGGGCCGGTTAGTCCGCTAAGGAGTAGGCAGAACCCGAAGGGGTGCGTTGCAGGACGCCGAAGTCGACCATGTAGCGGCGCAGCAGCACCACGTCATCGGTATAACTGAGCAGCCGCTCATTGACCTGCCTTTCAGCGAGCTTTTCGCCGGGTGCGATGGCCTCGGTGGCGATCCTCGCCAACAGCGCCCTACGTTCTGCAAGGTTCGCCGGATATCTCTCTATTCGGCCCAGTCGCATGAACCTGTCCAGCCCGGTCTGTGGCTGCCGGCGGGGTTGCTGGGCCAGCAGGTCCCGGAAGATGGTCTCCTCCGCCACCAGCTCACCGGATGCCCGCCGCTGGACGAGCCCGGACTCCAGCAGCGCGGCGATGGCCCGGTGGCGCCGCTGCTCCTTCACGTCAGGCAGGATATCGTTGGGGGCCGCCCCCAGTACTATCTGGGCATAGGCGGTCCTGGCATCACTGTTGCCCAGCGCCGCCAGCACGCGACGCCAGTGGGGTCCGTTCATTTTCGATCCTCGGGCCACGCCATTCTCCTCCTGTGCCGTCGAGCCACACCATTGCCTCGAGGCGTGTTGGCGATCGTAGCCCGCGGGCCGCAGTTCCCGGAAGCTGGCTGCACGCTAAGACAAACCGCAGCGTTGCCCAAGTATTCGGGAAAGATGCTGCCAGGAAACCCAATAACCGGTCCGGACACGCACTGCAGCCCCTACGCTCATCATGCACGCATCACAAAGTGGGGGAGAAAACCGTGAGCAGTCATTCAGCACCGCCACACTTGGGGGCCCGTGTACCCGGCCAGGCCGTCATCGAGGAGTTGCTGGCATTGCAGGGCAAGGTGCCGCCGCGCTCTACGCTTCAGCGGATCCTCGGAATGAGCCCCCTCAGTGCGGAAAGCTCACCCTGGTACCGAGGTGCCCTCGGTGAGCTGGTGGTCGGAGAGATTCTGGAAAATCTGGGACCCGAATGGCTGGTTCTCCACGCCGTCCCGGTCGGGGCAGGTTCTTCCGACATAGACCACGTGCTGATCGGCCCCGCCGGCGTCTTCACCATCAACACGAAGAACCATTCCGGCCAGTCGGTCTGGGTGGCAGGCAGGACCCTCATGGTTGCCGGCAGGAAGACCCGGCACCTCTACAATGCGGCCCACGAAGCTGCCCGCGCCTCAAAGCTGCTGACTGCCGCGGCGGGCCTTCCTGTTAAGGTGACTGCCGTCGTCGTCATAGTCGAGCCCAAGACGCTGACTATAAAGGCGCGCCCCGAGCAGGCGGTGGTGGTCACCGACGCCCAATTGGCGCGCTGGCTGCGCAGGTCCAGCCCAGTGCTCGCCTGGGCGGAACTGGCCCGTATCTCCGGCGTCGCCGTCCAGCCTGGCACTTGGCACAAGCGTCCGGCAGCACAAAATGACCCGCAGCTGCTTCAACAAAACTTCGACGCGCTCAGGCACCTTGTTGTCCAGGCACGACGGCGGCGCGCGGCATGGGCGCTTGGCGTACCGGCGGTGACCCTCCTGGCGTTGATGAACGGGGCCTCCCTTTGCGCGGCTATCCTGCACCGGTTGGCCGGGCACTAAGAGGCACCGGGACATTTAGCACTGTTCCGGGTCCGGGAAGCTCTCCAAACTGGGGGGATGCGACTGCCGACAAGCTTGCTCCCTGTGCTGGGGACCGCGGCCGTGGCGGGCGCCTACATCCGCTGGTTTCGTCCCTGGCAACTCACTTGGGGCGCCACGCCGGAAGAGGTCTCGCGGGCGATGCCCGGCGACGAACTGGTGCCCAAACCGACGTTCAACGCTACGAGGGCCATCACCATCGGCGCAGCGCCGGAACGGATATGGCCATGGCTGGTCCAAGCGGGGCTTGGCCGCGGCGGTTGGTACAGCTACGACATCCTGGACAACCTGGGGCGCCCGAGTGCACGGCGCATCATCCCTGAGCTGCAGGACCTTAGCGTAGGTGACATTGTTCCCATGAGCCCCGACGGCAAACACGGCATCCCGGTCCAGAGGATTGACCCGCCACTTTCCATGGTCTGGGGCACGCCGGGGGATAACAGCTGGACATGGCAGCTTGAGCCCATGAGCGAAGGTTCAACCCGGCTTGTCAGCCGTATCCGCGCCCGCTACCGCTGGTTTTCACCCGCAATTTTGTTCTCGGCACTCGTGGAATTCGGCGACATCTGGATGATGCGGAAGATGCTGCTCACCCTCCGCCAGCGCGCCGAAGCCGCATCGAGGTGAGGTATGCACCCTCACTACGCCTCCTCAGCTTTCGCATAAAGCGCAAGGAGGTCACGGCTGAACTCATGCGGGGACGTTTCGCAAGGGCTGTGTCCACCCCGGTAGACGCCGATCCGGGCACGGATTGCCTGCGCGAACAGCCGGTGCAGCTGGAGCGGCCACAGGTCATGCTCGCCGACGGCCACGAACTTGGGAAGCGGGGCCTCAGCCAGCTCGTGCCGTAGGTCCGGGACGTTCTGCATCAGCGTGTAGATATCGCGGATGGAGGAGCGGCGTGTGAAACGGAAGCGGTAGTTTACGAACCGCTGCCTTCCTGGAGGTACGTGGGCCACCCTGCCGCTGCGGATTCCCCAAATGAGCAGCGCGGCGCCTGCCCTGCCGTTGACCCACGTGCTGAACCGGCCAATGCGGCTCACACCCCGGAAACTCGGGCCCGGTTCCGGCGGGCACCCAAGGAAGGTGATGGACCGGAAGAGGTCCGGCCGCTCAACATAGGCGAGCTGGGCGATGATGCCCGCGAAGGAATAGGCCACAACATGCACAGGGGTTGCCGTAGATTCCATAACCGCCAGGAAGTCGTCCACGAACAACCGGTAGTCGTAGTGCTTCCGGGGCGGCACCAGGTTCTCCGGCCCTGCGCCCGCCGACTGGTACTGGCCGGCAAGATCGTACGTCAGGGCGTAGTACCCCGCGCCGGCCAGGTCCGGCAGCATGAGGGAAAAGTCCTCTTTGGATCCGGTGGCACCGGGGACCAGGACGACGCACGGATCCTCCGGATTGCCCAAGGCCATGGCCGCGAGCTTGCCGCTGGGGACGTCCAGCGTAAAGTGCACCGAGCCAGGCGGCGGCACCGACCAGTCGACGTCCCCCAGCTCCGCATCCAGCAGGGCAGCCGCATCCACGCGGGCAGAGCCAAATTCCTCGGGGTCAACCCCGTACTCTCGTTGGCCCGGCTCCGACATGGTCCCAAGATAACCCAGCCGGCGGGGCCTAGTCAGCGGCAGAGGGTAGACCCGCCACCTTGCCCACGAAGGCATGGAGCCGCCGGTACACTTCCTGGGATTCCGGGTAGCGGTAATCCTGTTGCCAGGTATGTTCGGTGTTGGCGCTGGCCCAGGGGTAGATGAGGGCATCCACTGGAACGCCATGGTCCTGCAGTCGCTCGATGAAATTGAGGTTGGACCGGTAAAAGAAGTCGCGCTCGGAGGTGGTGACGAAGACCGGCGGGTGGCTCCCGTCCAGCCACTCGATAGGGGACAGGTACCCGGCTGCAGACTTCAGTCGTGCTGGTGTCAGGGGAGCCGTGGCCGGCAGCAGCATGCGAACGAAGTTCAGGCTGAGGACAAAGCCGCTTTCAAAAAACACCGAAAAATCGACGGCGCTGCAGTGCTGGACAAGCCCTTTCACATGCCCCGCCGGAACGGCCGGCAGCAGCGAGTAGTGTGCGGCGAGCTCAGGGCGCAGGCTGATGGCGGTGAGCAGGGCCGAAATCTGCCCGCCCGCGGAGTCCCCGCCCAGGATCAGGCGCGCAGGGTCCCCGCCGTACTCCTTGATGTTGGCCACAACCCATGCAAGGGCGGCGTTCGCGTCCTCGAGCACGTGCCCCATGTGGAACCGCGGCGCGTGCCGGTAGTTGACGTTGACCACCACCATCCCGCCCAAGGCCTGGTTGGCGCAGTACTTGGTCAACGCTGACTTGTCGCCGGACGTCCATCCTCCGCCGTGGAAATAGACGTAGACCGGCAGGCCCCTGCCATCTGCCACCGCATCTTGAGCCGACGCCTGTGCCACCGAGAAGGGTGTCACTACATCCAGGCGGTGGGCGCGCAGGCCATCGCCCACATAGTCGAGGTCGTGGACATAGGCCACCTCGGTGACGGGATCCGTGTTGAACCGTATCCGCTCCCGCGAGCTGACCGAACGCATCAGCAGCCGCCACGTCCACACAGGTACGCGGCGCAACGCAGTCCGGGCCCGGCGGGCCAGCGGGAACGCGCCACCGGAATGGGCAGCCACCGTCATTCCTCCATTTTACGAGCCGGTGGCCCGGGCCTACCCCTGCCCGCCTTCCATGATCCGCCGCGCGTCCTCCTGGGCCCTCAGGGCCAGGGTTGTCACCACCTCACCCCTCATCACCGGGCTGGAGGCGGAGCCCATGTTCCGGAGTTCGGACACCGTGCGCGGCGGGTTCACGCTGTGGGCCACCGCATGGCAGTTGGGGCACAGCGGAATGAGGTCGGCTATGGGGTCCAGCTGGTATCCGCTGTCCAGCATGTCCGGCGGCACCACATGGTGCACGGCGAGCGCCTCCGGTGCGTTGCCGTCGTAGGCGGACTCGAAAGAGAACCCGCAGGCGGCGCACGATGTGCCGTGAAACGCAAGGCAGACCCGCCGCGCGTCGAGGTCCCGTTCGTAGCGGCTTACCTGAACGGTGCTGACGGCGTCGGGCGGCAGGCTGCCCCCGACCACCTCAGCGCGTCCCGCCGTCGTGGGCCCGCAAGCACGCCACAGCCGGCGCAGGGGAGGCTCGTACGACGGCGGCAAGGCCACCAGGGAAGGTCCGCCCGCCTTGGGCCAGTGGTCACGGGGGAGCCCGTCGCCAAGGATGCCGGGCCGTATCTGCTCACCCAGTGCGAGCAGCGCATCGAAGGCGACGGCGACGAACCATTCGCCCGTTCCAGCCAGCTGGTACGGCTCCGACGCGACCACTCCGTGACCGATCAGGCCGCTGCCGGCTTCATTGCTGCCGCACAGCAGGAGCCAGGCTTCGGTGCCCGGGCTGAGGCCAGGGCCGGCGTCCGGGTGCTGCTCCAGGCACCACCGCTCCACCGCCCTGCCGGATTCCGCGACGTGCGCGACGACGGCACGGTAGTCCCAGCGCAGAAGCCTATTTGTGTCGCACCCGAGAATTACCGCAGCCACTGCGCACCGAACTCCACCACGCGCCGTCGTACCTCAAACACCGGGGCGGGAATTAGATCGGTTCCTTGGCCAATGCCTTGGTCTTGGCGGGCGTTTCGCGGCCCAGGCGTTGATCGAGCGTGACGCGGAGCCGCGCCGCCGCAACCTGGACACGGTGCTCGGCGGCCGAACCGGTTTTCTTGGCCGGCTTGGCTGCGGTGTTCCGGGGAGTGTGGACGAAACGATGTTCAGGCGATGTTGCGCTCACGGTCCAACCTCCTTGGTACTGTCGTCATCCGTCGTTCCATTCTCGCCTAAGTTGCCGCCGTCGTCCACGAAGGCCAGCTCCTGCCCCGGCCCGGCGTCCACCTGGCCATCGTCCCCGTTCTCCTCGCCGTTCTCGTCCCCGGACACGCTCTTCCAGGCGATATCGAACAACTCGAGTTCCTCGGTCCGGGCCAACTCGCTCCTGGCCAGGACCTCCAGGGTTGCCAGCCCCAGCGCCTTGGTCCCTTCATCCGGGTCCAGCGCCCGGTCCAATGCCCACTGGGTGCGGCGCCACCATTCCGCCCTGCTGTCCGCCTCGGTCTTCTGCTGAAGGGCGTTGGCATCGGCTTCGCGCTTTTGATCCAGGGCTGTCTTGTCCGCGGCAGTGCGCTGTTTCAGGGTGCGCCAGTTGATGTAGAAGGCCAGCAGGGCGGCGATGAGGACGGCCAGGGGCCCCAACCCCGCAAGGATGACCCACCAGTCAGCCGGACCGGAGTGGACGACGACATCCAGCGGATCGGGGGAGGGAACTGGGGTCACCGGACCAGCTTAGGCGCCAGGTTCGGGCGGCAGCGGGACGACACTCCACCTGCATTCCCCGTCATCAGCAGATGGGCGGCTGCTTCAACTGCGCTGCTCCAACTGCCGCTGTTTCAACTGCCCCGACGGGAGATGAGGACCGGGCCCTGGGCGTGGTGCAGGACTGCATGGGCGGTGGAGCCCATGGTTTCCCTGAGGATGCCCTGGCCCTGGGAGCCCACCACCACTATCCGGGCTTCTGCGGAGGCCTGGAGGATGGCATGCGGGACCGAGCTGTCCGTAAGGATCTTTCCGTCAATGCGGATAGCGGGTGCCGCGGCACGTGCATGGGCCAACGCGGACGACAGGATTGTCCGGGCGTCACTGTCGGAGTCCTGAGTGTCCGATCGCCGGCGGCCCGGGGGCTGGTGCTGGACATGGACTACCTCGAGTGGGGCCCGCCATGCCGTCGCCAGGGCACAGGCATCCTCCAGCGCTGTGGGGGAACCTGAAGCGTCGACGGCGGCGACGACCGGCCCGTCCGGGTGGAGGTCCTGCCGGATCACGGCGACGGGGCAGGCAGCGGTGGCTGCCAGCTCCAGGCTCACGGAACCCACGAGCAGGCCCAGGAAACCGCCCAGGCCGCGGCTGCCGACAACCAGAAGTTCTTCTCCCCTGGAAACACGGGCCAGAAGCTGTGCAGGCACTCCGTGAAGCAACGTGCTCCTGACCTGAAGGCCTGGAACCTCTGCTGCCGCCTGTGCCACGCCCTCTTCCAGGACGGCCTGGGCTGACTGTTCCAGGCCACTGCCTGACACGCCCGGAACCGGACCCAGGTGCCTGGTGAGCAGCGGCCATAGTGAACAATGCACCACGTGGAGCCGGCGGTTCACCGCCCGGGCGTGCCTGGCTGCCCAACGGACAGCGGCCGCGGCCTCATCCGATCCGTCATAGCCGACCACCACGGCTCCGGGTTCCTGCGTCATGTGACTCCGCTCCCATCAGACCGAGCCTCACCAGCGGGACCTTCGGCCCTTTGGCGGCCCTGCACGTTGGCCCATCCTGATTCTAAATATTGGGGAGGGATATGGGCAGCGTGGTCAGCCGGATTGCCGCGATGATGCTTGCCCTGGCTGCCCTGCTCCTGGGGTTCGCTGTCCCAGGCAGCGCAGTGGCACCCGTGGCTGTCATTGTGGAGGACACCGCAGGGGTGCTTGACCAGAACACGCTGCTGCCCGCCGTCGAACGCATCCAGTTCTACGAGCCCACCCGCGTTGCCGTCTTCACCTACAACGGAAAAGCGGAGGACAACCTCAACGAAGAAGTGCTGAAGTTTGCCCGGTCCAGGCATCCCGAATGGATCAGTGCCGACGGCCAAAAATGGGCCGACGGGCTGTTCATTTTCGCGCTGGACCCTGTGGGCCGCCACGTGGGGACCTACATGGGCGAGGACCGGAAGGTGTCGCTGGAACAGCGCAGCGACATCCAGGACGCGTCGAAGGAACTGTTCCGGGACGCCCAATGGACCGAAGGAACGGTGGCAGGCATTCGACGTGGCGCCGAGCTGATCAACCAGCCGTGGTACAGGTCCGCCGCGTTCACGATCACGGCGTGGGTCACCGGCGGCATTGCGGTGCTCGGTGCCGCCGCATGGCTGATCGTCCGGGAGGTGACCAGAAGCACCTGCCGGAAACACATCGAACGCGGGGACCGCAGCTACTCCAACGTCAGTATGGACCTGGACGTGACGGAACTGAATGCCGGGACCATCCCGGAATCGTCCCGCTATGGGAGCCAGGTCCTGGAGAAACACCGCACCTTCCTGAGCCGGTACGCCGCCGTCACAGAGCTGTCCAACCAGGTGCACGCAATGGGCAGGCGGTCCTTGAGTAGCCGGAAGAACCTCAAGCTTGCCCGCCAGTTCGCGGACAGCGCCGCCGAACTGGATGCGCTGGATGACGTCATCGCGGACAGCAACGCCCTGCTGAACCGCGCCGACACGTGGCCCACCGCCTGGGACCGGCAGCTTGCCCCGTTCCGCAGGGACTTGGCCGGACTCGAGCAGCTCCTGGCCAAGCGGCACGGACAGGGGGACTCCGCAACGGCCGCCGCGTTGCGGTCCTTCCGCGACGAAAGCCTGCGGGAGATCGAGCGGTGGACCGCAGAACTGGCAGACGGACGGATCTCGCCGGAGGAGGCCCTGGACCGGCTGTACAAAGCACGTACCCGGCTCTCCGAGTTGCTGGAGAACCACGCGGAAACGGTGATCGAGGGCTTTGCCAGGAATGAGCGGGAGGCACGCCTGATGCGGGAGCAAATGGAAACCGCCCACGAAGGCCGGGACCACCATAAACAGCGGACTTATGAACCAAGCATCCTGGGGACGGTCTACCCGTCGTACCAGTTTTTCTCCGTCGCCACCTTCAACTCCGGATTCAACACAGGGGTCAGCAGCGTCAATTCGGCCAGGGGCGGCGGCAGCACCACCGGTTACGGCAGCAGCGGCGGAAGCTTTTCCGGCTCCGGTAGTTCGTCCGGCTTCTAGATTCCCCTGGGGGTAGTGGACGCCCGCTCGGCTTTGGCGCCGCGTGGCCGGCAGCAGACGCACAGGAGTGGGGCCCATCGTCAGCGATGGGCCCCACCGGTCTTCCTGGTCAAAGGGCCGTCCGCCCTGAGGCCTTGGACGGCGCTTATCTTATGCTGCCCCGACAGAGTTGAGCAGGCGGGTCCCGCGGCGTACCGCATATCGCGGATGCGGTACCGAAGCATGGAGAACGCCCGGCGGAGGCGGCGCCACATCCCGGATCAGGCCGGTGCCTGCGCATTCACGTACCTCTTCGATGGCGGCGGCCGCCGCCTGCTTGTCGGTGAACTGTCCGGAAACCGCCAATACATGTCCATCGGGCATCACTAGCCGGAACCGAATCTGCGAATCATCATCGACAAACAGTTCGAACGTACCTGCCATAAGCCTGGTTCTCCTCCATCGTCCTGCCTCCGTTGGTGAGGCTACGTCCTGCGCCGGTATCCGGCGCAGCGAAATGCTGGTGCACAACCACGGCGTTGTGCACCGTTCGACCTGAACAACCATCCCAGAAGCCCGGTCCGGCTTTTAGGGACCAAGGTCCCGGATTGCAAAGGTGGGGGATGCTAGGCAGCCAGGCGCGAAAGGCGGATCAACACAATCCCTGTGGCAATGAACCACACCCAGAGCAGGATGCCGTAGCCCCAGTAGAAGTCCGGGACAGCCTGCCGAAGGACCTCACTGACCACTCCCAAAGCACCGGTGCCGATGCCGAACCACGCCAGGAACTGCGGGAAGGGCGCCCTCGCCGTCACCATCGCCAGTCCCATCAGGAGGATCCCGAAGGCGGAGAGGACGCCCACGATGGCAGGTGTGTTGTTCTCGGCGATGATTGCTTCAGCAGCGGTAGCGTAAGCGCGGCGTTCCTCGTCCCTCCCGGTGGCCATGTAGCGGTCGCTGAGGTAGACGAGGTTGAGGGAGCCCCTGCTGGTGACCGGGACGGCAAGCAGGAGCGCCCAGGGCAGGGCGCCAAAGATCAGCGCGATCAAGGGCAAACTCTTCCGGAAGGGCATAAGCGCCACGAAGAGTCCTGTGAAAACAAGCACCGGGAGGATGTTCGGCAGGATCCACAGGACCTGCTCGGCCACGTAGTTCGCCTTATTCGCCGCAATGAACTCCAGGGTGGCGGCTCCGCCGTGCACCGGCGGAGGCGCCAGGAAGTCAAGCACCAGCGCGGCTACCAACAACAGGACGAACAGGATCGATGATGCCCCCGCCGTGAGATAGAGGAGCCCCCATTCCCGCTGGGCCCGGGGAGCGCCGTGCCGTTTCATCCCTGGAGCCTGCCATCCGTAGGGCGCGTCCGGTAGTGCCGATGGGCCCGGTAGACGGGGCACCATTGCTGCCACCGGTGACCAACGGCCCTGTTCCGCCATGCCAGTCCTTGGCAAACTGCCTTTTTGAATACCGATTACGTTCGCCGGGAGTGAGACATGTCCGTAAATGAGCCGCACACAGGCAACGGCATGGAGGAGCATCTGCGGATAGAACTGGAGGACGCCGCATCGGTGAAATGGTGGGTACGAATCCTCTCCACCCTTGGCTCGCAGTACGGACGCACCCAGCTTCGGTTCGTTGGCAGGACGGAGGACGGCCGCAGGCTTTATGTCAGTGACACGTTCCCCGGGCCGCCCCTGAACGCCACCCCTCCCGCAGAAGCCTGGGCTCCAGGCCTGGAGGCGAGCCTCAGCCAGTTGCGCGGGGAAATTGCCCGCGACGGTTGGTCGGAGACCAGCCAGGGGGCGCAGCCGTGGGAGTTAACCTATGTCCGCCGCAAGGGCTTGTTATCTTGACTCTTCTCCCATGGAGGAATTGTGTGTCCCGGCGGCGCAGGTGCGCCGGACCAGGCGTCCAAGGCGCGAAGACCAGATCCCGGCATGGATAAGTTGGGGGTTACCGGGTGCCGCCGAGCAACGTTCCAGCCTCGTCCGAGGGTTTCAGCAGCCAGTCCCGCGCCTTGTCAGCGGACGTGAAGTACCGTATCGGGAACCCGGCAGAGATCAGGGACAGGCGGAACATGGCGATGACGCGGTCAACGGGTGAGGTTCCCAGAAGTGCCATGCGCGAGATGCTGGATGCATCGGGGAAGAGTTTCCGGGCGGCCGCGGAGTGGGTGACGCCCTGAATTTCGACCAGCATTGGCAGCCTGGCGCCCCGCGTCAGGGTGGAGATGGCTTCCAGGGCGGCCTTGGCGACGTCGATGCCGATGTAGACTCCCGGATTCCAGCGCAAGTGCAGGACCCCATCGGACAGCTCCACCGTGCCCTTGCCTTTGATGTCCACCGCGCTCCTCCCTCCCTTGTCCTGACCCGAATCCAGCCTTGACGGTAGCCGAACCGAACGGCATCTGCACCAGGACACTCCCGAACGTCGTCGGGCCGGAGACCTTTCATCTGCTCATATAGCCTAGGTGCAGCGCTCATGGGGGTAACAGGAATCAGTGCTTCCCGCGTCGAGCGCGACTGTCGCCCAACCCTGTTTTACGCTGTGTCGCAGGGCGGATGAGCAGCAGCGCGAGCACCACGACCCACGCAAGGGTCGTCATGATGTTGACGCGCTCCCAGAGCCCCGCCCACGGCGTCGGCAGGTTGGCTTGGAGAGCCGGGGCATCCCCGGCGGTGAGTACGCCGAAACCGATGAGAAGCAGGATTGTGGCTGTGGTGTACAGACGGAACCACAGGTTCAATGCAACGGCTGCGGAGATCATTGCCGCCATCATCAGCGCACTGGTCACCGACACGATGATCAAATGCGCTGTGTCGGCCGCAGTGGCGCCGCCGGCGGCCAGTACTTCGCGGGTGTGCATCGAGGCGAACGGGTAGGCCAGTCCGGCCAGCACGTAGGCGGCCAGGAGGATGGCGGACACGCGAAGCGACTGGCGTCGGCTTCCGGACTGCCAGACGCCGGCTGCGAACGCAGCCATCAGGGCGCTCCACAGCAACCCCAGCCATACCCACAGGGTCCTGGTGGGGACATCCCATGCCGAGAGCTCGCTGACCGTCTGTGAGATGGGGTCGTACCCGGGATACCGGATCAGCCAGATCATGACTCCGTAGAGCGCAGAGGCAGCAGGTCCGCACAACAGCAACGACCTCCGCCGGGTAGCGGTCGCGAGCAGGGAGTGCTGGACTGAACTGGACATGCCTACCTCCGGGCCTCGGCCTCGGTGTTAATGAACCTTGTGAATTTCCTACCTGAGCCACTGCCGCCGGCACGCCTCTTTTTCGGTGCGTTTGATCTCATTGGTGGAGGCCCTGCCATGTGTCCTGCTACTGGTACCCAGCGACAGCGGAATACATGATCACGCCCGCCGCCACCGCCGCGGCAAGGGCGGCCGAGGTGGTGAGCCAAATCAGGACCGAGCGTTCCTTGTAGTGAATGATGCTGACGAGCCCGAGTGCCGCTGCTGCGGCTGCGGGTCCCGCGAAGGCCTGCCCAAGGGCGTGCCACACCCAAGTGGCAGACGGGAAGCCCATCATGGGCAGCAGAACGATCCATGCAAGGAGGGTCGCCAGCACGGTGATGGCAGCGAAGAGCAGGCTCCAGCGCCCGGCTGCCGACTTTGGTGTGATTGCGGGTGACATGTCTTCTGCTTACGGGTGCGGTTTACGGGTGCGGTGTGAACATGCTGATGAAGAAGGCGAGGTCAAAGACGGCCAGCTGCGCCGGGCCGGCGACCAGTGCGGTAGCTGCCAGCACCGAGCGGTCCCGGTAACTGATGATTCCGGCCAGCGCGAGGGCCGGACCAGCCCCTGCCACCGGTGTCAGGATGGCCCACGGGCTATATGAGAGAACCAGACCGACCACCAGGAAGGCCGCGGCCCACCACCCTGCCGGTGTCGTCGGCAGGAATCGGATGCTATCTCGGTCAGCCCGGAACGCCGCGAGGATGAACAGCACGGCCGCCACAGTGAGGGCATAGGACGCGCCGGAGATCAACACGTCCGGGGTCACGGGCAACTGCGTTCCGGGCGTGAAAACTATCGAGGCAGCAGCCATGATCCCGCCCGAGAGGATGAGAAAAGCCAGGGCCCAGTAGCCCAGCCGCGTGCGGACCACGCCGTGTTTCCGCACCTGCCGTGCGATCCCTGCAACAGCGCTGAGGAAGAAACCGCCGACGACGACGCTTGCCCAGACA
Source organism: Arthrobacter sp. FW306-07-I (assembly GCF_021800405.1). Lineage (NCBI taxonomy): Bacteria > Bacillati > Actinomycetota > Actinomycetes > Micrococcales > Micrococcaceae > Arthrobacter > Arthrobacter sp. FW306-07-I. The sequence goes on along the minus strand of NZ_CP084550.1, from coordinate 2,449,302 downwards.
ACCTGTCCCGTTGGGGGCTCCCCAAAGGGTATCGACGCCACGGTCAGGGCCACGATGAAAAGCACAACGGCCGTTCGCGAAAGCCAGATCACCGGCAGAGCGGCCCGGTGGGGAATTGTCGATTGGATCGGAATTGCCATCGAAGGCTCCAAGTGGGTTTGCGTGCTGGCGGGGTCAGGAGTGGCGAAGCGGGACCTCAGCTCCGCGTTCCCGGGTTCTCAGCCCACAGCCTCAGGCGACCGGCCACACCACCCTGGTCTGCCACGTTGCAGGATCCGGTTGCTGTTCCGGATCGGTCAGGTAGTACTCCCACATCGTGTCCGAGGGGGCGGCGCCATCGGCCTCCATCCGTTGCCGGATGGCATCGTAGGTGGTACCCAAGGTGTCATAAGGGCCCGTATGGACAGCTTCGAACGCGTCCGTATCGGGCAGTGTCCCGCTGGCCACTTCGCCTGTCCCCCGGAAGTTCCCGGCGATAGGGAACCCCGCTTCAACATCCACAGTTTCGCCCGGCATCCCGTGGTACAGCGCGAACGGCGGCCCCGCCGGCCTGGCTCCCTGCATCTGGACTGCCGCCATCACGGCGCCGAAAGCGCGGCCGAAGAAGCCTGTCAGCGCGTCCATGGGGACCCTTTCGCGCACCACGGCAACGGGTTGTTCGGGAACATGGATCTTTCGGGGCTGCTGGCCATCTTCAGTCATGGCATCAGCTTTGACCTGCCGGCAACAGCGCGACAGGGCCAGAGGACTCTAACTGTCAGCCCGCAGCGCCGTACGCTTCCTGCATCCACGTCCGGACCTCGGCATCGAGTTGGGTGCTGTCAGTGAGCTCCAGGTGGTGCATCCAGGTTTGGGCCGAAGGATGCACGATCTGCTTGAAGCGCGGTGAACCCAGGTCCCGCGGCAGGGCCAAAGACAGGACAAGCGGAACCGCGGATTTCACATAAAGACCGGGCCGCCAGAGGTACGCGAACCCGCGGCGCCGGCGAAAGGAAATCTGGCTCTTGCCCACCCTTATCCCAAAGGGTCCCAGGCCCGCCGCCATTCGCTCCACCGCTTCGTAGAGGCCAAGCGCGGTGGGCGCCCCGTCGAAGAACTGTTCCACCGTCCGTAACTGCACCGACATTGCCGCCCTATGGCTCACTGGTGCTGATCGTTACGGCTTGCATGTGGGCTCCGGTCTGCGTCGGCGGCAGGTCTTCCCCCAACGTTGCCGAGACGCCCGGAGCCGTGGACAGGGCCGAAGGTCACATCGGCGGTAACAGAAGGCGGGCTGGGGCCAAATGCCCTAGCCCGCCTGACGGCAGCAGGGTAGGTTCAGTTCCATGTGCGATGACCTTCACCGCCTCGTGCCGAAGGGTCCTGGATGAGGAAGCAGGCGTCCCCAACCATGGCAACCGGCCCTGGTCCGGGCAGCGTTGATGCCGGTGAACCTGCCGGCTCGCCCATGGAAAAGGCCCGGGTCTTTCTCAGGCGGTATCCCGTCGTCGCACTGACTTTGCTGGTGCTCCTGGCCACGCTGGTGCTGGTTCAGTTCGGCCTGGAACTGCAGGTCCGCATCCTGGCGTCGGCTTACGCGGCCGTTATCGTGGTGGCGCGCGCGGCCGGCATGGTCCGGTCGCTGCGTGAAGGCCGCTGGGGCATCGACCTTTTGGCGCTGATGGCCATTGCCAGCACCGTGGCGGTGGGCGAATACCTCGCGGCCCTGGTGGTGATCCTGATGCTCACCGGCGGGGAGGCGCTGGAGAATTTTGCCCAGGGCCGCGCAGCGCGGGAACTGCGGTCCCTGCTGGACCGGGCGCCCCGCTTTGCCCACCGTGAGGAATCCGGTGGAGCCCTGGTGGACACCCCGATCGGCGAGGTTGCGCCGGGGGACATCCTGGTGGTCCGTCCGTCCGAACTGGTACCCGTTGACGGTGAACTCCTGTCCGATTCAGCCAGCCTGGATGAGTCGTCGCTGACGGGCGAAAGCCTGCCGGTGGAACGCACCCGGGGGCAACAACTGCTCAGCGGCGCCGTCAACGGCGTGGCGGCCATCCGGCTGCGGGCAGCGGCCACCGCGGCAGACTCACAGTACAGCCGCATCATCGCCCTGGTGGAGGAGGCTTCCAACAGCCGCGCTCCCGTGGTCCGGCTGGCCGACCGCTACGCAGTGCCCTTCACCCTCCTCGCCCTGGCCATGGCAGGTACGGCGTGGCTGTTGTCCGGTGAGCCGCTGCGCTTTGCCCAGGTCCTGGTGGTGGCCACGCCGTGCCCGCTGCTGATCGCGGCGCCGGTGGCGTTCCTGGCCGGCACCAGCCAGGCCGCCCACAAGGGAATCATCATCAAGAACACCAGGACCCTTGAACAGCTGGCGAAGGCGCAATCAGCGGTCTTCGACAAAACCGGAACCCTCACGTCGGGACGTCCCGTCCTCGATGAGATCAGGGTGTCGCCCGGTCACGGGGAAACACTGGGCAGCAGGAAGCTCCTGCAGCTTGCAGCCTCCGCGGAACAGTACTCCTCGCATGTGCTGGCAGCTTCGGTGATCGAAGCCGCCAAGGCGGCCGGCATTGGACTCCTGCCCGTGACGCAGGCGACCGAAAACGCCACGCACGGTGTGGAGGCCATCTGTGACGATCAGCAGGTGGTGGTGGGAAAAGCGGGCCTGGTCCGCAGTTCATCCACCGGGTTCCGGGAGGCTGCAGTGCACAGCGGTCAGCTTGCCGTCCATGTGGCCGTCAACGGCGGGTACGCCGGTGCCTTGATCATGAAAGATCCATTGCGCGGCAACGCCGTGGATACCCTGGCGCGCCTGCGCAGCCTCGGCGTGCAGAACACGATGCTCCTGACCGGTGACGCCAAGGCCACGGCCGCGCACATCGCCGAGGAAGCCGGGATTGACCGCGTCCAGGCGGAATGCCTGCCCGAGGACAAGGTCAATACTGTTGCCGCGTTGGCGGAACGGCCGGTCCTGATGGTGGGCGACGGCGTGAATGACGCTCCCGTCCTGGCCGCTGCGGATGTTGGCATCGCGATGGGGGCCAAGGGCGCCACGGCGGCGAGCGAATCCGCGGACGTGGTGATCATGCTCGATGACCTGTCCAAAGTGGCCCAGGCCGTAGCCATCGGAAAGCGCACGGTGGGTGTTGCCCTGGTGAGCATCTGGACGGGCATAGGACTCAGCATCGTCCTGATGGCCATTGCCATGACCGGATACATTCCCGCCGTCGCCGGCGCACTCCTCCAGGAACTGGTTGACCTGGCCACCATCCTGAACGGCCTTAGGGCACTGCACGGTGCCGATAGGAAATCCGGTCCACGGAGGCCGCCGGCGGCATGACTTTTGGCCCTTCCCAGCTCAACCCCCAGCCGGGATCGTGGTGACCATGAACGCAGAAACAGGAGCCAAGCCGGTCATCGTGGGTGTGGACGGGTCCGAATACTCCTCCGCAGCCCTCCGCTACGCGGGCACGCTGGCAGCCCGCCTGGGCACCCGGCTCGAAGTCATCTCATGCATCGGGATGCCGGACTACCTGGTGATGTCACGCCTCGAGGGGGCCGACCGGCAGTTCACCGCCAGGTTGGAGGACGCTGCCGGGCGCCTGGTGGAGGATGCCCTTGGCCGGGCGTTTTCCGCTGAACGGCCGGAAAACATCGACGTGACCATCAAGTTCGGGTCACCGGCGAAGGTGCTGGTGGACGAGAGCCGGCGGGCACAAATGCTGGTGGTTGGACGGCACGGCGAAGGCGGCCTGCTCAAGTCGTCCATGGGCTCCGTCAGCAAGGCCTGCGCTGCCCACTCCAACTGTCCCGTGCTCCTGGTTGGGCAGGAGGCGGACGCTGTGTGAGGACCGCGGAGGGCCTGACCTCTGAACAGGCCGCGCAGCTCCTGAAACAGGCGGGCCCCAACCAGCTTCCCGCGGAGAAACCCGTTCCGCAGTGGCGGAAGCTCTGGGGCGAAATGACTCACTTTTTCGCCCTCATGCTGTGGTGCGCCGCCGGGCTGGCCTTCATCGCGGACATGCCGCAGCTCGCCGTGGCGATCATCGTCGTCGTCATTGTCAACGGAGTCTTCGCGCACATCCAGCAGGAACGTGCCCAGCACGCCGCCGCCCGGCTGCGTGGCCTGCTGCCCGCCGACGTGGTGGTCCGGCGGGACGGGAAGGTGCGCAAGGTCCACGCCAGCGAGCTGGTGGTCGGCGACGTGGTGCTGCTCGCTGCCGGCGACCGCGTCCCCGCGGACTTGGTGCTGCTGTCGGCGTCTGCCTGCGCGGTGGATGAATCCATGTTGACGGGCGAAAGCGCCCCTGTGCCCAAAATCGCGGATGACCCGGCTTGGGGCGGCACATTCCTGGTCAACGGCTACGCGGAAGCAGCGGTTTCCGCGACAGGTGCTGGAACCAGGCTGGCCGGCATCGCTGCCCTGACCAGCGGGGCGGTTTCTCCGCCTACGCCGCTCTCCCAGGAACTGCGCCGGATCGTCCGCGTTACCGCCGGTATGGCGCTGGGGATCGCGGCGGTCTTCTTCCTGGCATCGCTGCTGGTGGGCTTCCAATGGCGGGACTCGTTCCTGTTTTCCATCGGCGTTGCCGTGGCGCTGGTCCCGGAAGGCCTCCTCCCCACGGTCACGCTGTCGCTGGCCATGGGGGCCCAGCGGATGGCATCGCGCAGCGGGCTGGTCCGGAACCTTGAGGCAGTGGAAACCCTGGGTTCCACCACTTTTATCTGCACCGACAAAACCGGGACCCTGACGCAGAACCGGATGAACGCCGTCGAAGTCTTCACAGCGGCTGGTCCCGTCCACGTGACGGGCCAGGGATACGCTCCCGACGGCGACGTGCAGGGAAGCGGGGTGGAAGAGGCAGCCGCGGCGGCGCTGGCAGCGCGTACCGCTTCCCAGGGCCGCGCCGAGTTCCACGACGGGCAGTGGCGGGCGCAGGGCGACCCCATGGAAGCGGCCATGGACGTCCTGGCCCGCAGGCTCACAGGCACAGAGGCCGGCGCTGCCCCCTGGCGCCGGTTGCCGTTTGATCCCGTGCGGCGGCGCGAATCCGCCCTCCTGGGAACCGATCTGTTCTGCAAAGGTGCCCCCGAAACCGTGCTGCCGGTCTGTGAAGCCGTGCCCGGCCCAGTCAAGGAACAGGTGGAGGTGATGGCCGCACGCGGGCTGCGCGTCATCGCGGTTGCGAGGCGCCGGCTCGGCGGAGCGCCTGCTGCGTGGCAGTCCACTCCAGCCTTGGAACTCGAAACGGGCATGGAACTCCTGGGCCTGATCGGACTGCAGGACCCGCCCCGGCAGGATGTGGGGGACGTGATCCGCGCGGCCCGGCAGGCAGGGTTGAGGATTGCCATGATCACCGGCGACCACCCGGCCACGGCCGCGGCGATTGCCCGCCAGATCGGCCTGACCGGGAGCCCCGAACTTGTGCTGGAAGGCGCGGACCTGCCGGAGGACGACCAGATACTGGGCGCACTCCTGGACCGCGACGGAGTGGTGGTCAGCAGGGTCTCACCGGAGCAAAAGCTCCGCGTGGCCAAGGCGCTGCAGGCCCGCGGGCATGTGGTGGCGATGACCGGCGACGGCGTCAACGACGGTCCTGCCCTCCGTGAAGCGGACATCGGTGTGGCTATGGGCCTCAGTGGAACAGACGTGGCACGTGAGGCCTCGGACCTGGTCCTCCTTGACGACCATTTCGGCACCATCGTGGCCGCCATCGAACAGGGCAGGGCCACCTACGCCAACGTCCACCGGTTCCTCACCTACCACCTCACAGACAACGTGGCGGAACTGACCCCCTTTGTCATCTGGGCACTGTCCGGCGGGCAGTTCCCGCTGGCCCTGGGGGTCCTGCAAATCCTCGCCCTGGACATCGGCACCGATTTGCTGCCGGCCCTGGCCCTTGGCGCAGAACCGCCCGGCAGGCGCATTCTGGCCCGGCCGCCCGAACGACGGCACCTGATGGACCGGCAGTTGATCATTCGGGTCTTCTGCATCCTGGGTCCCGTGGAGGCTGCAATGGAAATGGCAGTGTTCTCCGCTGTCCTGGCCGGCGGCGGATGGAGCCGGGGCCAGGTTCCCGGGGCAGGGCTGTTGATGGCGGCCTCCGGTGCCGCTTTCACCACCGTGGTCCTGGGACAGGTAGCTAACGCTTTCGCCTGCAGGAGCGCCACGTTGCCGCCCTGGAAGCTGGGCTGGGCGACCAACAGGCTTCTGGTATGGGCCGTCCTGGCTGAACTGGCCATCCTTGCCGTCTGCCTGTACGTGCCCTACCTCGCCACGCTGCTGGGCCAGGCACCGCCAACACCGGCGGGCTTCCTGCTGGCGCTCCTTGCGGCACCTGCTGTCCTCCTGGCGGACTGGATCCACAAAACGGCGCGCGGGCGGCTGCGGCGGAGCAGGACCTAAGACTCTGCATGCCCCGGTTGGTGGAGTCCAGAATCAAGCCATGAGTGCCGCCGCAGACACGTCCCTGGCCAACGCCAACGTCAAATGGATCGAGGACACCGGGATCGCGGACATCCCATCCGTGGGAGGGAAGAACGCCTCGCTGGGCGAATTGAGCCGTGCACTGCAGTCCGCGGGGGTCAGGGTACCCGAGGGGTTCGCCACCACAGCTGCCGCCTACCGGGCGTTCCTTGCTGCGAACGGCCTGGAGCCGCTGATCAGGAAGCACATGGAGGACCAGCGCTCCGGAACGTCCACGCTCCGCCAGGCCGGGGCCGCGATCCGTGAGCTGTTCCTGCAGGCCACCTTCCCTGCAGACATCGCCGCGGACATCCAGGAACACTACCGGGCCCTGTGCCAGCGGGCCGGGCAGCCCCAGGTTGCCGTTGCGGTCCGCAGCAGCGCCACTGCGGAGGACCTCCCGGACGCCAGCTTCGCCGGCCAGCAGGAAACCTTCCTGAATGTGGCAGGCGGACGCGCGGTGTTGGACGCTTGCCGGCGCTGCTATGCCTCCCTGTTCACGGACCGCGCCATCAGCTACCGCGAAATGAAGGGATATGACCACCTGGACGTCGCCCTGTCCGTGGGCGTGCAGCGGATGGTCCGCTCAGACCTGGGCGCGTCCGGGGTGATGTTCTCGATCGACACCGAGTCCGGTTTTCCAGGCATGGTGGTGATCAGCGCAGCCTGGGGACTGGGAGAGACGGTGGTCCAGGGGACCAGCAACCCGGACAAGTACCAGGTGTTCAAGCCGCTCCTGGCAGAGGAACGCTTCAGCCCCGTGATCGAGCGCGAGCTCGGTGCTAAGGAACGCAAAATGGTGTACAGCCAGGGCGGGGACGCGCGGACCAGGATGGTCGAGACCTCCGAGCGGGAGCAGCGCTCGCTGGTGCTGGATGACCGGGAGGTTGTCCTCCTGGCCCGCTGGGCCGTTGCCGTGGAGGAGCACTATGGGCGCCCGATGGATATGGAGTGGGCCAAGGACGGGATCACCGGAGAACTCTTCATGGTGCAGGCAAGGCCGGAAACCGTGCAGGCCCGCAGGAGCACAAGCACGTTCCGGACCTACCACCTTGCACAGCCCGGCAAGGTCCTGGTCTCCGGCGCCGCGATTGGCGACGCCATTGCCCGGGGCCAGGCCTGCGTGGTGCGGGATGCGAAGGACATTGAATCCTTCGTGGACGGGTCCGTGCTGGTCACCCGGATGACGGACCCGGACTGGGTGCCCGTGATGAAGCGTGCCGCTGGCATCATCACGGACCACGGCGGCCCGACCAGCCACGCGGCCATCGTCAGCCGCGAACTGGGCGTGCCCGCCGTCGTGGGCACGCGCAACGCCACCGAAGCATTGTCCGACGGCGTCCCGGTCACCTTGTCCTGCGCCGAAGGCGAGGAGGGCCGCGTCTACGAAGGACTGCTGGAGTTCTCAGTGGAAGAAGTGGACATGCAGACACTTCCGGCCACCCGCACGGCCGTGATGATCAACATCGCCAGCCCGGCTGCCGCCTTCAAATGGTGGCGGCTGCCCGCCGCCGGCGTGGGCCTGGCCCGGATGGAGTTCATCATCAACAACCTGATCCGCATCCATCCCATGGCCCTGGTCCACCCGGAGAAGGTGACTGACCCGGAGGAGGCTGCGCTCATCCGGCAGCTGACCCGCGGCTATGAGGACCCGCAGGAGTATTTCGTCGACGTGCTGGCAACCGGGATCGCCAAGATTGCCGCTCCCTTCCATCCCAAGCCCGTCATCGTCAGGTTGAGCGATTTCAAGACCAACGAGTACGGCCACCTGATCGGCGGCAGCGCCTTCGAACGCCCGGAGGAAAACCCCATGCTCGGGTTCCGCGGGGCCTCCCGCTACTACAGCAGCCACTACCGCGAAGGATTCGCCCTGGAGTGCAAAGCCCTGAAACGCGTGCGCGAGCAGGCGGGGTTCGGCAACGTCATCGTCATGGTTCCCTTCTGCCGTACCGTGCGGGAAGCAGACCAGGTGATCGCGGCCATGGAGGAACAGGGATTGGTCCGCGGCAGGGAAGGGCTCCAGCTCTACATGATGTGCGAGATTCCGTCGAACGTGGTCATGGCAGCGGAATTTGCCAAGCGCTTTGACGGCTTCTCCATCGGGTCCAACGACCTCACGCAGCTGGTGCTGGGCGTGGACCGCGACTCGGAGGAACTTGCGGGGCTGTTCGACGAGCGGGACCCGGCAGTGATGGCCATGATTGCCGAGGCGATCAGCAAGGCCCACGCGGCCGGCATCAAGATCGGGATCTGCGGGCAGGGGCCCAGCAACCATCCGGACTTCGCAGAGTTCCTGGTCGGCCTGGGCATCGATTCCGTGTCCCTGAACCCTGACACCTACGTGCGGACGCTCCCTGTCATTGCCGCGGCGGAGGCACGGGCGTACGAAAGTGCCTGGCAGCCCGAGGGGTGATCCCCGGGAAGCCAGGCACCGGCGTCGTACTTAAACTGTCCTTAACCCCTGCTGATGGGGATCTTTGACGCCGCAGCTTCCTGCCCCTGGTCCGGCATCGGAGCCCGGACTTCGAGGAGGCCGTCCTTGTACGAGGCAGTGATGTCGCCTTGCTGGACGCCGCTGGGGAGGGGAATCCGGCGCATGAAGGAGCCGTAGCGGAATTCGGACCGGTAGCTGTCCTTGTCCTTGTGCTCTTTCTTTTCCTGCCGCTCCGCCTTGATCGACAGCACGCCGTCGGCAATCGTGACGTCAACGTCCTTTTCCGGATCTATGCCGGGCAGCTCGGCCCGCACCACGAGCGTGTTGCCGTCCATCATCTCCTCAACCCGAATGGCCGAGGAACCCATGTCGCCGTCGAACAGCCTCTCGATAACATCCATCGGGGAGCGCCGGGTGTCGAACCATCTCATCAGGTCAGTCATTCTTGCCTCCTGCTCATGTGGAAGCCGGACCATCGCGTTGCCCGGCAGTTCCACCTTCCCCTTCCCGGGTGGCCGCTTCCAGAGTCAAAGGTCCCAGCCCGCCTTGGTGGCCGTGCAAGGATGGCCGCCGGGTAAAACGCCCCACCAGCTCAATAGCCACGCAACCTGCTGCGGCAACCGCGGTGGAAAGGCTCAGCAGGGCGGGAGGCGGCCAGTCCACGCGGAAGAAGTCCTGCGCCACCGGGACGGTGAACAACAGGACCAGCCCTGCGTACATTCCGGCAAGGATCAGGACCTTGGTTGGGCTGAGGGGGCGCGATGCCATCACCAGGATCCACGCGGCCACCAGGCCCAGGGTCAGGGTGGCCGCAGACTGCGCAGACTCTTCGCTGTATCCGCCCCATGTCTGGGCATAGCCGCTGACGGCAAGGACGCACAGGGCGGCGCAGATGCCGGCCGGAACAGCGAAGGCGAGGGAACGCCGGAGGAACCCCGGAGCGTAGCGCTGCCCACCGGGCTGCAGGGCCAGGAAGAACGACGGCAGGCCGATGGTCAAACCATCCAGGGCCGACAGCTGCCGGGGCAGGAACGGAAAGGCCAGCAACAGGATGCCGGACACCACGGAAATGATGGTGGCGTAGACGGTCTTGCTCAGGAACACCAGGGAAACGCGCTCGATGTTGCTGATGGCCCGACGTCCCTCGTCCACTACGGCCGGCAGCCGTTCGAAGCGACCGTCCAGCAGGACCAGGCGGGCCACTGCCTTGGTTGCGGGGGAGGCCGAGTCCATGGCGATCCCCAGGTCGGCCTCTTTGAGCGCCAGGACATCATTCACCCCGTCACCGGTCATTGCCACGGTGTGCCCCCGCCGTCTCAGTGCCTCGATCAGGTCCCGCTTCTGGGAAGGTGTCACGCTCCCGAACAGGCTGTTGGCCTCCACCGTTTCCTCCAGTTCGACGCGATCGTCAGGAAGCCGGCGTGCGTCACAGGCAGCACCGGTCCCAAACCCCACGCGGCGGGCCAGCGCCCCCACCGTGCGGGGGTCGTCTCCGGAGATGATCTTGACGGTTACCCCCTGCCGCCGGAAATAGTCCAGGGTCGAGGCTGCGTCCCGGCGGATGCTTTCGCGGAACGTCAGCAGCATGACCGGAACCAGGTCCGGCGGGATTCCCGCGCCTGCGGCATCCCGGGGCAGCGGCCCGTCCAGGTACACCAGGGCCAGGGTCCGGAGGCCCGTTGCGGCGAGGGTTGCGGCGCTGCCGTGCGCCGCCTCGCAGCCGCGCCCACTGAGTACTGCGTCGGGGGCTCCGAGGATCCATGTGCCGGCAGCGGCGGAGCCCGGCGCAAACGTCACCGAGCTCCACTTGCGGGCAGAGGAGAAGGGGACCGAGTCCTGCTCCTGCGGAGGGACCGGCGCAGGGAAGGCCTTCCCGATGGCTGCGGCGGTGCTGCTGCTGTCTGCGTTGGAACCGAACCACTCCAGCGCCTGCTGCCACCCGGGGGCAGGAACAGTCCCGGCGTGATGGACGGCGTCGAACACCAATGAGCCTGAGGACAACGTGCCGGTCTTATCCAGGCAGAGGACGTCCACCCGTGCCAGCACCTCCACGGCGGCAAGTTCCTGGATCAGCACCTTTTGGCGGGCCAGCCGGAGCCCTCCCACGGCGAAAGCCACGCTGCTCATCAGGAGCAGGCCCAACGGAATCATGGCCATGATGCCCGCAACCGAACCCACGGCCGCCGGCACCCAACGCCCTGATCCCATGGCTCCGGCCCACCCGCCCTGCTCCTGCATTTGGGCATTCGTGAGCAGCAGGGCGGTGGGAAGAAGCAGCCACGTGATGACGGCAAAGACTTTTTCCAGGCCCCGCCGGATCTCTGACGTCACCAGGGAAAACCGGCGCGCCTCAGCCGCCAGCCCGTAGGCGAACGTGTCGGGTCCCACCCGGAGCACCTTGGCACGCCCGCTACCGGCAAGGATCAGGGACCCGGAGAGCAGCACGGCGCCGCCCTGCTTGGGCACGGGTTCGGATTCGCCGGTCAGCAACGACTCATCCACCTCAAGCGGGTTCCCGTCCAGCAGCATCAGGTCCGCCGTGACCTGGTCTCCGGCGTTGAGTACCACCAGGTCGTCAGGCACCAACTCCTCGGAGGAGATGGTTTCCCGGGCCCCGTTCCTGACCACCGTGCTCCTGGCGGCATGCAATATCGCAAGCTGGTCCAGCGAGCGCTTGGCCCGGTATTCCTGGATGATGCCAATCAGGGAATTGCTGATGGCGGACAACCCGAACAGCGCGTCTCGCCACTGGCCAAGGACCAGCAGCAGGATGAAGCACCCTCCGACAACGCCGTTGAAAAGCGTGAAGACGTTGGCCTGGACAATCTCTCCGACGCTCCTGCTGGTAGCCGTCGGCACGCTGTTGATGCGGCCGGCGGCAGTGCGCTCCCGAACTTCGGCAGTGGAGAGCCCGTCCCGGGCATGGCCGATGTCCAGGCCCGGGACCGCGGCCCCGTTGTCCCCGGCTACCGTCATGACGTGGCCAGGCTGCTGACCCGGTCAGTCGTGGTGCTGCTGCCTGTGCACGCGGGTGATGACCGTAGGGCAGGGCGGCTGGGTAAGCACCGCGTGTGCCGTGGACCCCAGGAGGAGCCTTTCGAAGCCACCCCTGCCACGGCTGCCCAGCACCAGCAGACGGGCACCGGCAGCTGCGCGGAGCAAAGCGTCTGCAGGTTCCAGGACGGTCTCCATCACGGTTTGCACCCTGAGGTCCGGGTAGTCCTGCCGGAGGCCTGCCTCCGTTTCGGACAATACGATCTGCTCCTCCTCCACCACATGGGTGGCGAAACTGCTTTGCGGCAGTCCGGCGGAGATCCAGCGGTTGGGGCCGGTGAACGCGTAGAGGACGGTCAGGTCCTCCCCGAGGGCGTCAGCTTCGGCCGCCGCAAAGGCAACAGCCTGCGTTGATTCCCGTGATCCATCAACACCCACCACGATGCCGCGGCCCGGTTCCTGGGCGTCGCCGATGACGGCCACGGGGCATTCGGCTGTGGCAGCCGCCTGCAGGGCCCGGTCCGTGAGGGCACCGCGTGTGTGGCCGCTGGTCCCAAGCACCAGCATGCTGGCATTTTTCGAGTAATCGCCCAGGGCGGCCCCTACGCCGCCCTCCAGGAGCTGGAGGGTCACCTGCAGGCCGGGCTCGGCAGCGGTGGCCTTCTCACCGGCTTCCTTCAGCAGGCCCAGCCCCGATTCGCGCAGGACTTCAAGATAGGGCAGGACTTCGGCGGCCATCCACCGGTCGTCCACCACATTCACGACGGCGAGGGGAAGCTTGAGCCTGTTGGCCCGGGCTGCTGCCCACAACAGGGCGGCATTGGACGCCGAGGAATCAGTGATGCCGACGGCGATTGGCTTGGCAGGTGCCATGGGGGACCATCCTTTGCGGGTTCTTGTGGCGGGGTGTGGTGCAGGAGCCGGGGGAGTGTTCGTGTGCAGGCCTAATCCGCGCTTGGTTCGCGCGGCGGCCACCAGTGGGTTGGCGCGGCGATGACGAACCTGCGCCCACTGATTTCGTGCGGCGTGATCCGGATCAGGACGTTCTTTTGGCCGGGTTGCCATGGGGAAAGCCCTGCATCCATGGCGTCCTGCGTTTCCTCGGCATCGGTAACGATCAGCGCGTGCCCCTTGAGGATGACGCTCCAGGCGATGGTGCCGTACTGGTTCATCCCGTCCGCCTCGACGGCCACTGCCTTATGTTCGGCGAGGGAGGCAAGCTTGGTTCCTTCCCCCGTCCGGATGAGCAGGGTGCCGTTGGTGGGGACAAAGTTCACGGGATAGTTTTCAACAATGTCCCCGTCCGTGAAGGCGATCCTGCAAAGGGACGTTGAACGAAGGTATCGCCAGCAATCGTGGACGCCCAGTTCCTTGATTTCCGGTTCAGTCGCTGCGGTGTTCATGGCCGTAGCCTAAAGCCGGGTATGGCCCCCGGCTAGGGAAGAAGGTCCCGCGCCCCCTAGCGCCCCTATTCGGGGACCATTGGGGGTATTTTTTCCCCTGTGCTCCTAGAATTAATCGGGAAGCGCCTTCATGCTCAGGTGAAGGTGGAATTGGGGGGCGGAGGCCGGCACTTCCGTTTCGAACACTTGGACCGCGCCAGGGACCCGCAGCGCCGCAGGTTCCTGCCGCAGGAGGTGGCACGTGAGCACTGACCAGCCCTGGCGCTCGCCGATGAGGGACAGAGTTGAAGACCTGGTACGGGACTTTACAGCCCGCGGGGACGAATTGCTGGATACGCAGGAACGGATCAACGGCCTGTTGGCTGCGGTGGTGGCCCTGGCCGAGGACCTGAGCCTCGAGGCCGTGCTTGACCGGCTCGTGCGGTCTGCGTGTGCCTTGGTGGGCGCGAGGTACGGTGCTTTGGGGGTCATCGGCGAGGACCGCAGGCTCAGCCACTTCATCACGGTGGGAATTGATGAAGAGGGCATCCGTTCCATCGGTGACCTTCCTACCGGCCATGGAGTGCTGGGCCTTTTGATCCGCGAGCCGCGGCCCCTGCGCCTGCATGACCTTGGCCAGCACCCCATCGCTGCGGGTTTCCCTGCAAATCACCCGCCCATGCGGACCTTCCTGGGCGTACCGGTCCGCCTCCGGGACGAAGTCTTCGGCAACCTCTACCTGACGGAGAAACAGGGCGGGGAGGACTTCACAGCTGAAGATGAGGACCTTGCCGTGGCCCTCGCGGCTGCGGCCGGAGTGGCAATCCAGAATGCCCGCCTTTTCGAAGACAGCAGCCGGCGGCAGAAGTGGCTGGAAGCGGGGATGGAGCTGAGCAGCAGATTGATCATGACGTCCCACCCGGGAGGTGGGGACAACCTGGATGTTGTTGCCGATACCGCCCTCAAGGTGTCGGACTCGGTGCTTGCGGTCGTGGCCGTGCCGGCCGGTGACGGCTCGCTTCGCTGCCGGTCATGCCTGGGGGTGCAGGGAATCCAGGCAGGCCAGGAGTTGATGGTTTCACGGGCGGTATCGGGCGTCCTTGAGGGCGGCGGGTCGTTGGTGGTGAAGGATCCGCGGCAGGTGTTCGAGGACGGGGTAGCGGAGAAGCTTGGTTCCGTCCTCGTGTGCTCGCTCGGGCACAGCTCCAGTGACAACGGGGTCCTGCTGCTGGCGCGCGGACAAGGAACTGCCGTGTTCAACCAGGCTGAGGCCGAATCCAGTGCCATCTTCGGAAGCCGGATCGGACTGGCGCTCGACCTGGCCCGCGTGAATGCACTTCGCGAACAAAACCTTCTTTTCACGGACCGGGAACGGATTGCCAGGGACCTGCATGACCTGGTCATCCAGCGCTTGTTTGCTGCCGGGCTGAGCATCCAGAGCCTGCGGCGGTACACCCTGGATCCGGTGGCGCATGAGCGTATCGCCGCCGTGACCACGGAGCTCGATGACACCATCCGGAAACTGCGGGACACCATCTACTCGCTCCGCACGGCGGATGAGGAACGTGAACCGCTGACGGGCCGTATCCTGCGGGTGGTCCGGGAGAATTCGCGCAGCTACGCCCTGACCCCAAAGGTATCCCTGGACGGACCGGTGGACTCGGTTCGTGAGGATGTGGCAGTGCACTTGTTGTCAGTGCTGTCGGAAGGGCTCAGCAATGCGCTGCGGCATTCCGGCGCGGACGATATCCAGGTGACCGTTGCCGTGGGGAGCGGCGACGCTTCGGGCAGGGACGTTCACCGCGGGAACTTTGATGGCAGGAATGCCAGTGCCGGGAGCGCCAATGCCAGGAATGAAGTCCAGCTCCTCATCCATGACAATGGCCGGGGGTTCGCCGAGCACGGCCAGGTAAGCGGACTGGCGAACATGCGCCACCGCGCTGAACTGCTGAAGGGCAGCTGCGTCATCGAAAGCGTCCCGGGGCAGGGTACGTCCGTGCGGTGGTCGGTGCCACTGGCCTGACCTGTCCGGTCAGGCGGAGTCCGGTGAACTCTTGGTGACGTAGACCGCCGCCTGCGTCCTGCGTTCGAACCCCAGCTTGGCCAGGATGGACGAAACGTAGTTCTTGACGGTCTTCTCGGCCAGGAACAGCTCGTCGCCGATTTGGCGGTTGGTCAGCCCCTGGCCGATCAACGCCAGCACCTTCTTCTCCTGCGCGCTCAGGCCCTCCAAACGGGGATCTGTAGGCGCCGTGGAAAGCCCGGTAATGATCTGCTGCTCCACCCCAGGATCAAACAGCGATTCTCCGGCAGCGGCCCTGCGGATCCCGGCCAGCAGGTCGTCACTCCTGATCTGTTTCAGGATGTAGCCGGAGGCACCTGCCAGGACCGCCCCGCGCAGGGCCTGTTCGTCGTCGTAGCTGGTGAGGATCAGGCAGCGCAGGCGGGGATCCAGCGAACGCACGTCCCGGCACACTTCGATTCCCGTGCCGTCAGGAAGCCGCCCGTCAAGGATGGCGATGTCCGGGTGCAGGGCGGGGATGCGGCGGGTGGCTTCGGCTGCGGACCCGCTTTCGCCTACGACAAGGAATCCTTCGCCTTCCAGCAGGTCCTTCAGCCCCTGCCGGACAAGCTCATGGTCATCGAGGATGAACACCCGGATCTGCCCCAAAGATCCTGTTGGCCCATCAGTCCCTGCTTCATGCTTGTACACCGAACGCTCCCAATGTCTTCAGGATCAAGGCCCCGCTGCAGACGGGGTAGCCCCCGGGGAGGGCCTGGTCCCATTGTTACCCGGGGAGGCGGCGGCGGGAAGGGACCAAAGTCCACGTCACCGGACCTTGGCCGGGAAAGGGGCCCCTCGGCTTGCAAGGACGTGATGACCTTCGGCCCTTCCACGCGGAGCGTTTGTGGTCCATTCTGGGACCGAGCCAAAGGATGGCACCCGGCCACAGGAAAGCATATGGCAGGGCAGCACTTGGCAGGACAGTGATGGGAGCCGGCATGGATGGCCTTGAACCGCACCCGAGGATCATAGTCGGGGTGGATGGATCCGAAGCCTCCGTCGCCGCGCTCCGGGTGGCCCGGGCGATGGCGGAACCAATGTCGGCCAAGGTTGAAGCCTGGGCGTGCTGGGACGTTCCGGCCGGCTACGGCGTGTACCTCGCCGTCGGAATCGAGGGGTTCAAGTATGCCGCGGAACAAGTGCTCCAGCAGGCGCTGGCAGACGCTTTCGATGAACTGCCTCCGTTCGTGCACCCCCGGCTGGTCAGGGGCAAGCCCGGTCCAGCGCTGATTGACGCGAGCCGCAACGCGTCCCTGCTGATTGTTGGAAGGCGGGGGCACGGGAGCTTCGTCCCCGGTTCGGTGAGTTCGGCATGCGTGAGCCACGCGCACTGCCCGGTGCTGGTGGTCCACGCCCCGGAGACAAAAGACCCGGAAGAAAAGGCAGAGGCGGAGGCCGCAGTGGGGGTTGCAGACCCCCGCACCGCTGTGGTTCCCTGACCGTGCACCTGATTGTCCAGCAGTTCAGCGCCGAGCCAATGCACATGCGCCTCAATGCAGGTGCGCCCGCTCAATGCTTGTGATGATGTGCTGCGCCTTCTCCCACCAGTTCGTGCAGTCCTTCCACTGCATGGGCGAGCGACAGTGCGGGGGATTGGATGACGAAAGGCATCAGGAGGCGGTTCTCTTTGTCCAGGTGCAGGGCGAAGATCCGCTGGATGGCACCGGCCGCCACAGCCGCGGCCACCCCGTCAGCCGTTCTGAGCTCCTCGATCAGGCCCACGATGACCTGGTGCTCGGCCAGCATGCCGTCCACCAGCAGCTTGGCCTCCGGCATGCCGTGCGGCCCGCTGTAAAGCGGCCCTTCCTCGGCCAGGGCGTGAGGCACCAGCTCCTTGTCACACCAGTCAAGAAGGGTGGCCTGCGCAGCCTGGGCGGCGCCGGCATCTCCAGCCTCCACGGTCTCCGTCAGCAGGCCCACCAGCCCGTTCAAGTGCCGCAGCATATCCGCATGGTGGGTTTCCACCGCCTGCAGCGCCTGCCGTTCGGACGAAAGGTCCTTGCCGTTCCCGCTCATTCGTTGTTGCCTTCCACTTGGGTAACGCGCCGGTTCCTGCTCCGCAAGGACCACCGGAGGTCCTTGATGGCCCAGTAGCCGCCCCCGTTCATGAGGGCAAACCCTGCGATGCCCACGGGGGGCACCCGCATCACCAGGCCCAGGAGGAGGACGCAGACACCTGCCGCGAAAACGACCAATCCGCGGCTGATCCGGGCCCTGCGGGACAGCGCGGCGCTGTCCCTGCTGAGCATGTCGGCGAGCCGGGGATCGTCCTCTTCCAGGCCGTGGCCGATCAGTTCAAGTTCGCGTTTCTCGAATTCAGAGAGTGGCATCGTTGCACCCCCGCGGTTCGTTGCCTGTAGGACCCGGGAACTCAGGCACCCGGCTGGCCGCGCAGGACGGACAGCCTGTTCTGGTATTCCAGCGCGTCGATCTCGCCGCGGGCAAACCGCTCGGCAAGCACGTCCTCTGCCGGCCGCGGGGACTGCTGCAGCGGGTGCGGAGACGGCGCCCGCAGGGAGCGGGCCAGCAGGACAATACCGGTGATGATTGCTCCCCAGACCACCACCATGCTGATGCTCATCAGGACATAGCCCCACAGGCCCATGCCGTCATTCCAGCCGTACACTTCCACGACCTCCGGGTTCTGAAAGGCGGGCGCCAGCCGTCTGCCTTCCCTTTCAGTATTGGGCGCCCAGGGTGCGGAAGGGAGAGCCATTGGTCCTGTTCCAGCGGCGTGCACCACCGCTTTGGCCGGCTTGCCCAACGGGGCTTTTGACACTGGCGCAGGTGGTGCAGGCCCGGGACCCTGAAGCACGGCGTGATTCTGGAATCGCGGACAACCCGCGGAAGCAGAGAGAGGAGCGCATGGCCTCCAGGGAAAAAGCCGCCGACGGCGTGACGCCGCAGCATGCGTTCCTCGCTGCTTGGGTGGGCTGGGTAAGCCTCGGTGAGAGCATTGGGTTCCTTGCCCCGGCCCTTGCCCAGTTCCTTGCCGCAACTGTCTGGCCCGGCGCGGATTTTGGGCTTCTGGTCCTGGCCGGGTTGGCTGAAGGTGCTGTCCTGGGCTGGTCCCAGGCCCATGTCCTGCGATCGCGGCTGCCGCGCATTTCCACTTCACGATGGATTCTGTTGACCGCGGCGGGTGCGGCCTTCGCCTGGTCCGTGGGAATGCTGCCGTCGGCCTTCGAGACATGGCAGGATTGGCCGCCGGCGGCCTGGATAGGGGCCGGCGGTGTGGCAGCCATCCTGCTGCTCGGGTCCATTGGAACTGCCCAATGGTTCGAGCTGCGCCGCCATACCTTCCGGGCATGGCGCTGGGTCGTCGGGAGTTCTGCGGCGTGGGCCGCGGGTCTGTCGGTCTTCATGCTTGTGGCCCCTCCTCTATGGCAGCCGGGGCAGCCTGCCTGGCTGATCGCTGCCATCGGGGTGGCGGCAGCAGTTCTGATGGCAGTAGTGATGGCCCTGGTCACCGGCCTGGTGCTGATACGCCTTCTGCAGGTGACCCGGACGGCCGGGGCAGGACGTTGAAGCGCGGAACCTTGATGCCCGCGGAATTAAAAGCCACGGCGCCGGAAGCGCTTGTCCAGGGCGACGACGAGGGAGGCCAACAGCGCCAGGCCGACGATCCGCAACCACGCCTCTGCGCTGATGGGGGCGGTGTGGAAGAGTTCGTTCATCAGCGGGATGTAGGTGAGGGCCAGTTGGCCGGCTGTCTGGACCATGACGCCGAGGAGCAGCCAGCGGTTGCCGAAGGGCCTTATCCGCCAGGCGGGGCGGGTCAAGGACCGGCAGCTGAAGAGGTAGAACACCTCCACCGCCACGAAGAGGTTCACTGCGGAGGTGCGGGCCTGCGCCACCGATGCGCCGACGGCCGCTTCGTGTTCGAAGAGCCACCAGGCCCCGGCCACCAGCAGGGCCGACACGAGCAGGATCCTAACGGTGAGCGCCCACGTCAGGAGGGGGCGGTCCGGTGCCCTGGGCGGTCGGGACATCAGGCCTTGCTCCTTCGGCTCGAAGGCGAGCATCAGTCCAAGGGCGACGGCGGTGGTCATGTTGATCCAGAGGATCTGGGTGGGCAGGATGGGCAGCGTAGCGCCCAGCAGGATGGCCACGAGGATCACCAATCCCTCGGCCATGTTGGTGGGGAGGGTCCAGACGATGAACTTGGTCAGGTTGTCGAAGACATTCCGGCCCTCTTCGACCGCTGCTTCAATGGTGGCGAAGTCGTCGTCAGTCAGGACGATGTCCGAGGCCTCCTTGGCCACCTCGGTTCCGGTGCGTCCCATCGCGATGCCCACGTTCGCCTGCCGCAGGGCGGGGGCGTCGTTCACGCCGTCACCGGTCATGGCGGCCACGTGCCCGCGGGATTGCAGGGCATCGATAAGGCGAAGCTTCTGTTCAGGCGAAACCCGTGCAAAAACCGTGGCGCGCTCCACGGCATCCGGGAACCGGTCTGCCGGGATGTCGTCCAGCTGGGCCCCCGTCAGGGCAGTTCCGGCATCATGGTCTGCGGCCAGCCCCACCGCCGCGGCCACGGTCACCGCCGTCCGTATGTGGTCTCCCGTGATCATCTTGACGCCCACGCCGGCACGCCGGCAGGCCGCAACGGAGGCCGCCGCGGCCGGCCGCGGTGGGTCATGCATGCCCTGGAGTCCGGTAAAGGTCATCCGGCCCCGCAATTCCATGGTGGAAAGGGGACCGCCGGCCGCGGGGAGGCGCATCATGGCAGTGGCCAGCACCCGGAGCCCGGTGTCTGCGAGCGCGTGTGCGGCGCTGAGCACCGAATGCCTGCGGAGGGGACTGGCGCCGCCGCCGGTGTCCATTTCGTGGCCGCAGAGTTCCAGGACCCGTTCCACGGCGCCCTTGACGAACACCGTTCCGCCGCCGTGGGGGAGCGTTGAAGCGTGCAGTGTTGCCATGAACTGCCGCTCGGAGGTGAACGGCTGCTCGGCCTGCCGCGGGTTGGCGGCCAGGAATTCCCGCACCCGGATGCCGCCTTTCCCTGCCGCCACCAACATCGCTCGCCTCGGTAGGGTCACCCCGAACCTGCCATCCGGACCCCTCGGGCCGGATGGTTGCATCGTTGCAGGCGGCACCACCCAGGAGGGACCAGTACAGGGCAGCATCCCGGTCTGCCGGCCGCGTTGCCGCGCCGGGTGCCTGTCCGCCGGTGCCGTCTCCGGCTGAAGGGATGATGAGGCCCTCCGGTCCGTAGCCGGAACCCGTGACGTCGTACCTGCCCGAGGGCGTCCAGAGCGCCCGGACTGTCATCTGGTTCTCCGTGAAGGTGCCTGTCTTGTCGGAGCAGATCACCGTGGTGCTGCCCAGCGTTTCCACCACTGGAAGCCGGCGGACCACGGCACGGCGGCGGGCCATCCGGCGCACGCCGATGGCAAGCGTTACCGTGACGGCGGCGGGAAGACCCTCCGGAATGGCGCCCACGGCCAGCGCGACGGCGGCGGTGAACATCTGTCCCGGGCGTTCCCCATGTGCCAGGCCGGCGAGGAAGGCTACGGCAGCGAGGGCAAGGATGGCGATGGTGAGCGTGGTGCTGAAGCGTGCCAGCTTCAGGGTCAAAGGTGTGGCCACGGGGCGGACGGCGCCCATGAGGCGGTGGATCTCGCCGAGTTCGGTTTCACCGCCGACGGCGACGACGATTCCTGCGCCGGTGCCGGCGGTCACCAGTGTGCCGCTGTACAGCATGTTCCGCCGGTCGGCCACGGGCGTGACCTGGGGGAGTACCACCTCGTCCTTGGCCACGGGGTCCGATTCTCCCGTGAGCGCGGATTCGTCCACCCGGAGGGCGGACAGGCGCACCAGGCGCAGGTCGGCGGGTACCTTGTCTCCCGCCTCGAGCAGGACAAGGTCGCCAGGGACCAGGTCTTCGGAGGGGACCTGCATCCGTTCGCCGCCACGCATTACGGCGGCATGCGTGCGGACCAGCGAATGAAGGGCATCCAGGGCTGCTTCTGCCCGCACCTCCTGGACGAAACCGATCAGCGTGTTAACCAGGACCACGGCGAGGATGACTGCAGAGTCCAGGAATTCGCCAAGGAACACGGTAACCACGGCGGCGGCCAACAGGACATAGACCAGCGGGTTGTTGAACTGGCGTCCCAGTTTGCGGGCAATGCCTCCACTGTGTGACCGCGGTAGCTCGTTTCTCCCGAATTGGGCACGTCGGCGCTCTACCTCGCCATGGCCCAGGCCCCTGGCGGCGTCCGTTCCAAGCAGGATCACCACTTCGTGGACCGGGAGACCGTGGTGGGCAGGATCCGGAGGGCCGTCCTGCCTCCGGCGGCCGGATCCAGGCTCCGGGCTCCTCAACCGCCCCTTCCCGGTGGTCCGCCGTCGTACTTCACCGGCCGGCACCGCGCTCACCCGCCCCGGACGTTAATTACCGTCTTCGCAGCTGTCCTGGTCAGTGGTTTCCGGCGGCTTCGGAGTGCTCCTCTGGTGTGTGCACCACCAGGACCGGGCAATGGGCGTGGGCCACGATGGCGGAACTTACGGAGCCCAGGAGCAGGCCACCGAACCCGCCGTGCCCGCGGCGCCCCACCACGATCATGTCCGCGTCGCGGCTGGCATCGATCAGCGCTTCACGGGGGTGGCTCCGGATCAACGACGAGGTGACATTTGCCGGCGTCTCCGCTCCGAACGCCTGCACCACGGCCTCGTCCAGGACCTTTCTGGCGCCCTCCTCGAAGCCCTCGATGCCCATCATGACGTAGCCGCTGTACATCTGCGGGTACTCCCAGCAGGCCACTGCCTGGACCTTTGCGCCCAGGGGAGTGGCGAGCCGCTGCGCCTGGCGAAGGGCCTCCACGGATGCTTCCGATCCGTCTACGCCCACCACGATCCTGGCTATTGGTGCCCCGGCAATGCTCATTTCCGCTCCCTTGGTCCGCCCGCTTGCTTTAACCCGCGCTGTCACGCCTATCTTGCCTGCACGAGTGGGACCGGGCCAGGGTCCAAGGTCACGGCGCCCCGGCAGGGGGCACGCCGGCCGGCGGAATGGCCACCCCGGACCATGCCGGTTCGGTTGCGCCCTGGTCCAGCCGGAACGGCGGATATTCGTCCCGCATCAGTGCGGTGTACACCAGGACCCGGTAGATCCAGCGGTCAACGCCGAGGATGAAATCGAACAGCGGGCGCTGGTAGCGGCCCGTGAACAGCAGGATCACTGCCGCTATCAGGACCAGCAGCCCCAGCAGGGACGGGCCCGCTTCCTGGACATATGTCGTCCCGCCGAAGTTGTTTTCCGCCCGCCACCGCCACGTGGTGTTGGTAAAGGCAGCGACCACCAGCAGGTGCGGGATCGACAGCAGCCACCATTTCACCAGGACCAGGCCGCGGGACAGCCGCTCCGGGTAGTCGACGTCAAAGTCGGCGGGGTAATTGGTGCGCTTCAGTGTGAACGGCGGGTACAGGTCGGTGCCGACGGCGGCGTAGGCGTAGAACGCCACCCGCCAGTTCCACCGCATGACGCCCACGTTGAAGTCGAACAGTGCCCGCGGGTAGCGGCCGGTGAACAGGATGCCGAACCCGGCCACGATGGTGGTGATGACGAAGGCGAACCAGAGGAAGAAGAGCAGGATGAAATGCGGAATCGCCAGGAACCACTTCACCAGCCACATCCACCGCGACAGGGCCGGGTCGATGTCCCCGAAGAGCCTTGCGGGGTAGCCGGGGGCACCTGGCACCGGGGTGAAGGTTTCAGAGGGCGGCGCGGCCCCGGGTGCCGGGGGTGCTCCGACCACCGGCGCCGGGTACACAGGTGCGCCTCCCGCCGGCCCGCTGTAGGGAGGCTCACCGGCAGGTGGTCCTGCGGAAGGATGCGCGGCGTGCCGTCCAAGGCCGGACGCCCCCAGGATGATGAGGGGAATGCCGATCACCAAGGCAATGATCCCGCCTACCAGCAGGCCCGTTGCTGCCGGCTGGAAGAGGTCCGAGTGGAAGCCTGCCTGCAGCCGCACATCCACCCCTTGGGAGGCGTCGGCGTTCATCACCACCACTTCCCAGGCGCCGGGCGCGATGTTCCAGGTGAGCTCCTGCTGCCCGGATCCTGTTGCGGAGGCGCTCCAGAAGCGCTGGTCGGCAGGCGGGGTTGCAGGATTGTTGCCCGGAACGTCGCGGTAGTCCGCACGGAAGGGCTGCTGCCGGATGTTCAGCAGCTCCGAGTGATGCACGCCTGACAGGTACTGCTCCACGTCGGCCTGCCGGCCAATGCCAATGAACACGGGCTTGTCCGGCGTTACTGATGCAGCCCGCAGCCTCAGCTTTCCGATGTCAAAGGGCAGCCTGCCGGGAACGTCCTCGCCGATGGCGTCGGCCCGAGGCGAGGTGAGGGCAAAGGAATTGACGGAAAACCGTGACGTACCGGACGTCAGGTAGCCGTCGCCCTGGATGGTTCCCACCGCTGAGGCCACGGCTCCGCCCGCCAGTGCGGCCAAACCGGGGAGCGTGATGAGGATCCCGAGGATCAGCATGATGATGGCAGCGGGCTTTTTCATGGCGTCGAACCTTCGGCGTACGGAATACGGAGTGCCGGCAGGAGGACCGGCAGGCGGTGCAGCCTACATCGTGCGGGCAGCGTCAGTCCGGGTGATGATCACGGGGCACGGAAGGTGCTTGAGGACGCCGTGAGCGGTGGAACCGAGCAGGAGGCGTTTAAAGGCGCCCCGGCCGCGGCTGCCCACCACCAGCAGCCTTGCCCCGGCTGCGGCCTCCACCAGGGCGTCCACCGCGCGCCGTTCGGTATCAAGGCGCTGGTGCACGATCAGGTCCGGGTAGTCTTCCTTGAGCCCTGCCACCGCTTCGGACAGCACCACGCGTTCCTCGTCAGCGATGAGGTCCGCCATGGCTGCGGGCGACAGGCCGGCGTCGATGACAGGATCCGGGACATCAACGGCATAAACGACAGTGAGTTCGTCGCCTTCGCGGTCTGCCTCCGCGGCCGCAAAGGCGACGGCCTGGGTCGACTCGGGGGATCCGTCGATGCCGACCACCACTCCGGCCCTGCCTTCAAGGTCCTGGGTTCCGACGACGGCCACAGGGACTTTGGCGGCAGTGGCCACCTGGAGTGCGCGGTCGGCAAGGGTGCCGCCGAGATGGCCGCTGCCGGAACCGATGACCATCATCGAGGTCCTCTTGGAGTACTTGGCCAGGGATCCACCCACGCTGCCGGTAAGCAACTCTGTTTCAGCGGTGATGGGCACCGTTCCTTCGAGGCGTCCGGCGGCGGTCTTCAGGAGTTCTTCCCCGGCCTGTTGAAGCGTTCCGAACCACGGGTAGGGTTCGGCAACCCACCGGTCGTCCACCACGTGGAGGATCACCAGGGGCAGGTTTGCGCGGTGGGCGCGCCGGGCGGCCCACAGGACGGCGGACTGGCTTTGCGCTGAGTCGTTGGTGCCCACAGCAATGGGTTTCTGGGATGTCATGGCCGCGCTTCCTGCTTGTCTTTAACTGGCTCCTGCCTTTCAAGACTGGCCCGGGTGCCACCGGTGCTCTAGGGCCAGAAGTCACAGAAGCGCTGTTCAGGGCGCATTACGCGCCGGGCGCTGGCGGAGCAATAGGCTCCGGGCCGGGTGTTTCCCTTTCGGCCAGCGTCTTGTAGATGGTCCAGCCGACGGCGGCCAGCGGCACGGCCAGCAGCGCACCGATGACGCCTGCCAGCGTCGCCCCCGCGGCCAGTGCCAGGATGATCACCAGCCCGTGGATCCGCAGGACCCGGCCCATGAAGAAGGGCTGGAGGATATGGTGCTCAAACTGGTTGGCCGCGACCAGGATCACCAAAACCACCAGCGCGGGAACTGGCCCGTTCTCCACCAGGGCCACCAGCACCGCCAGGCTGCCGGCGGTGGTTGCGCCAATAATGGGAATGAAGCCGCCCAGGAAGACCACCGCGGCCAGGGGGACGGCCAACGGAACTTGCAGGATCAGGAGCCCGGCCAGGACGATGATGGCGTCGATGGCCGCGATGATGAGTGTCCCGCGGACGTAGCCGCCCAGCACCACGATGCTGCGTTCGGCCGCCAGGTGCGCCTTTCCTTGGCGGGTCCCGGGGAGGAAGCCGATCAGGAAGCCGCGGATCTTCTCACCGTCCTTGAGGAAGAAGAACAGGACCACGGCAGTCAAGACTGAACCCGCCACGATTTCCCCGGCCGTCCGTAGCCCCGTCAATGCGTCGGCGCCCAAACTTCCTCCCGCCAGGAACTTCTGGAACTCGCTGCGGGCCGCGTCGATCTGGTCACTGATCAGGGCCACGGGACCGGTGGTGATGAATTGCTGCAGTTGGCCAATACCTGCTTCTGCCCGGGCTGCCAGGACGGAGGCCTGCTGCCGGACGAGGGCGATGATTCCGCCGACCACGCCGGCAGCCACCACCAGGATCACCAGGAATGAGGACAGTACGGCCAGGGCGCGCGGCCAGCCCCGGGCTGCAAGCCAACGGACGGCAGGAGCCATCGCCGACGCGAGGATCAACGCAACCAGTACCGGGATGGTGACAAGCGGGACGCGGATGGCGGCCGAGACCACTACCCAGGCAAGCGCCAAAACTGACAATGCCTAGATGGCGCGGATGCTGGCCCGGCCTAATCCATCGGTCCACATAAAGGACATCCGGGCGGTAAAGGACTGGGGCCGGGACGGCTGTGCCGCGGACCCGTCCGGGGACATATTCGGTTTCATGGGATTCTCCTTGCTTGCCCTCACGTTCTGTCCCATTTGCCTGTTCCTTACCCATGACGGTTCACATCCACCCCAGTTCGTCAGTATGCTTACTATTGTTCGCTGTACGACAACGTGAAAGGCATCATCATGACTGAGCAGAACGTCCCTGACGATGAGCTGGAAGTTGTGGAGGAGGACGACGTGCTTCTCGATGAAACTCCCGGCGCGGCATCGTCCCTGGAACTGGACCCCGTGATGGGGGAACCCGACAACTACCCCGGTGCTGCGGAGAACAATCCGGAACGCTGGCGGGAGGACCCCCTGCTGCAGGACGAGGCCGTCTCGGGTGAAGAGGAGGACTTCCTGAGCGACCAGACACTGCGGGACGAAAGCGCCCAGGCCCGCTACCGCGCCGGCGACGAGCAGGTGCCCCCGGATACGCCCACGCTTGGGGAGGCAGCGGCCGATGTCGATTTCGGCGAAAACCCCACCGGTCCTGAAGCGGACGCCAGTGACGACGAGGAAAACTTCGGCGGCTCGCCGCTCAGCCAATTCGAGCCCGACGACCTGGAACGCTAGCAGCTGAAGGTCCGGGCCCGCGGGGTCCGGACCGGTGGGAAGGGAGACAGATGCAATCCAAGGAACTGCTGCTGGAGGCCTTCGACCGGCTCCCGGCCCTCGTCCGCCAAGTTCTGGAGGGGCTCAGCGAGGCGGACCTGCAGCGCCGCCCTGCCGGCAACGGCAACTCCATCGGTTGGCTGATCTGGCACACGGGCCGGGTGGAAGATGCGCAGGTGGCCTCCGCCTTCGGGCTGGAGCAGGTGTGGACGGGAGAAGGCTTTGTATCCCGTTTCGGGCTCCCGCTGGCGGAGCGGGACACGGGCTACGGCCACACAAGTGAACAGGTGGACACCGTCAGGGCGACCGGCGAAGTCCTGCAGGAATACTACGATGCGGTCCACCGGCAGACCGCCAGGGCCCTGCAAGGTATTGATGATCCGGACCTGGACCGTGTGGTCGACAGGCATTGGGACCCGCCCGTAACCCTTGGGGTGCGGCTGGTCAGCATCCTGGGGGACTGCCTGCAGCACCTTGGCCAGGCTGCCTACGCCAAAGGGCTGCATGCGGAGATGGCGGACGCCCCCGGTGCGTGAACTCGTGGTGCTGGGCACGGCCTCCCAGGTTCCTACGCGCACACGGAATCAGAACGGCTACTTCCTTCGCTGGGACGGCGAAGGACTTCTGTTTGACCCCGGCGAGGGCACCCAGCGCCAGATGATCCATGCCGGGGTGTCGGCCAGCCGCATCACCAGGATTTGCCTCACGCACGTGCACGGTGACCACTGCTACGGCCTGCCGGGGGTACTGTCCCGAATGGCCCTGGACGGCGCCGCACACCCCGTTCACCTGCATTACCCGGCCTCCGGAGACCAGGTGGTCCGGGCCCTCTTGGCGGTCAGTTCACCCGGCATCGACCTGCGGCTCCATCCGTACTCCGGCTCCGGCCCCGTGGCGGACGGCCTCGAGATCCGGCCTCTTAGGCACCGCATTGAAACGTACGGATACCTGCTCACCGAGCCTGACGGCCGCACCTTCCTACCGGAGCGGCTGCGGGCGGCAGGAGTCCAAGGGCCCGACGTCGGCACGCTGCAGCGCCAGGGGTACCTCGGAGCAGTCACGGTGGAGGACATGAGCATTCCCAGGCCCGGCCAGCGCTTCGCGTTCATCATGGACACCGCGCCGTGCCCGGGCGCGGAGGAACTGGCCGACGGCACCGACCTGCTGGTCGCTGAGTCGACCTTCAGCGACGACGACGGCGGGCTGGCGAAGCAGTACCTGCACCTCACCGCCGGACAGGCAGGGGAGCTGGCGGCATCCGGAAAGTCCCGGACCCTGGTGCTCACACACTTTTCCGCACGCTATGGCGACGACATGTCCCGGCTTGCGGAGCAGGCGCAGGCACGTGCTGGGGGAACCACCGTCATTGCAGCCCATGACCTGCAGCGCATAGCCGTTCCCCCGCGGCGGCAACCGGAGCGGGAAGCGGCGGGCCATAACGACGGCGATAGGGTTTAAACCATGACGGCAGCAGCTGAATCCACAGTGGCCCTTGATGGCCGCTTCGCACGTGAACTGTCAGAACTCGCTGTTCCCTGGCAGGCCGAGGAAGCCCCCAACCCAGGGCTCCTTGTCCTGAACGAGGAGCTGGCACGGGAGCTGGGACTGGACCCGGAGTACCTGCGCAGCCCCGAAGGTGTACGGCTGCTGGCGGGAAACCATGTTCCGCCTGGCGCCACGCCCGTTGCGCAGGCGTATGCAGGCCACCAGTTCGGAGGATACTCACCCCTGCTCGGGGACGGACGGGCCCTCCTGCTGGGTGAGGTCACGGACCGCAACGGACGGCTCCTTGACCTCCACCTCAAAGGCTCGGGGCGCACGCCTTTCGCCCGCGCCGGGGACGGCCGTGCCGTCGTCGGGCCTATGCTGCGCGAGTACCTCGTCAGCGAGGGGATGTACGCCCTGCACATCCCCACCACCCGTTCGCTCGCAGTCGTGGCAACAGGCCGCCAAGTCCGGCGCGACGACATGCTGCCGGGCGCCGTCCTGGCCCGGGTGGCAAGCAGCCACCTGCGCGTGGGCAGCTTCCAGTACGCGCGTGCCACCGAAAACATGGATCTCCTGAAGCGGTTGGCGGACCACGCCATCAGCAGGCATTACCCGCACGCCGCCGACGCCGACAACCCCTACCTTGAGCTGTTCGCCTCGGTCGTCTCGGCCCAGGCGGAATTGGTGGCCCGCTGGATGCTGGTGGGATTCGTGCACGGGGTCATGAATACGGACAACATGACCATTTCAGGGGAGACCATCGACTACGGCCCGTGCGCGTTCATGGACGCGTTCAATCCCGCAGCCGTTTACAGTTCCATCGACGTCAGCGGCCGCTACGCCTACGCGAACCAGCCGGTTCTTGCTGAATGGAACCTTGCCCGGCTCGCCGAGGCGATGCTGCCGCTCATCCATGAAGCCCAGGAGCAGGCGGTTGCGCCCGCAGTGGAGGTGCTCGGCGGCTTCCGGGGCCACTACAGCAGGGCGTGGACCGGTGGCATGAATGCCAAGCTCGGCCTTGGCAGCCGCGGGGGAAGTGACGAGGAAACCACGTCCGCTTTGGTGGACGGCGCCCTTGCCATCCTGAAGGACGGTCCCGTGGACTACACCCTCTTCTTCCGTAACCTGGGCAAGGCCGCCCGTGGCGACCTTCGTCCGGTGCGCGGCATGGTTCTTGATCTGGCTGCGTTTGATTCCTGGGCGGAGCGGTGGCAGGCACTCGAACCGGACGCGGAGCTGATGGACAACGTCAACCCGGCGTACATTCCCAGGAACCACCTCGTGGAGGAGGCATTGGCCGCTGCCACGGCCGGAGACCTGTCACCCTTGCAGCAGCTTTTGGAGGCAGTCAGTGACCCCTTCACCGAGCGGCCCGGGCTGGAACGCTACGCCGAAGGCGCCCCCGAGGACTTCGGCAACTATATGACCTTCTGCGGGACCTGACGGCTGCGGGGGCAGGCGGCGGATGCGACAGGAGGGCGGCAGCCGGATGACCGGCTGCCGCCCTCCTGTCTAATGCCTGCGCTGTTGGGCGCCTGCGGTGATGCGAAGACTAGGCGACGCGGACCGCTGAGTAGCCGCCGAGCCAGCTGATGGAGTGCACCTGGGTGTCGTAGCCGTTCACGCCACCGCTGACAACCTGGCCGTTGCCGGCGTAAACGCCAACGTGGCCGGAGGTGATGATCAGGTCGCCGGGCGCAGGAGCGCCGACCACGGTGCCGTACTGGAAGAACTGGGTGGGGGCAAGATCGCCAACGGACTTGCCCACCGAGCGCAGCGCCTTCTCAACCATGGCAGTGCAGTCCTGCTTGATGCCCAGCTGGCCGTAGGCGTTTGCCAGGATGGCAGCGCCGGTGCCGCTGCCGGTGGGGGCGGACACGGGGGTGGCCGAGGCGTAGGACATGTTCATGCCGGTGTTGGCCGGAGCGGCGGCTGCGGTCTGCACGGGTGCTGCTGCAGGGGCCGGAGCCGGTGCCGGTGCCGCGGTGTAGCCGGCGGCGGGGATCTGGATCTGGTCGCCCGGGTAGATGATCGAGGACAGGCCCAGTCCGTTGGCGGACAGGACGCTGTTCAGGCTGACGCCATTAGCAGACGCAATGGCACCCAGGGTATCGCCGGAAACTACGGTGTGGACGCTGCCTGCTGCCGCTGCCGGGGCCGCAACAGGTGCGGAGTACGCCTGCACGTTGGTCTTTTCCGTGGTGTCAGGGCCGGTGACACCGGCGTGGGCCGGGGCGCCGACGCCGAAGGCAATGCCGGACGCTGCAGCAACTGCGAGCGCGGGGCGGCCCAGCGAGCGGGCCTGGGACTTGGCTGTCACGGCGAGGCCCTCGAGAACAATGGAGCGGGCCGGAGTTGCGCGGTGACGGGCAGTGGTGGAATTTTTTGACACGGTTGATCGCCTCTCCCATGCCTGCGGGGTGAGCTGTCGGGTTCGGGCTGGAGATACCCGGCCGGAAGCAACCCCGTAATGGACGGAGGCGCTATCGACTTAACCCCAAGGCCACAAGTGGCCGCGGAAACTTGGTTCCCCCGTCCCTGCCAGCTGGAGCGGTTGTATCCCATGATCAGTGGCAGGGCTCGGCATACTGATGGGAATGTCCCGTCTGAGAGGGACACCTGAAGACCATAACCCACATGCGGTGGCATTGTCACATTTGGATAACATACGAGGTTCCCCTCTCGAATTCCGCAAACGTTTGGACGTTACGGCTGTTACCGGTGTCGACCTCGGCTAATAGCCGGGCTTGCAGGATAGGTAACGGCCCGGACACGGACACGGGATGTTTGCCGCGGCTCCATCGCACTGGCCGTTTCCATTCAGGCGCTCCGCGATCCGACCGCTAGGCTGTTTGTATGCCAGATTTCGACCGGTTCCGGGTACTGCTCGAAGAGGAGCGGGCGCGGCGCCTGGAGTTGCTGCCGGCGCTGCGGGCTGACATCCAGGCAGCGAATTCGGCCCGGCAGGACTCCAATGTCGATGACGAGCACGATCCCGAAGGGGCCACGATCGCGTTTGAGCTCTCGCAGGCTTCGGCGCTCCTGAAGCAGAGCTCGGCCGGCCTGGACCAGATTGACGCGGCGCTGGCCCGCCTGGCAGCGGGGACCTATGGAGCCTGCGCCGTGTGCGGGGAGCCCATTGCGGAGGGCAGGCTGGAAGCGCGCCCCTGGACACCGTTTTGTATCCGCCACGCCTCGTCCGGTCGGGGACGATGACTGGCCCTGCGGATGTGGTGTCCGCGGCGGCGGAGTTCGTTGACCGGACCCTCCAGAACGAGGGCGCCTGGTACCGGGCGGACGACGTCGGGAACCGGCTTGGCTGGGTGCTGGACTCTTACGGTTCCTCCATCGGAGCGGTGCGCGGCACGGTGCGCGATGCCCTGCGCAAATTCAAGAACCTGGACCACGACACCACGGTGATGCTTGCGTCCACCCTGTGGGGACAGCCCCGGCCCGGCTCCCGCCCCGTGTTTGAGCGCCGGTTGGCGGCCGTGGTGCTGCTGCAGTCACGGGTGCGGCTGCTCAGGCACTCGGACCTGACCCGGCTGGAAGGCTTCCTTCGTTCTGCCCAGGCTGCAGACCTGATCCAGCCCCTCCTGGGCGACGTCCTGGTGCCGCTGCTGTCCGGCCTCGGGGAGCGCGAGCGGCAGCGGGCCAACGCGGTCCTGGCTCGGTGGCGGGACGACCCCGACCCGCAGCTTCAGGCGGCGGCAGCCGCCCTTGAAAAAGATTTGACCCTTTGACCTCGAAACCGGGAGATCCGCATGAATGAGCACTTTGACCTTGACCGTTTTGTTGCCGCGCAAAACAGCGGCGGCACCTATGACCAGGCGCTGGGGGAGCTGCAGGTCGGCAGGAAGTCCGGCCACTGGATGTGGTTCGTCTTCCCGCAGATTTCCGGGTTGGGGCAGAGCGCAATGTCCCGCAAATACGCCATCTCCTCACTCGCAGAGGCCCGTGCCTACCTGGATCATGAGGTACTGGGGCCGCGGCTCCTGGAGTGCGCCCTGGTCCTGGCCAACCATGCAGACCAGTCCGCGGAGGACATCTTCGGCGGCATCGATGCCAGGAAGCTGCGGTCGTCCATGACACTGTTTCTCCGGGCGGCACCCGGAGAAACAGTGTTCAAGACTGTCCTGGCCCAGTTCTTCGACGGCGAGCCTGACCCTGCCACCGATGAGATCCTGGCTGGCCAGGCCGCTGGCTGACGCCGGGTTGGCGGATCAGCCAGGCCCGGGGAACCGGCTAGGGCGTGGGGCTGCCGCCGTTGACGTTCAGTGTTTCCCCTACCACGTAGCTGGACTCGGGTGAAGCCAGGAAGACGTAGGCGGGTGCCAGCTCCGCGGGCTGTCCTGCCCGGCCCAGGGGAGTCGACTGGCCGAATTCCGGCAGCTGCTCCTTGGGCTGGCCGCTGCTGACCTGCAATGGCGTCCAGATGGGACCCGGGGCCACGGCATTCACCCGGATTCCCTTGGGTGCCAGCTGCTGTGCCAGTCCCTTGGTGAAGTTGTTGATGCTGGCCTTGGTGGTGGCGTAGTCCACCAGGGTGGGGGACGGGTTGTACGCCTGGATGGAGGTGGTGTTGATGATGGTTGAGCCGGCCGGCATGTGCGGGACGGCGGCCTTGGTCAACCAGAACATCGCATACACGTTGGTCTTGAGGGTGTGGTCGAACTGCTCGTCGGTGATGTCCTGCAGGTCCTCCTGGGCCACCTGCTTCCCGGCGTTGTTGACCAGGATGTCCACCCCGCCCAGCACGGCAACCGCCGTATCAACGACTTCCCGGCATGTGGCGGAATCCTTGAGGTCGCCCGGCACCTTGACGGCCTTGCGGCCCGCGGCCTCGATGATCCCGGCGATGCGGGAGGCATCCTCCTCTTCCTGGGGCAGGTAGGAAAGGACGACGTCGGCGCCTTCCCTTGCAAAGGCAATGGCAGTTGCGGCGCCGATGCCTGAGTCCGCGCCGGTCACGATGGCGCGGCGGCCTTCCAGCCGTCCCGTTCCGCGGTACGTTTCTTCGCCCAGGTCAGCCTTGGGTGTCAATTCGGCGTCGAGGCCCGGCTCGGGCTGGTGCTGCTTTGGCGGGGAAATCTTTTCGTAGGCAGTCACGGGATTACGGAAGGTGTACTGGTCAGTCATGGTGGTCCTCCTGTTCGTGCGGACTCGGGCTGGTTCGTCGCCCCGGAAATTGAAGCAGCCTGCGATCCATGGATCACAGTGAGCCAAAAAGCTAAGCATGCTTACCGTTCCCAGCCTAGGCAATGTAACCCCGCCCTGCCAAGCGGTCCTTCGGCGTGGCCGCGTCAGTCCCGCCGTACTTCGACCAGCCTGACCTCCGCCAACCGCCCGCCGTCGACCACGGCTTCCATGAATGTGCAGGAGGGCTGCCGGCGGCGGTCCGTGGGCGACCCGGGATTCAGCAGCCGCAGCCCGTTCGGCGACGCGGTGTCCCAGGGAATGTGGCTGTGCCCGAACACCAGGACATCGGCTTCCGGATACAACGCTTCGCACCGCAGTTCGCGGCCCTTCGCCTGCCCTGTCTCGTGGACCATCGAAAACCGGACGCCCTCCAAGGTCGCGCTGGCCGTTGCAGGAAGGCGGCGGCGCAGCTCCGCGCCGTCATTGTTCCCATACACGCCCAGCAGGCGCCTGCTTCGGCGCTCGAATTCGTCCAGCAGCGCTGCGTCCACCCAGTCACCGGCGTGGAGCACCACATCGGCATTTTCAACGGCCCGCCACACCTGGGCGGGAAGGTCTTTGGCGCGTTTTGGCACGTGGGTATCGGCGATGAGGACAAGGTTCAAGGGCATATCCGCATCCTGCCATGAAGCCCTGTTCCCGCGCCCACCGCAGTCGTACTCTGGGGCTGGGAGGTGATTGCCATGGAGGCAGCCCAAGGCGACCGCATCGTCGTGCACGGAAGGACCGTAGGGTCCTCGGACCGGCACGGGGTGATCCTGGAAGTCCGCGGCGAAGGCGGAAGCCCGCCCTATGTTGTCCGCTTTGACGACGGGCACGAAACGGTCATGTATCCCGGCGGCGATTTCGCCGTCGACCGTGCACACAACACCTGACCGGCGGTGCAAGCGGGACTGCGCCCCGCCGCTCCACCTGTCAGACTGGACGAATGGACCACTTTCCGTACTCCAGCACGTCATCCACCCCACCGCCCCGCTCCGGTCCGCGCGACCCGGGTGACGCCTGGGTGGAAGGGGACCGGGGCCGGTACTGGGGCAGGTTCGGTGCGGCCGGCGTCCTGGCCTACGACCCTGCCAAGGGCGTGCTCCTGCAGCACCGCGCCGTCTGGAGCCACAACGGGGGAACCTGGGGCCTTCCCGGCGGGGCGCTGCATGAAGGCGAAGAAGCGGTGGACGGCGCGCTCCGCGAGGCCTACGAGGAGGCGGCCGTCCCGTCGGAGAGCGTGGAAGTGCTCTTCACCTCGGTCCTGGACCACGGCTACTGGTCCTACACCACCGTGGTGGTGCGGGTGCTGGAGTCCTTCGAGCCCATTATCAGCGATCCCGAAAGCATTGCGCTGCTCTGGATCCCGGTAGCCGAGGTGGATGCCCTGGAGCTGCATCCGGGTTTCGCGGCGGCCTGGCCGGAACTGCTGGCGCGGCTGGATTCCGGAGAGTCCTGGTGAACGGGGAACGCTGCTGAACCCCGGCCTGCGCCGCTGCTAGTAGCCTTCGCCGTACTCGGCCGTCACCAGGATGGGCAGGTGGTCCGAATTGCCGCGCGGCAGCGTCTCCACACTGGCGATGTCCAGGCCCAGTGACGTGGCGAAGTCGAAGTGGCCCTTGAACACCTTGTACCTGGTGTAGGTCCGCCTGTTGCTGAGGGACAGGGCGTATCCGGAGTTCTTCATATGCATGTCAAGGTTCTTGGTGAAGAACGGGTAGTTGAAGTCACCCACCATCAGGGTCATCAGGCCCTTGCCCATGCTCAGCAGCTCGGCGTGCGCTGCGTGGATCTGCTTGCGCCGCAACGAGTTGGAGGCAGTGAGCGGGGCTGCATGGAAGGAGCCGATCACCAGCTCATGCTGGGTTTCGTTGTCCATCACCCTGGTGCCGATCAGCCGCTCATGGGCCGGGGCCAGCACCCTGTCATGCATGGACTTCTTCAACGCGAAGGACTGGGTGTCCAGTGCAGTGAAGCGGCTGGTGCGGTAATAGATGGCCAGGCCCAACCGGTTGCCCTTGGTGGCATCGGCAAGGTGCAGGGGGCCCAGGGTTTCGGGAAGGTCGCTGGCATCCACTTCCTGGAGGCACAGCGCATCGATGTCATGGTTCCGTGCCAGGGCGAGGAGCTCGCCGCTGGCATTGTGCTTGCGGAGGTTGTAGCTGATGACGCGCATGAAACACCTCTTTTGAGGGTTGCTGACAGGACCAGTTCCTTACTCTAGTCCGATTGCCGCCCCCACCCTCCAACATTTCGCCGGCCGTCCCGGCGCGCCGTTCCCGTGAAGGATAGAGTTAGTGGCAATTCACTGAACGTTTCGTAAGGGGCCAGCCTTGACTGCAGACCTGCCCGAACTTGCCGGGGGCAACTTTTACTACCAGGACCTGGGGGAGGGAGCGTTCCGGTCCACCATCCATGCCCAGGGAGCGTGGAATGTCCATGAACAGCACATGGCACCGGCGTCCGGCCTTCTGGCGGACCGGCTGGAACGGCACGAGCCGCGCGAAGACATGCGGATGGCGCGAATCAGCTATGAGATCCTTGGCCTGATCCCGGGCGGTGAGTTCAGGATCGATACCACCACGCTGCGGCCCGGCAGGACAATCGAACTTGTGCAGGCCGAGCTGGTAGCAGGCGGCAGGACGGCGATCCGCGCTACCGGGTGGCGGATGCTGACCAGTGACACGGGTGAGGTGGCCGCCGTCGAGGACGCCGCCATACCCGGCCCTGACGAATGCAAGCCCTATGACGGCTCAGCCGTCTGGCCCGGCGGTTACATCCGGTCCCTGGAAATGCGGGTCGCGGAAGGACACCGGCCGGGGGCGGGGAAAGTGTGGCTGCGCACGGAACATCCACTCACCGACCGCGCCGACAGCGGGGATTTCGCACGGCTGATGGGGATGGTGGACACCGCCAACGGCATCGCCGCCCGGGTCCCACCGGGCAAGGACAGCTACGCGTTTCCCAATCTGGACCTGCAGATCCACATGTACCGCAGGCCCGAGGGGGAGTGGCTGGGGCTGGACAACGCTGTGTCGTTTGGCCGCGACGGGATCGGCCTCACATCCACCGTGCTGCACGACCGGCAGGGTCCCTTCGGCCGCGCCGAACAGATCCTGACGCTTCGCAGGACGTGACCTGCCCAGCTATGGTGCCCGCCTGTATCGCTGAGTATCGTTGTATATCGTTCGCGATTGACAAAGGAGTTCATCATGCGTTCGTCATACCCTGCAGGCGGATTCGGTCCCGGTAATTTCGATGGGATGTGGCAGGCCGTCGAAGAGCTGAGGTCGCGGTTCGAAAAGCGGGCGGGAACCCGTGCCGGGAAAGGCGAGGTGCGGGCGGCGGTCCTGGCCCTGCTCGCGGAGCGGCCCATGCACGGTTACCAGATCATCCGTGAAATCGAGGAGCGCAGCGGCGGCAGCTGGAAGCCGAGCGCAGGTTCTGTCTATCCCACCCTGCAGCTGCTGGCCGATGAAGGAACAATCAGCGCCGAGGAATCCAACGGCCGGAAGATCTACTCCCTCACCGAAGCTGGGCGCGAGGAGGTGGCGGCCCGCCACGGTGCTGCGCCCTGGGATCCTGCAGGTCCCCAATCCGGAACCGGAATTGCTTCGCTCCCCAAGGCCGGCATCGAGCTGGCCCAGGCGGCAGCCCAGGTGGCCCGGACCGGATCGCCGGAGCAGGTGCAGCAGGCCGTAGTGGCGCTGGACGAGGCCCGGCGCCGGCTCTACGCCATCCTCGCCCAGGACTGACCCGGGTGGTGGCGTCGACCGTCCAGGACAAAGCCGCAGACCCCTCGCTGCCCGTGCGCGAGCACCGGGGGCGCTACCGGCGGATCCTGCGTTTCGCCGCCTGGAACCTCGCCGCCACGTGGTGGTTCGAACTGTTCCTGCCGCGGATCGGGCTGGGACGGATCTCCGCGCGCACCCGCTCCAGGCGGATGCGGCGCTTCGCGCAGCGGTTCCATGACCTGGCGGTGGAACTTGGGGGACTGATGATCAAGGTGGGCCAGTTCCTGTCCTCCCGGCTCGATGTCCTTCCACCGGAGATCACCAAGGAGTTGGAGGGGCTGCAGGACGAAGTGCCGCCGGTTGCGTTCCCGGCCATCTCTGCCCTGGCGGCACAGGAACTGGGGACACCGCTGGCAGGTGTTTTCGCGTCCGTGGACCAAGCGCCCATCGCCGCTGCATCCCTGGGCCAGGCCCACCGGGCCCGCCTCAATGACGTTGACGCGGGGGACACCGGGCTCGACGCCGTGGTTTTGAAAGTGCAGCGCCCGGGTATCGGAGCCATCGTGGACGTCGACCTCGCCGCCCTCCGCAAGGTGGCCGGCTGGCTCAGCCACATCCGGCTCGTATCCCGCAGGGCCGACATGCCGGCCCTGGTGGAGGAATTCGCCCAGACCAGCCTCCTGGAAATCGACTACCTGCACGAGGCCGTGAATGCAGAGCGTTTTGCCGCCGATTTCGCCGGCGATGACCGCGTGGAGGTTCCTGGCGTGGTGTGGGAGCGGACCACCCGCCGCGTGCTGACCCTCGAGGACGTCACGGCCATCAAGATCACCGACGTCCGGGCGCTCCGCGCCGCCGGCATCGACCCCGCCGAGGTTGCGCCGGTGTTCGCCTCCATCATGTTCGACCAGCTCTTCACCAACGGCTTCTTCCACGCCGACCCGCACCCGGGAAACATCTTCGTCACCCCGGTCCCGCCAGGCACCGGGGAGCATCCCTGGAAGCTGACCTTCATCGACTTCGGCATGATGGGGGAAGTAACAGCCTCAACCCGCAGCGGGCTGCGGAAGCTGCTCATCGCGGCGGCCGCGCGCGACGGCAAAGGACTTGTGGCGGCCATCAACGACGTGGGCGTCCTGATGCCGTCAGCGGACAGCGTGGGCCTGGAACGGGCCATGACGCAGCTCTTTGCCCGTTTCGGCGGCATGGGGTTTGCCGAACTGCGTGAGGTGGACCCGCGGGAGTTCCGGGACTTCGCCGTGGAGTTCGGTGACGTGGTCCGCTCGCTGCCGTTCCAGCTGCCGGAGAACTTCCTGCTGATCATCCGTGCCATGTCCCTGACGTCCGGGGTGTGCAGTGCCCTCGACGAGCGGTTCAACCTGTGGGACTCGGTGGAACCCTACGCAGCACAGCTGCTGCGGGACGAGCGCGGCAACGTGGTGCAGGATGTGGCCCGGCAGGCCATCGATGCCGCCGCCGTGGCCTTCCGCCTGCCAGGCCGGCTTGACGCGTTGGCCGGCCGGCTCGAAGAGGGATCACTGGAGGTGGCCGTTCCCCGGCTGGAGCGGCAGGGGGCCCGGCTGGAAAGGGCCGTGCGCCGCTCGGCCTCCGCCGTGGTCTTCGGCGCCGTGCTGATCGCCGGCGCCATCGCCCGCGCCGACGACCTGGTACTGGGCAACGTGCTGATGGCAGCATCGGCAGTTCCACTGCTGCACGCACTGTGGGTGGGGCGCCGGGGGCGTTAAGTCGCGTGCCGCCGTCGGGCGTACCCTAGGGATGGCCCGTCCGGCCGCTGCCAATGAACCTGTCGCCACCAATACCCGTCGACGCCAAAGCCCAGGGAGCTTCGCCATGCACCATACCGCTACCGGACTCCGCCCGCTCACCGTGGTGCGGCAGGACGTGTCCCTCGGCGCGGGCCGCGACCTCGAATTTGGCCTGGAACTGTTGGCCAGGGCCAGGAGTGGCGGGATAGGGCCCACCCTGCGGCTGTACCGACCAGCTCCCACTGTGGCGTTCGGGCAGCGGGACACCCGGCTGCCGGGTTTCGACGCGGCCGCCCGCGCCTGCCGGGAGAACGGCTTTGAGCCCCTGGTCCGCAGGGCAGGCGGACGCGCTGCCGCATACCACCAGGGCACGCTGGTGGTGGACCATATCGAACCGGATGCGGATGCCGTCGCGGGCTCCAAGGCACGGTTCGGCTACTTCGGCGAACTCTTTGCGACGGCCTTGCGCAGCGTGGGGGTGCAGGCGGCTGTGGGCGAGATCCCGGGGGAGTACTGCCCCGGTGAGTTCAGCGTGCACGGCACCGACCCGCAGGACAGCTCGCGGCGGCTGAAGCTGGTGGGGACTGCCCAGCGGGTGGTCTCCGGCGGGTGGCTGTTCAGCTCCGTGATTGTGGTGGAGGACTCAGCCCCTATCCGTAAGGTCCTCACGGACAGCTACGCGGCGCTGGGCCTGGACTGGGACCCTGCCACCGCCGGTGCAGCCAATGACCTGGTCCCCGGCCTGGACGTGGCAGCCGTTGAGCAGGCCCTGCTGGAAACGTATGCGGGCCATGCCGTCCTGGAATCTGCTTCATTCAGCAGCCTGGGGGCATGACCCGCAAACAGTGGTGCGGCCGGCGCCGCATGGGATGGTGGCCGGATCAGGCGGCCAGGCGGCTCTTGACCTCGGCAGCCGACGGGTTGGTGGCTGCGGTGCCGTCCGGGAAGAGGACGGTGGGAACGGTCCGGTTGCCGCCGTTCAGCTGCTCCACGAGCTCGGCGGTACCCTCCACCTCTTCGATGTTGATTTCGTTGTAGCCGATGCCCTGCGCATCGAGCTGCTTCTTCAGCCGGTTGCAGTAGCCGCACCAGGTGGTGGAAAACATGGTGATGGTGCCGGATTCGGGAGTGAAGTCCACAGGGAGCTCCTATACGTCGCTTGGAAGGTTTCCTTACATTCAACCGTAGCGCGGCGGCCGGTATTCCCCGGTACGGCATTGCGTGGGCGGGGCTGGATGACAGTTTGTGGCGGGCGGTGGCAAGGTGGTGCCATGTGTGGACGCTACGTAATGGCCCGTGCCGTGGGGGACCTCCTGGCTGAGTTCGACGCCGAGCTGGAGGACGAGGTGAGCGTTCCGCCGTCGTGGAATGTAGCTCCCACCGACGCCGTCCCCATCGTGCTGGAGCGCCTGAAGGAGGACAACGCCGGGCCCAGGCAGGTGCGCCAGCTGCACGTGGCACGCTGGGGCCTGGTCCCGTCCTGGGCGAAGGACCTGAAAATCGGGTCCAGCATGATCAATGCCCGCAGCGAATCGGTGCTGGAGAAACCGGCATTCCGGAAAGCCGTAAAGTCACGGCGCTGCGCAGTCCCGGCGGACGGCTACTACGAATGGAAGCAGGGCCCCGGGAAGTCCAAGCAGCCGTATTACGTGCACCCGGTCCAGGGCAATGGGCTGGTTTTCGCCGGCCTCTACGAATGGTGGAAGGACCTGTCCGTGCCTGTAGGGCAGCCGGGGCGGTGGCTGCTGTCCACGTCCATCCTCACCGCTGACACGCCTCCGCCGGGGACGGAATCCACCATCTTTGGGAAGCTGGCGGAACTGCACGACAGGGTGCCCCTGCCCATGGACAAGGCCACGATGGAAGCCTGGCTGGACCCCCGGGCCGATGACGCAGCCGGGCTGGTGGACCTGGTGCGGTCACGGGTCAAGGATGCCGCCGCTGACTGGCAGGTGGATTCGGTGGGCAAGGACGTGGGCAATGTCCGGAACAACGGCCCGGAACTGATCCGCCCGGCGGAGGCACTGTTCCAGCAGCCCCTCTGAAGGTGCCCGGCCTTCACACCGTGACGGTGCCGGCGTCGTCCACTGCCCAAGTGGGGTTATAGGCCACTTCCCAGCGGAAGCCGTCGGGGTCGGCGAAGTAGCCCGTGTAGCCGCCCCAGGGCTGGGTGACCGGCTCGGCGATGATGGCAGCGCCCGCCCCCGCCGCCTCCTCCAGGACCCTGTCCACATCCGCCGGGCTTTCCACGTTGTGGCTGAGGGTGATGCAGGGGACGCCGGTCGGCGGATTGGTGCCGGCTTCGGCCTGCATCTGGCGTGCGTCCCACAGGGAGAGCATCAGGCCGTGGTTCACCTGGATGAACAGCACCTCCCCTGCAACCTCCCGGTGGACCGGCCAGCCAAGGCCGTCAATATAGAAGGCGCGTGAATCCGCAACGTTGCGGACACCGAGGGAGATAAAGTCGACTCTGGGCTCCATGCTTCGATACTGTCAGACGATGGCGACAATTCAAGGAAACGATAGGGATGCCCGGGCCGACAAGGAACAGCTCGCTGCGGTCCGGATTGCCGTTGACGAGGTGGATGAGCAGATTGTCACCCTCATCGCCCGCCGTGAACGGCTGATCAGGATCGCCGGAACCCTCAAGGGTGATGACGCCGAGGTGCGCGCCCCGGGCCGGGTGGAGCGCATTATCGAGCACGTGCGCTCAGCGGCTGAGAAAAAGGACATTGACCCTGACATTGTGGAGTCAACGTACCGGGCCATGATCTCTGCGTTCATCGAACTTGAACTGCGGATCCACAAAGAAAACAGCTGACTTTAAAGTGTTGGTGGAGGTGGCCTACAGGGCCTCCTCCACCGGCACGCCGTGCTGGAACTCCCGTCCGTCCGCCTCGCTGAAGGCGGAAATGACGTGCCCCTGTCCCAGCCCGTTGAGGGCTGACAGGGGAAAGCTCCCGGTAATGGTGTTCTCCGAGTGGGACACCCCGGACAGGTCGTAATCCTCCTCGACGCCCTGGTCCCGGTTGAACGAGTAGCAGGCGATTGCCTTCCCGTTCATGAACTCAATGCACAGCCGCCGCTGGAATGAATAGTCCGGCGAGGCCCCCATCAACCCCACCACGTAGGCGCCGGATTCCGGAATGGCGCCGTCGATATCGAACGTGGCAAGGATCGTGGAATCCTGGGCCTTGATGCTTGCCTGCTTGAGGAGTGCGTCATCGGTACTCATGCCAACATCCTGCTCCCTGCCGCACGCTCCGTCCACCCCCGCCTATGTTTTGCTCCCGACGCGGCGTAGACTGGCATTATTCGAATACGTGTTCGAATAACGATTCCAGTTTTACCGTCCGGGGAGGCGCCATGGGCATGTTCAGCGAGTCCGTTGACGTGGTGTGCTCCGCTGCAGGCCAACCGGAATCCCTCACCTGGGCAGGAAAGTCTTACGCAGTCTGCGCCGACCCTGTCCGCTGGTTTGAACGCCGTCAATGGTGGGCGGAGGACGCCAGGGCTCCCTTGGGAAGCGGGCAGGGCGTGGTGGACCACGAAATCTGGCGCATCCAGGTGCTGCCCGTCCGGAAGCCACCCCGTTCCGGGGAATCCGGAGAATCTGACGGCACAGAACCCCTCACCCTTGACCTGTCCCGCCACATCCCCAGCGGCCGGTGGCGGCTGCTGCGGATCCATGACGCACTGCGCCCCAGAACTGCTTGAAACAGAACAGCATGAGCTTCACCCACCTTCACGTGTCCACAGCATTCAGCGCCCACTACGGCGTCTCCTGGCCGGAGGAACTGGCCATGGCAGCCGCCGCTGACGGGGCCACTGCCCTGGCCTGCACCGACAGGGACGGCCTGTACGGCACCATCAAGCACCTCAAGGCCTGCATGGCAGCCGGCATCGATCCCATCGTCGGAGTGGATTTGGCAGTCTTTGACGACGACGGCGATCACCGCACGCAGGTATCCGGCAGGGTGGTGGTGCTGGCCAGGGGCAACAACAACGGAGCCGGATACCGTGCGCTCTGCCGGCTGGTCTCCGACGCCCACGCCAGGACTTCCGGGAAAGCCGGGGGAGCAGTGCCCGCGGCAGTCACCCGCGCCGAACTCGCCTCCCGCACCCTGGACCCCCAAACCCTCAAACCCGTGCTGACCGTCCTGCTCGGCCCCGACTCCGACGTCGGAAGGTCCATGGGCGGGCGTCGCTACCTGCGCCCCCGGACCTTGTTCAAGCAATGGATCGATGCCATGCCCGCGGGAACGGTCGTAGCGGAAATCGTCTCCCAGCTCAGCGCCCCGGGTACCCCGTTCAGCACGGCCCATGCTGTCCGCATGCTCAGGCTTGCCGAGGAATACCATGTACCCGCCATCCTCACCAATGCCGTCCGCTACTGCGCCGCCGATGGAGCCCCCACTGCCGACGTCCTGGACTCAGCCAGGACCCTGAAGTCCCTGCCGGAGCTGGCAGGGGAGCCGCTCCTGCAGCCAACCGGACAGGGGTGGCTGAAATCCGGGGAGCAGATGCTGGCCCTGGGAAAGGAGATCATTTCCGCGGCCGGTTATGGCGCCGCGGACCTCAAGCAGCTGATGGCCCAGACCGAGGCGCTCGCCGACCTCTGCAGGATTGACCCCACCGCCGATATGGGGTGGAAGCAGCCGGTGGTCCCGGAAGCATCAGTCATTGGCATCAACCAGGATCCGCACGCCGAACTTCTCCAGCGCTGCCATGCAGGAATCGGGAGGCGGTTCCCCGGTGTCAGCGGCAAGGCTGAGAAGGACATGCTGCTTCGGCTGGACCATGAGCTCAGGATCATCAACAGCCTCGGTTTCTCCTCCTACTTCCTGACAGTGGCGGAGGTGTCGCGGATGATCCAGGACATGGGGGTCAGGGCGGCCGCCAGGGGGTCGGGGGCCTCCAGCCTGGTCAACTACCTGATTGACGTCAGCCATGTGAATCCCCTCCAGCACGATCTCATTTTTGAACGGTTCCTTTCCAACGACCGCGCCACCCTTCCGGACATCGACATCGACGTCGAAAGCGCAGAACGGCACAACGTCTACCGGCGGATCTTCGAACGGTTCGGGTCCGAGCGGGTCACCCTCATGAGTATGCAGAACGGGTACCGGGCACGGGGGG
This sequence comes from Arthrobacter sp. FW306-07-I, assembly GCF_021800405.1. Lineage (NCBI taxonomy): Bacteria > Bacillati > Actinomycetota > Actinomycetes > Micrococcales > Micrococcaceae > Arthrobacter > Arthrobacter sp. FW306-07-I. Next base: position 2,405,379 of record NZ_CP084550.1, on the reverse strand, counting down.
CAGTGCGCGACGCCGGGCTGGCGCTGGGGATGGACGACGGCGAGGTGGGGGAGATCGCCAAGCAGCTGTGGCGGTTCTCGGCGCGCAAGTTCCGTGAGGCGCTGCAGGAGAAGCCCGAGCTGCGGGAGTTTGCCGGCAGGGTTGAACAGCGCGATGCCGATGGCAACCAGCAGCTTGACCTGCTGGTGGACCTGACCGAACGCCTGGACCGGCTTCCCCGCCACATCTCAATGCACCCGTGCGGCGTGATCCTGGGCGATGCAACGCTCCTGGACCGCACCCCGGTCCAGCCAAGCGGGCTTGGCCTGCCCATGAGCCAATTCGATAAACACGACATGGACCCCATGGGCATGCTCAAACTCGATGTCCTGGGTGTCCGCATGCAAAGCGCCATGGCTTTCGCTGTCAGGGAGATCATCCGCATCCACCCCACCAAGAAGGAAGTGGTGGCAGCGGGGCGGCACCCACTGGGACCTGACGGCACCGGGCCGGATTACATTGCCGGAGATGGCCGGATCGACCTGAACGCCGTCCCCCTGGACGATGAACCAACCTACGAACTGATCAGGAGCACGCACACCCTGGGCTGCTTCCAGATTGAATCCCCCGGGCAGCGGGAACTGATCGGCAAGATGGCGCCCCGTGAATTCAACGACCTCATCATTGATATCTCCCTGTTCCGCCCAGGACCGATGAAATCGGATATGGTGCGGCCCTTCCTGGAACACCGCCACGGTTTTGCCCCTGAGGTGTATCCGCACCCGGACCTCAAACCCGTGCTGCAGGAAACCCACGGGGTCACGGTCTTCCACGAACAGATCCTGAAAACCCTCAACATCATGACCGGTTGCGGGCTTGCCAAGGCCGACGAGTTCCGCAGGGCGTTGAGCAACGAGGTCGGGGAAGCGCAGGTAGAGGAATACTTCCGGCGCAACGCCAAGGCCAGGGGATATACCCCCGAGGTAGTGGAAAAGGTATGGGGGACGTTAAAGTCCTTTGCCAGTTTCGGCTTCTGCAAAGCCCATGGCGCTGCTTTCGCCGTTCCCACCTACCAGTCCGCCTGGCTGAAGGCACACCATCCCGAAGCCTTCCTGGCGGGCCTGTGGGAGCACGATCCCGGAATGTATCCCAAACGGCTTTTGGTTTCCGAAGCCCGGCGGCTGGGCATCCCCATCCTTCCCCTGGACATCAACAGGAGCAAGGCCGAATACAGGGTGGAGCGGATCGAATCCGGCAAGGACACTGGAAAGCTGGGAATCCGGCTCAGCCTGAACGGGATCTACGGGCTGTCTGCGGCCGAATTGAAACGGATCGTAGCCGGACAGCCCTATGACTCGCTGGCCGACCTCCGGGCGCGCTCGCGGCTCAGCAAGCCCAGCATCCGGCGCCTGGCCCAGCTGGGTGCCTTCGATTCCCTGCATCGGGAAGCAGGTGGCCCGGCCAACCGCGCGGACCTGGTGCACCATCTGCAGCAGTTCCAAACCGCCAACGGAACGCGCAAAGGCCTGGAGGTGCTGGAAGGGCAGCTGGCACTTCCCCTGGGCGACATCGAACTGCGGAACATCAAGCCTGGGCTTCCCGCCCCCACCCTGGTGGAAAACGTCAGGGCAGAACTGGACCTTATGGCCGTCGATGTCAGCACCCACCTGATGGACAGCCACCGGCCGCTGCTGGAAAAGCTGGGCGTCACCACAGCGGATAAGCTCCTCAGCCTGCGCAACGGCACTGAAGTGCTGGTGGCAGGAGTGCGCGTGGCCACCCAAACGCCACCCATGCGCGGCGGCAGGAGGGTGGTGTTCATCAGCATTGACGACGGCACCGGCTGCGTGGATTCTGTCTTCTTCCACGAGGCCCAGGAAAGCGCCGGCCCGCTCCTGTTCGGCACCCGCCTGCTGCTGATCCGCGGCACCACCCGCAGGACCGGACCCCGGGGCATCAGCATCAGCGCGAGCATGGCGTGGGACCTGCGCCGGACGGACACCTTGCCCTTCCCGGAAAACACGACGGCGAGCGGCGGGGACGTGCCCCATCCCCTGGATGGCATCAGCAGGACACTGGCGATCACCGGTTTCAACGGGTGAGCCTGCAGTTTTTGTCCGCTGCACCTGCCGTGCGCCGCGTTGGTCGGCCCTGACCGGAACCGATAGCATTGACGATGGCTGGCTGTGGTCCCCGTATGCCACAAGCTATGAAGCCTCAACTTTGAATAGGAGACACCCGTGTCAGATGCCCAGCAGATCACCCTTCTCGTCGATGGCGAAGAGACCAAGGTGACTACCGGGACAACCGGTGCGGAACTCTTCTTTGAGCGCCGTGACGTTGTCGTTGCCCGCGTTAACGGCGAACTGAAGGACCTGGACCAGGAACTTCCCGAAGGCGCCGAGGTGGAGGGTGTCACCATTGATTCCCCCGACGGCCTGAACGTCCTGCGCCACTCCACGGCCCACGTCATGGCCCAGGCCGTGCAGCAGCTGCGTCCCGACGCCAAGCTCGGCATCGGCCCCTACATCACCGACGGCTTCTACTTCGACTTCGACGTTGCCGAGCCGTTCACCCCCGAGGACCTCAAAACCCTCGAAAAGATGATGCAGAAGATCATCAACCAGAACCAGAAGTTCGTCCGCCGCGTCGTCACCGAGGACCAGGCACGCGAAGCGATGAAAAACGAGCCCTACAAGCTCGAACTGCTGGGCAGGAAGAACGACGCCGCCGAGGCCGGGGAAGGCGTAAACGTCGAGGTCGGTGCCGGCGACATCACCATCTACGACAACGTAGAACGCAAGGAAGGCACCACCGTCTGGTGCGACCTCTGCCGCGGCCCGCACCTGCCCAATACCAAGTTCATCTCCAACGCCTTCGCCCTGACCCGCTCGTCGTCGGCCTACTGGCTGGGCAACCAGAAGAACCAGCAGCTGCAGCGCATCTACGGCACGGCCTGGCCCACCAAGGAAGCGCTGAAGGCCTACCAGGAACGCATCGCCGAGGCCGAACGCCGCGACCACCGCAAGCTGGGCTCCGAACTGGACCTGTTTTCCTTCCCGGACGAACTGGGCTCTGGCCTGCCCGTCTTCCATCCCAAGGGCGGCATCATCCGCAAGGAGATGGAGGACTACTCCCGCCAGCGCCACGTCGAGGCCGGCTACGAGTTCGTCTACACCCCGCACATCACCAAGGGGCACCTGTACGAGGTCTCAGGCCACCTGGACTGGTACAAGGACGGCATGTTCCCCGCCATGCACGTGGACGCCGAACTCAACGAGGACGGCACCGTCCGCAAGCCCGGCCAGGACTACTACCTGAAGCCGATGAACTGCCCCATGCACAACCTCATCTTCCGCTCCCGCGGCCGGTCCTACCGTGAACTGCCACTGCGGCTGTTCGAATTCGGGTCGGTCTACCGGTACGAGAAGTCCGGTGTGGTGCACGGCCTCACCCGCGTCCGGGGCATGACACAGGACGACGCCCACATCTACTGCACCCGCGAGCAGATGAAGGACGAACTCACCAAGACCCTCAACTTCGTCCTGGACCTGCTCAAGGACTACGGCCTGAACGACTTCTACCTGGAACTGTCCACCAAGGACCCGGAAAAGTACGTCGGCGACGACGCTACCTGGGAAGAAGCCACCAGGACCCTTTCCGAGGTGGCCCAGGAGTCCGGACTGGAGCTTGTGCCGGACCCGGGTGGAGCTGCGTTCTACGGTCCCAAGATTTCCGTGCAGGCCAAGGACGCGCTGGGCCGCACCTGGCAGATGTCCACCATCCAGTTGGACTTCAACCTGCCGGAACGCTTCGAGCTGGAGTTCCAGGCCGCCGACGGCAGCCGCCAGCGCCCCGTGATGATCCACCGCGCGCTGTTCGGCTCCGTGGAGCGCTTCATGGGTGTCCTCACCGAGCACTACGCCGGTGCGTTCCCCGCATGGCTGGCGCCGGTCCAGGTGGTGGGCATTCCGGTCGCCGAAGCGTTCAACGAGTACATGTTCGACGTCGTCGATCAACTTAAGGCAGCGGGTATCCGTGCCGAGGTGGACACGTCCTCCGACCGGTTCCCCAAGAAGATCCGCACCGCCAGCAAGGACAAGATCCCGTTCGTGCTCATCGCCGGCGGCGACGATGCGGAAGCAGGCGCGGTGTCGTTCCGCTTCCGCGACGGAAGTCAGGACAACGGCGTGCCGGTGGAGGAAGCCGTCAAACGGATCACCGACGCCGTCCGCAACCGGACCAGCTAGCCGAACGGAAGCAACACAGTGCAGGAGAACACAGGCGCAGGTTATCCAGGCGATGCCGGCGTTACCGACGATTTTGCCCTCGCCGGTGTCCCGGACGCCTTCCAGCGCCTGTGGACTCCGCACCGCATGGCCTACATCAAGGGCGGTCAGCACCAGTTCAAGAACGAGAATGATTGCCCGTTCTGCGTGGGCCCCGGCCGCACCGACGAAGAGGCCCTCATCGTCCACCGCGGCCGCACCTGCTACGTGGTGCTCAACCTCTTCCCCTACAACCCAGGCCACCTGCTGGTCTGCCCGTACCGGCACATCCCGGACTACACGGATCTTACGGTTGACGAAACAGCAGAATTCGCCGACCTGACCCAGACAGCCATGCGGGTCCTGCGCAAGGTTTCCAATCCCGGTGGCTTCAACCTGGGCATGAACCAGGGAGTTGTGGGCGGTGCCGGGATCTCGGCGCACCTGCACCAGCACATCGTTCCGCGGTGGGGCGGGGACGGCAATTTCTTCCCCATCATCGCCCAGACCAAGGCCATCACTCAGACCCTTGACGAGGTCCGGCAGTTGGTGGCCGACGCCTGGCCCGGGGAGTCGGATGCTGAATAAGCATGCCCGCGGTTTCTTCACCGCCCTGTTTACCCCATTGGCCCGCTGGCTTCTGAAGATGGGTGTTTCCCCGGATGCGGTCACCATCCTTGGCACAGCAGGGGTTGCGGCGGGTGCCCTCGTGTTCTACCCGTTGGGCCAGCTCTTCTGGGGGACCCTCTTCATCACGGCGTTCATCTTCTCAGATGTCCTGGACGGCATCATGGCCAGAATGCAGGAGGTCAAGAGCCGCTGGGGGAACTTCCTCGATTCCACCTTGGACCGGATCGCCGACGGCGCCCTCTTCGCCGGTGTTTCCGTCTGGTTCTTCACCGGCGGCAACAACCCGCCCATCGCCGTCGCCGCCCTGCTGTGCCTTGTCCTGGGCATGGTGGTTTCCTACGCCAGGGCCAAGGCCGAGTCCCTGGGATTCACCGCCAACGTGGGAATCGCGGAGCGTGCAGAGCGCCTGGTATCCGTGCTGGTTGTCACCGGCCTGACCGGCCTTGGACTCCCGCCAGTGGTGCTCCTGGTCACGCTGGTGCTTCTGGCGCTGGCCAGCCTCATTACCGTGGTGCAGCGTGTACTCTCGGTGCACCGGCAGGCCTTGGCAGCACCAACCTCCGCTGATTAAGCATGATTAAGCCGGTCCCGCGGCGGGGGACTAGTATATAAGTGCCCGGTCAAGGGACCCGGCAACCCGTGCGTGCACCTCCGGCAGCTGCCGCCGCATGCCCGGCGAAGATCATCTGTCTACCCATAGGGGTTTTTGTGTCTACACCTGATGTAAGCAACGAGGCCGGTTCGTCCGCGAGCAGCGTCACGGGCAGCAGCCGCGTGAAGCGTGGCATGGCCGAGATGCTCAAGGGCGGCGTCATCATGGACGTCGTCAACGTCGAGCAGGCCCGCATCGCCGAAGACGCCGGTGCCGTGGCGGTCATGGCGCTCGAGCGCGTTCCCGCCGATATCCGCGCCCAGGGCGGCGTGTCCCGCATGTCCGATCCCGACATGATCGACCAGATCATTGACGCCGTGTCCATCCCGGTCATGGCAAAGGCCCGCATCGGCCACTTCGTGGAGGCCCAGGTCCTGCAGTCCCTCGGCGTGGACTACATCGACGAGTCCGAGGTCCTGACCCCGGCCGACTACGTCAACCACATCGACAAGTGGAACTTCAAGGTTCCCTTCGTCTGCGGTGCCACCAACCTCGGTGAGGCCCTGCGCCGCATCAACGAGGGCGCGGCCATGATCCGGTCCAAGGGCGAGGCCGGCACCGGCGACGTCTCCAACGCCACCGGGCACATGCGCAAGATCCGCTTCGAGATCGCAAGGCTCTCCTCCCTGCCCGAAGACGAGCTGTACGTCGCCGCCAAGGAACTTCAGGCCCCCTACGAACTGGTCAAGGAAGTGGCTGCGGCCGGCAAGCTCCCCGTGGTGCTGTTCACCGCAGGCGGCATTGCCACCCCCGCTGACGCTGCCATGATGATGCAGCTCGGCGCCGACGGCGTCTTCGTCGGCTCCGGCATCTTCAAATCCGGCAACCCCGCCCAGCGCGCCGCCGCCGTCGTGAAGGCCACCACCTTCTTCGACGACCCCGACGTCATCGCCAAGGCCTCCCGCGGGCTGGGCGAAGCCATGGTGGGCATCAACGTCGACGAGATCCCCCAACCGCACCGTCTCGCTGAGCGCGGCTGGTAACTCACTACTCGTTTTGGCGCCTTGTCGGCGCCGGACGGCGCGATCCTCTGCGTGCTATCCCCGCGCTCCTTTGGCAGCTTTCGCGGCTGGCTGGGGCGCGGGGCCCCTTTACGCACGCTGCCGGACCGCACCGTCCGGCGCTTCGTGTCGCCAACCGCGGTGACTGACGACGCCGGTTCCTCACTTTCTTCTGGTGGGGGACCGGCGTCGTCCGTTTTTTAGCTTTTCTCATCGATTGCTCCCCGCCGGCCCCCTAACCTCGCAAGCTCGGCCGGGGAACCCTGCCGACGTGGGCCCACGTACTTGTCGTTTTCGGGGCTCAGAACGACACTTGCTCAGCAATCGATGGGGTTACTCCAGGCCGCGGCGCTTTAGCAGGGGCTCAAGCCTTGCTTCGCGGCCTCTCAGCGTGCGGAAGGAGTCCAGCGGGTCGCGGCTGTTGCCGCGGCTCAGGAGCTCCTCGCGGAAGCGTTCGCCGTTGGCTCGGGTCAGGCCGCCATTCTCGGTGAACCAGTCCACCGTCTCGGCATCCAGCACTTCGCTCCAGATGTAGGAGTAGTAGCCCGCTGCGTAGCCTGCCCCCGCGAAAATGTGCTGGAAGTAGCCGGTCCGGTAGCGCGGCGGGATCAGCGGGTGGGCAATTCCCGCCGCAGCGAGGGCCTTGGCCTCAAACTCCAAGGCATCCTCCGGCACCTCACCCGGCTCCAGCGTGTGCCAGGCGAGGTCCAGCAGGGCCGCGCCCAAATATTCGGTGGTGGCGAAGCCTTCCCCCCAGAACCTGGATTCGTTGAGCCGGTCCACAATCTCCTGCGGAAGCGGCTCCCCGGTGACGTGGTGGCGGGCGTAGTTCGACAGCACCTGCGGCCACATGATCCACATCTCGTTGACCTGCGACGGGTACTCCACGAAGTCCCTGGGCACGGAGGTGCCTGAGAAGCGGGGATACGTGACGTTGGAGAACAGGCCGTGCAGGGCATGGCCGAACTCGTGGAACAAGGTCCGCAGCTCGTCCAGGGTGAGAAGCGTTGGCTCGCCCACCGGCGGCTTGGAGATGTTGAGCGTATTAGTCACCACGGGCTGCGTGCCGAGCAGGGCAGACTGCTCAACGAGCGAGTTCATCCACGCCCCGCCCCGCTTCGATTCGCGCGCATAGTAGTCGCCGAGGAACAGGCCCAGGCTGGAACCGTCCTCATTCCGGACCTCCCAGATGCGCACATCCGGGTGGTAGGCCTGGAGATCCGCCCGCTCCTGGAAGGTGATCCCGTACAGCGATTTTGCGGCAAAGAACACGCCGTCGGTGATGACCCGGTCGAGCTCGAAATACGGACGCAGGGCCTGTTCGTCGACGTCGTACTTCTCCCGCCGCACCTTTGCGGAATAGTAGGCCCAGTCCCATGCTTCCAGCGGGTGCCCGGCGACCTCGGCCAACGCGGCCGCTTCGGCATCCGCGTTACGGACGGCTGCCGGCGCCATTCGGTTGAGCATGGTCCGGACGGCCTCGAAGTCAGGCGCGGTCTGGCGGTCCGCGACAAGCTCGGCGTAGTTGGCGAAGCCCAGTAACTGCGCCTTTTCCGCCCGCAGCCCGGCCAGATCGCGGGCCAGGTCCAGCACATCCAGGCTGCCGCCGTCGCTGCCCCTGGCCACGGACGCTTCAAACAGGCGACGGCGGACGGCACGGTTCTCGAGCGAGGCCAGGGCAGGCTGGTTGCCTGGCTGGACCAGGGTGAGCAGGTATTTGCCCTCGTGTCCGGCGGTGCGGGCAGCTTCCGCGGCGCTGGCGACGTCATCGGCGGGCAGCCCCGCCAGGTCACGGACGTCCTCCACCAGCAGGGCAGCCGATTTCATGCCCTCTTTGACCCGCTGGCCAAACTCGGTGCCCAGCCGGGCCAGCCCGGCGTTAATTGCCCGCAGCCGTTCCTGGCCTGGGCCGTCCAGCTGGATGCCCGACTGGCGGAACTCCCTCAAGTACTCCTCTACCAGCCGGACGGATTCCGGATCACGACCGGCCGTATCAATGGCCGCAAAGCGCTCGAACAGCCTCCTGTTGAGGTAGACCTCGTCCTGGTGGGCAGAGAACCGCGGTGACAGCACCGTTTCGAGTTCCCTGATCTGCTCAGACGCGTCCGCCGAAACCAGGGTGAAGAACGCCGCGGCCGACCGGTTCAGGAGTTGTCCGGAGCGTTCCATGGCAAGGGCCGTGTTCTCAAACGTGGCCGGTTCGTCGTTGTCGGCGATGGCCTCGATTTCGTCCATGTGCGCAGCCAGGCCTGCTTCGATGGCCTCACCGTATTGCTCCGGCGCGAGCGCCGCGAAAGGTGGAATGCCGTAGGGCAGGGGACTGGCAGTGAGGAGGGGGTTCGTCATGGGGTAAACCTTTCACAGCGGGGCACGCTTCTCAATTACCTGCCCATGGCGTCGTCCTCCCAGCCGGGATCCCTACAATTGCCGCTATGGAGTCCAGCCAGGACTGCAACCAGCGCGCCCAGCAGGGCAAAGTCCCAGTTCGGGTAATGACGAAGGAGACCAGGGTCCATGACCAAAAGTGGCACAAGGCCCGGGACCACCTTCCTGGGTGTACCGTTCCAGTGGCTGGGTCCGGGCGTGGTGACGGTGCTCGTGATGGCGTACGGCATCTTCTGGTATCTGGCTCGTCCGGGAAATGAGCCCGTTGCCGGTTACGTCGGGCAGCTCTTCGGCGGCGAATCCGTGCTGCTGTATTCGATCGCGCTGGTCCTGGTCAGTACCCTTCCCCTTGTCGAGCCTGTTTTCGGCGGCATCGACCACGCCGCCATCTGGCACCGCAGGGCGGCGATTACGGCAACCATCCTGCTGTTGCCGCACATCGAACTTGCGTCCAACCCGGAAGCCACCAGCCTGGGAAAAACCTTGGCCGTGGTGGCTATCTGCGGCCTCGCGGCGCTGGTGGTGTGGGCCATCCTGCCACGTTGGCGGACCATGCTTCCGGCACCCGTGCGGCGGCTGGTGGTCACCGCGCTTCAGTCCAAGCCGGTCCAGCTGGCCGCCCGCCTACTGGGCGGCTACGAGCGGTGGCGGGGCTTCCACCGCCTGACCGGCCTGTTCCTTGCGGCCGGATTCCTGCACGGCCTGCTCGATGCCAGCGCATTCGGTGCTGTACCCGGACTGCGGTGGAGCTACGTGGCCATCGGCGGAACGGGCCTGGCCTTCTATGCCTACCGCGAACTGCTGGCACGGCGCTTCCTTCCGCACCACGACTACCAGGTGGCCGGGGTCCGGCCTGTTGCTGCGGACCTGGTGGAGGTGGCGCTGCGACCCCTGGGCCGGCCGTTGGCCTTCAAGCCGGGCCAGTTCGCCATGGTTTACCTCGAAACGGCCGAGGGCTGGCAGCGCCATCCTTTCTCCATCTCCGGACCCGCCCCGGAGGGTGGAATCAGCATTACGGTGAAGGCCCTGGGCGACCACACGACCAGGCTTCCCGACGTGGTCCAGCCGGGCATGCCGGCGGTCGTGGGCGGCCCCTATGGTCGGTTTGACCGGCACCGTGGCACTGCCCACCAAGTCTGGATCGCGGGAGGAGTGGGGATCACGCCGTTCCTCAGTTGGCTGCGGTCCCTCGACGCGGAGCCTGACGGGCAACTGCAGCAAGAGGTCCACTTCTTCGTCACCTCGGCGGGACGTTCCCCGTTCGCCGACGAGATTGCCGCCGTCGCCAGGAAGCATCCCCGGCTTACCGTACACCTGGTGGACACCGCCGCGGACGGACGGCTGACCCCGGAAGCGGTCCTGTCCTCAGTGGGCACCGAACCACGGCGGCTGTCGGTCTTCATGGGCGGCCCGGACGTCATGCTGCGGCAGTTCCGGAAAGCCTTCCAGGCGGCAGGCGTCCGCCGGGCAAACATCCACCGCGAGTACTTTCAGTGGCGTTGAGTACGGATACCGCAGCTCAGCGGGGGCGGCGGGCAGCGTGCTCCCTGGCGAGGACGGCGTAGGTGTCGTCCGGGTTGCCGGGGGAGAAGCTGCCGAATTTGCGCTCCGCAGCCGTCCGGATGAGGAAGTCCGCGATCGCCGGGTTCTTGGGCAACAGCGAGCCGTGCAGGTAGCTGGCCACGATGTTGCGGTAGCGGGCGCCCTCATGGCCATCGTTGCTGTTGTTCCCCATACCCTTGGGGACGGTGCCGAGCGGCCTGACACCGGCGCCCAGCGTCGTCTGTCCGCTGTGGTTCTCGTAGCCCAAAACCTCACCGAACTCTGGAGTGGAAATCTTGACGTTGCCGATCAGGCGCTCGTCGGTGCCGTGGGTTTCCACGTCCAGGACGCCGATACCCGGGATAACAGCGCCAGTGCGGGTCTTGAAGAAGCGGCCGAAGAGCTGGTAGAGGCCGCAAATGAGCAGCATGGGCGCACCGTCCTCGGCCAACTCCTTGAGTTCTCCGGCCCGGGCCTGCAGGTCGTCCTGGATCACCAGTTGGCCGCTGTCCTGGCCCCCGCCTCCCACGATGATGTCCACGCCGTCAGGGAAGGGGTCGCCCACGTTGTACTCAAGCAGTTCGGGGGTGTACCCGTGCCAGGCGATGCGCCGCTGCAGGACCAGGGCATTGCCCCAGTCGCCGTAAATGTTCATGTCGCGGGGGTACAACTGGACTACCCGGAGGGTGCCTTTGGACTGGGCGGCAGCTGTCGCTGCTTCTGCCGGATTCACGAGACAACCTCCACGGTGGTGATTTTGGACAGCTCGCGGCGAATGGCCAGCATCGCCGTGTAAGTGCAGAAGATCCGCTTTGGCTTGCCCCGGCCCTCCCTGACGAAGGCTGCGAGGGCGGCGGGGATCTCCGGCTCCACGGCCCCGACCTGGACGTCGTCGTACTGCAACCGCAGCGCCATGTCGTAGGCCCGGGACCCGGTGATCAGCTCCACGCCGCCCTCCCGGAGGGAATCGAACTCCACGTCCCAGAGCCAGGACATGTCCCGGCCGTCGGCATAGTTGTCGTTGATCGCGATCATGGTGGCGTAACCGCCGGCAGGGAAGGATTTAAGTCCCAGCCGGAAACCGCTGGGGTTCTTGACCAACACCAGGTCCAGTGGCTGGCCGTCCACGGTGAGGCTTTCACCGCGCCCGAAGGCGGGGGCAACCTTGGACAACGCCTCGAGCAAGGTGGCGTGGTCCGCCGTCGCGGCGCCTGCCCCGCAGATGCTGCGGGCCAGGGTCAGGGCCGCGGCCGCATTGAAGATGTTGTACACGCCGCGCAGCTTCATCGCTGTGGTGACCGTACCGCCGTCGTACTCAAACTCGGCACTGTCCGCGCCCACTTTCCGGAGCACGACGTCGGCGGCCGGCTTCTCCGGCAGGCCCGCCGGGGCGGGGCTTCCGGGAGCAGCCCGCATGTCGTCGTCATTGGGGAAGGTCGCCAGCAGGGAGTCGTCGAGGCCGAAGTACTTGACCTCCTGACCCGTCAGGGTGTCTGCGATCCGTGCCACCCGCGGATCCTCGCGGTTGAGGACCACGGTTCCGGTGGTCTTGGCGGCAATGTGCTGCAGGAGCTGTGCGGTCTTGTCGATTTCGCCGAAGCGGTCCAGCTGGTCGCGCAGCACGTTAAGGAGCAGGCAGTAGCGCGGCGGGACACTGTTCACGAAATGCACCGCGTGGGCTTCGTCAAGCTCCAGGACGGCAATGTCCGCGTCCAGCCGGCCGCGCCAGTCCACTTCACCCAGGAGGGCCGCCGCCACGCCCCGCGTGAAATTGCTGCCGGTGCGGTTGGTGAAAACCTTCAGGCCCTGGCTTTCCAGCAGTTCCACCACCATCTTGGTGGTGGTGGTTTTGCCGTTGGTGCCGCTGACCACCGCCACACCGTGCGGCAGGGTGGTGAGCGTCCGCCGCATGAAGCCGGGGTCGATTTTCTCGACCACCAGGCCGGGCAGCGCGGACCCGCCGCCCCGCAGCCGGGACACCCTGCGGACCAGCTTGCCGAGCGGAACACTGTAGAAGACCATGTTTTGAATATATCCCAGCAGCGGCATGCAACCTTTGCCGGCAGGATGCCTGCGGCACCAGCCATACGGCCCGGGCCGTATGCTGGAAAGATGACAAACCCCCCATCTGCTGCCCAGGCGCGCGTGGGGTCAGGCCTGAAAATCGGTGTCCTGGCCCTCCAGGGCGACTTCCGTGAGCACCTGCGTGCCGCGGAAGCCACGGGCGCCCAAGGCGTGCCCGTGCGCCGCCCGGAGGAACTGGACGGCCTGGACGGCCTCATTATCCCCGGCGGCGAGTCCACCGCCATCGATAAGCTGGCCCGTGCCTTCGAGCTTGCCGATCCGCTCCGCAAATACATCGGCGAGGGTTTGCCCGTGTATGGCTCCTGTGCAGGCATGATCCTGCTCGCGTCCGACATCGCCGATCCGGCAACCGATCTGTCCGGTGCGCCGCAGCAGACCTTCGGCGGCCTTGACATTACTGTCCGCCGCAACGCCTTCGGCCGCCAGCGCGAATCCTTCGAAACCGACCTGGACTTCAAGGGCCTGGACTTCAGCGCCACCGAATCGGGCGTGGAACCGGTGCACGCAGTCTTCATCCGCGGGCCCTGGGTGGAACGGGTGGGAGAGGACGTGGAGGTCCTGGCACAGGTGGAACCGGCCGACCCCCACCATGCATCCCACGCCGCATCGCTGCCGGGGGCGGCTAGAATTGTGGCAGTGCGTTCCGGCCAGTTGCTGGCCACCTCCTTCCATCCGGAAGTGACCGGCGAGAAACGCGTACACGAACTTTTTATCCGAATGATCAGAGGAGAAGCGTAAAGCATGTCAGGCCACTCCAAATGGGCAACGACCAAGCACAAAAAGGCGATCATTGACAGCCGCCGCGCAAAGTCGTTCGCCAAACTGATCAAGAACATTGAAGTTGCCGCCCGGATGGGCGGACCGGACCTCGCCGGCAACCCCGGTCTGGAACTCGCCGTCACCAAGGCCAAGAAAACCTCGGTTCCCAACGACAACATCGACCGCGCCATCAAGCGCGGCGCCGGCCTCACCGGCGAAGTGGTTGACTACACCGAAATCATGTACGAGGCCCGCGGCCCGCAAGGCTCGGCCCTGCTGATCGAGTGCCTTACCGACAACAAGAACCGGGCAGCATCAGAGGTTCGCCTGGCCATCTCCCGCAACGGCGGCACCATTGCCGACCCCGGCTCCGTCAGCTACCTCTTCACCCGCAAGGGCGTGGTGAACCTGCCCAAGAACGGCCTCAGCGAGGACGACGTCCTGATGGCCGTCCTCGATGCAGGTGCGGAGGAAGTCAAGGACAACGGGGAGACCTTCGAGATCCACTCGGAGCCTGGCGACCTGCAGGCCATCCGTGAAGCGCTGAAGGAAGCCGGCATTGAATACGACACGGACGAAGTGGAGTTCGTGCCCTCCATGCAGGTTGAGCTGGACGTTGACGGCGCCCGCAAGTTCCTGAAGCTCGCCGATGCCCTCGAGGACCTCGACGACGTCCAGAACGTCTACAGCAACGCCGACCTGAGCGACGACGTCCAGGCTGCCCTGGAATCCGAGTGACGTCCCACCTTGCCCGCTAGCCCGCAGGAATCGAAGCCGGGTTCCCCGGCCGGAGCGGAGCATAAGTGACCCTCCGTGTCCTCGGTGTTGATCCCGGCCTCACCCGCTGCGGCATCGGCGTCGTGGACGTCGAACGGAACCGGCGCGCCAGCATGGTCGCCGTTGGCGTCGTGGGCACGTCCCCGGACGAGACCCTCGACCGCCGGCTGCTGGTAATCGCAACCGCCATCGACGAGTGGCTGGACCGCTACGAACCGGAAGTACTCGCCGTCGAACGCGTTTTCTCGCAACTCAACGTGAGCACGGTAATGGGTGTTGCCCAGGCCTCCGGCGTGGTGATCGCGGCGGCCGCACGCCGGGGAATCCCGGTGGCGCTGCACACGCCGTCGGAGGTTAAGGCAGCCGTCACCGGCAGCGGGTCCTCCAACAAGGACGCCGTGACCAAACTGGTCACCAAGATCCTCCGGCTGGATGCCCCTCCGCGCCCCGCCGACGCCGCCGACGCGCTGGCGCTGGCCATCACGCATGCGTGGCGCGCCGGCAGCGGTGCCGCCGTGGCCACCACCGGTCCCGGCAGCTCATCCCTGACGCCCGCCCAGCGCGCGTGGGCCGAAGCGGAGGCAAAGGCGCGCCGCGCACGCTGATTGTCCCTGCTGCTTGCTAGGGTATTCGTAGATATGTTCGGATAGCCGGGCCCCACGAACGGGCCCGCAGTACCACGGGAGCCCGGCCTTGATCAGTTTCCTCCGCGGAACGGTAGCGCACGTTGGCCTGTCAACGGCTGTGATTGACCTCAACGGTGCCGGGATGAGCGTCTATGCCACCCCGCAGACCCTTAGCCACCTCCGCGTCGGTGAAGAGGGCAAGGTGTTCACCTCGCTGATCGTGCGGGAGGACTCGCTCACGCTCTTTGGCTTCGCGGACGACGACGAGCGCGAGGTTTTCGAGGTTCTGCTCAGCGTCAGCGGAGTCGGGCCCCGGCTTGCCCTTGCTGTCCTGGCAGTCCATGACCCCGAAGCCATTAGGGTGGCGGCACACACGGGGGACAGCAAGACCTTCACCAAGGTCCCCGGCATCGGCCCCAAGGTGGCGGGCAGGATTGTGCTGGAACTCGCAGGGAAGCTCGTCCCGCAGGGGACAGCTCCAGCCCCCGGAGCCGGAACCCCTGCCGAGGCCGCCTGGAAGCCCCAGGTGGTGGCCGCAATGACCAGCCTTGGCTGGTCCGAGAAGGACGCGTCCACCAGTATCGACAAAGCCCTGGCCGACGAACCCGAAGTGTCCTTCCGCGGCAACGTTCCCGAGATCCTCCGCACCACGCTCCGGTGGCTCGGCCAGGACGGCGCACGCGCCGGTAACCGCGTAGGCACCCGTGGCTGAACCCTCACTGGTTGCCGCGGGGGAGGAACCGGAAGAGCGTGCCATCGAGGCCGCGCTGCGGCCCAAGAACCTGGACGACTTCGTTGGCCAGCACCGGGTGCGCAAGCAGCTGTCGCTGGTGCTGCAGGCCTCCCGGATGCGCGGGCGAACAGCGGACCACGTGCTGTTCTCGGGCCCGCCCGGCCTGGGCAAGACCACCCTTGCCATGATCGTCGCCGCGGAGATGAACGCGCCGCTGCGCCTCAGCAGCGGACCAGCCATCCAGCACGCCGGCGACCTCGCGGCCATCCTGTCCTCGCTGTCCGAAGGCGAGGTCCTGTTCCTCGACGAGATCCACCGCATGTCCCGGCCGGCCGAGGAAATGCTGTACATGGCCATGGAGGACTTCCGCGTCGACATTGTCGTGGGCAAGGGTGCAGGCGCCACTGCGATTCCCCTGGAACTGCCGCCGTTCACCCTGGTGGGGGCCACCACCCGTGCCGGGTTGCTCCCGGGACCGCTGCGCGACCGGTTCGGGTTCACCGGGCACCTCGAGTTTTACTCGGTTCCCGAGCTGGAGCTGGTTCTGCGCCGTTCCGCCGGGCTGCTGGACCTGAAGGTCAACTCCGCCGGATTCGCTGAGATCGCCGGCCGTTCCCGCGGTACGCCGCGTATCGCCAACCGCCTGCTGCGCCGTGTCCGGGACTGGGCGCTGGTGCACGGCATCGAACAAATCGATGCAAGGGCCGCCTCCGCTGCCCTGGACATGTATGAAGTGGACAAGAAAGGCCTGGACCGGCTGGACCGGGCGGTCCTGGACGCCCTCATTACCAAATTCGGCGGCGGTCCCGTGGGCCTCTCCACCCTCGCTATTGCCGTGGGTGAGGAAACCGAAACGGTGGAAACCGTCGCCGAACCCTTCCTGGTCCGCGAAGGCCTGCTGGGCCGCACGCCCCGCGGCAGGATCGCGCTGGCGGCTGCGTGGACGCACCTTGGCTACGCCATCCCGTCCAACGTGTTCGCGCAGGAGCAGCTGGACCTTTTCGAGCCCGGCGGGGACGCTTCCGCGGCGGGGGAATGGGTCGCGGAGGGCCAATAGCAGGCTCCCTTCAGCTTTTCCCTTTAGACTGGTATGACGCCCGGCACGTTCGGGTCTTTGTTTCGCGGGTGGCCCTGACGCCCCCGTCGCTTGGGGAAGGAAAAGTCAGGCGCTCTGCCTGCATCACCAGCCCGCCCCGGCCGAAGCGAAGCCGACGTCGCTGGAAAACCAGCTGTACCAGAAAAAGAACGGAATTCCCCTTGGATCCAATGTCAATTCTCCTGTTCGTCATGCTCGGCGTGTTCATCTTCATGATGTTCCGCCGCAACAAGAAGACGCAGCAGCAGCAGGCAGAGCTCCAGTCGAAGTTTGGCCCGGGCGTGGAGGTCATGACCAGTTTTGGCCTTTTCGGCCGGATCGTGGACATCGACGAGGCCGACAACAAGGTCACGCTTGAACTTTCCCCCGGCAACCTGGCCACCGTCCACCGCCAGGCCGTCACCAAGGTCATCGAGCCTGCCGTGGAAACCACCCCTGAGGCCGAGCCCGCCGCTGCTTCCCCTGTGGTACCGGACGATGCGTCCTCCCTCACCACCCCGGAGACCGGGAGCACCGCCACCGGCGCGGAGACTCCGGAAGAAAACCTGAAGCGCCTCAACGACGAGGGCAAGAAGGACAGCTAGGCCCGCTGGCCCCTTTCCTCCCTCTACCGCTGCGGACCACCGCCGGCGCGGCCATGGCCTGCGCCGGCGGTTCCTCCGCGAATAAGAGAAAGATCGACAATGGCACGAACTGGCCGCAAGAAGCCGGGGCTCCGCGTCCTGGTCTGGCTTGGCGTACTCCTGGCGGCGCTGACCGCCGTCCTGGCCGGCGGCACCATCGCCGGACAGGCCAGCTGGGCGCCCAAACTCGCCCTGGACCTGGAGGGCGGCACCCAGATGATCCTCGCCCCGAAGGTGGAGGGCGGATCGGACATCAACGAGCAGCAGCTCAACCAGGCCGTGGCGATCATCCGCCAGCGCGTTGACGGCTCGGGCGTCTCCGAAGCGGAAATCAGCACCCAGTCCGGGCGCAACGTGGTGGTCAGCCTTCCCGGCACGCCTTCCGCCGAAACCCGGAACCTGATCCAGGCCTCCGCGGACATGAATTTCCGCCCCGTGCTGCTCAATGGTGACGGCGCACCGGTGCCGCCGGAGTCGCAGACCCCTGAGGCCCAGCTCCCCAAGCCGACGGCTGCCCCGGCGAACAGCAGCGACACCAACTGGATCACACCCGAGATCTACAAGCAGTTCGAGACACTTGACTGCAACAGCCCCGCAGCCGAGAAGTCCCAGCGGTCAGATCCCACGAAGCCGCTGGTCACCTGCGAGCCTGCCACCGACAAGTCCCCGGCGATCAAGTACATCCTGGGTCCCGTGGAGGTGAAGGGCAGCAACATCGTCACTTCGTCCTTCCAGCTGCAGCAGGGCGCCCAGGGCGCGGTCACCAATGAGTGGGCCGTCAACATCCAGTTCGACGCCGAAGGTACCGCGAAGTTCAAAGAGGTCACCGAGCGCCTGAACCAGTTCTACACGGCCGCCGGCGGGCAGTCGGGCAGCGACCCCAAGGCGCAGTTCGCCATCGTCCTGGACGACCAGGTCATCTCCGCGCCGCGTGCGCTGGCCGTCATCACCGACGGACGTCCGCAGATCACCGGCGGCTTCACCGAGCAGACCGCCAAGGCCCTGTCCGACCAGCTGAAGTTCGGCGCCCTTCCCATCAGCTTCGACATCCAGAGCGAGCAGCAGATTTCCGCCACGCTTGGTGGGGAACAGTTGCGCATGGGATTGTTGGCCGGCCTGATCGGGCTCCTGCTCGTGGTGGTCTACTCGCTGTTCCAGTACCGGGCCCTGGGCTTCGTGACCATTGCCTCCCTGGTGGTGGCCGGTGCCCTGACCTACCTGGCCATCGCCATCCTCGGCTGGACCGAGAACTACCGGCTGTCCCTTGCGGGCGTTGCGGGCATCATCGTGGCCATCGGCCAGACAGCTGACTCGTTCATCGTCTACTTTGAGCGCATCCGTGACGAACTGCGTGAAGGGCGCGGCCTGGTGTCCGCGGTCGAAAACGGCTGGAAGCGGGCCAAGCGCACCGTCCTGGCGTCCAAGGCCGTCAACCTGCTGGCCGCGCTCGTCCTGTACTTCGTCGCCGTGGGCAACGTGCGCGGTTTCGCCTTCACCCTGGGCCTGACCGCCATTGCCGACCTCATCGTGGTGTTCATGTTCACCCACCCCACGCTGCAGCTTCTGGCCCGCACCCGTTTCTTCGGTGAAGGCCACAAGTTCTCCGGCCTGGACCCCGAACGGCTGGGCGCGGTGCCGCTGTACCGCGGCGCCGGGCGGATCCGTACTCCCGAGGAGCGGCCTGTGGTGGTCCGCAGCAAGAACGCCGGTGCAGCGGCCGAGGCCGAGCGCCGCATGACCATCGCCGAACGGCGCATGGCAGAAAAGCAGGAACAGCTGGCTGGCTCGTCCAAGACCTCCGCGAAGGAGAACAAGTAATGTCAGGCTTCTCCACTTTCGGCAACGAGCTTTACTCGGGCAAGCGCTCCTACGACTTCGTTGGCGCCAAGAAGATCTGGTTCATCATCGCCGCGGTGGGCGTGGCCCTGTCCATCATCATCCCGGTGGCCAAGGGCGGCTTCAACCTCGGTATTGAATTCCGCGGCGGCTCTGAATTCACGGTCTCCAACGTCAAGACCACCGATGCCGCCATCGGCGGGAAAGCCGTCACCGACGTTGTATCCGGCAGCGTTCCGCGCGTGGCAAACGTGGCCGGCAACACCATGCGCATCCAGACGGACAAACTGACGGACGACGAAACCCTCAAAATCAAGCAGGGCCTCACCAGCGCCTATGGCGTTACGGACAACGAGGTGACATCCACGTTCGTGGGCCCCACCTGGGGTGCTGACGTGACAAAGCAGGCACTGATCGGCCTGGTGGTGTTCGTGCTGCTGGCGGCCCTGCTCATGGCCCTGTACTTCCGTACCTGGAAGATGTCCCTCTCGGCCCTTGCCGGCATGGCGGTGACCATGTTCATCACCGCCGGGGTCTACGCCCTGAGCGACTTCGAGGTGACCCCGTCGGCCATCATCGGCTTCCTGACCGTCCTCAGCTACTCCCTGTACGACACCGTGGTGGTCTTCGACAAGATCCGCGAGAACACCTCCGGCATCGACGCGTCCACGCGCCGGACCTTCGCCGAGGAAGTCAACCTCGCGGTCAACCAGACGCTGGTGCGGTCCATCAACACCATGATGGTGGCCATCCTCCCCGTCGGAGCCATTCTGTTCATCGGTGCCGGACTCCTCGGCGCAGGAACGCTCCGCGACCTGTCCCTCGCCCTGTTCGTCGGGATCCTGATCGGCACCGCCGCGACGATCTTCGTGGCGGCGCCGATGTACGCCTGGCTCCGCCAGGGCGAACCGGATTTGGTCAAGCAGGCACGGCGCGTGGAGCAGCGCCGCGCCGGGGCTGCGGAGCGGTCAACGACGGCGACGCCGGCGCAAGCCTGACCGGCAACCGCGAAGCCTGACGGGGAACCACAGGCAGTTGTAAAGCCCTCAAGGGCCGGGTGATGCAGATATTGCGTCACCCGGCCCTTGACTATTCTGTCCCGGTTATAAAAGTCGCCGCCCGGAGGAATAGACTGGGGTAATTAAATCGGTGGTGAGGGGTGCTTCATTGGAAGAACGTTCGGCGTCGGCGCCAACGGCACAGGAAGATAAGAATCCTGCCGGTGTACAAGCCGGTGCGGCAACGCCCGCGCGCCCTGGTTCCCTGGTTCCTGTCGACAACTCAGGATCCCGCGCCACGTTCCCGGGCCGCCGTGAGCGGACCCGCTCCCGCCTTGCCCGCCTGACCGGCCGCGGCCCAGCCACGTACTCTCCCATCCTTGAACCGTTGCTCCGCACCGTCCGCGCCAACAATCCCAAAGAGGACTTCGACCTCATCCAGGGCGCCTTTGACGTAGCCGAGCGCAGCCACCGCGGGCAGAAGCGCAAGAGCGGGGATCCGTACATCACCCACCCCGTGGCCGTGGCAACCATCCTCGCTGAACTGGGACTCAGCGGCACGACGCTGGCTGCAGCGCTGCTGCATGACACGGTGGAAGACACTCCGTACACGCTTGCCGACCTGAAGCGGGACTTCGGGCCGGAAGTAGCAATGCTGGTGGACGGCGTGACCAAACTGGACAAAGTCAGCTTCGGCGAGGCTGCCCAGTCGGAGACCGTCCGAAAAATGGTCGTGGCCATGGCCAAGGACATCCGTGTCCTGATGATCAAGCTGGCGGACCGGCTGCATAACGCCCGCACCTGGCGCTTCGTTTCGGCCGAATCCTCTGCCCGCAAAGCCCGGGAAACCCTGGAGATCTTCGCACCGCTGGCCCACCGCCTGGGTATGAACACCATCAAGTGGGAGCTTGAGGACCTGTCCTTCGCGGCGCTGTATCCCAAGGTGTACGAGGAGATCGTCCGGATGGTGGGGGACAGGACCCCCGAGCGGGAAAAGAGCCTGGGCGTCATCCGCGACCAGATCACGGAGGACCTGCGCGGAGCCCGGATCAAGGCCACCATCACCGGCCGGCCCAAGCATTACTACTCCATCTACCAAAAGATGATTGTCCGCGACAAGGACTTCGACGACATCAACGACCTCATGGGTGTCCGCGTCCTGGTGGACTCCGTCCGGGACTGCTACGCCGCCCTGGGTATCATGCATTCGCGCTGGAACCCCCTGCCCGGCAGGTTCAAGGACTACATCGCGATGCCGAAGTTCAACATGTACCAGTCGCTGCACACCACCGTCATCGGTCCGGGCGGCAAGCCGGTGGAGATCCAGATCCGCACGCATGAGATGCACCGCCGGGCCGAATACGGCGTGGCTGCCCACTGGAAGTACAAGGACCAGCCCAATCGCACCGCCGTGGGTCCCGGAAGTCCCCGCGACGGCGACATGGGGTGGCTGCGGTCCCTGGTGGACTGGCAGCAGGAGACATCGGATCCGGGGGAGTTCCTGGACTCGCTCCGGTTTGAAATCAACGCCCGCGAAGTGTTCGTCTTCACCCCCAAGGGCGAAGTCATGGCACTGCCGGCGGGATCGACACCCGTGGACTTTGCCTACGCAGTCCACACGGAGGTGGGCCACCGCACCATCGGCGCCAGGGTCAACGGCAAGCTGGTCCCGCTCAACAGCGAACTGAACCACGGCGACTGGGTGGAAATCTTCACCTCCAAGGCCGAGGGAGCGGGGCCCAGCCAGGACTGGCAGCACTTCGTTAAGAGCGCCCGGGCACGCAACAAGATCCGGCAGTGGTTCAGCAAGGAACGCCGCGAAGAAGCGATCGACCGTGGCAAGGAACTGCTGACCCGTGCCATGCGGAAGCAGAACCTCCCGCTGCAGCGGCTGATGACGCACGAGGCCCTGGCCGCCGTGGCGGAGGAGTTCAAGTACGCCGACATCTCCGGACTTTACGCCGGGGTGGGCGACGGACACACGTCCGCGCAGTCGGTCATGGAGAAGCTCATTGAAAGCCTGGGCGGCAATGAGAGTGCCGATGATGACGTCGAAGAGGTCAGCATCCCCACCCAGGTCACCAAGGCCCGCTTCTCCGACTCCGGTGTAGTGGTCCGCGGCGTAGGCGACGTCTGGGTCAAGCTCGCGCGCTGCTGCACGCCCGTTCCGCCGGATCCGATCCTGGGCTTCGTGACCCGGGGCTCCGGTGTCTCCGTACACCGGACTGACTGCACGAACATCTCGGACCTGAAGGACCAACCGGACCGGATCGTGGACGTGGACTGGGCGCCAACCCAGTCGAGCGTCTTCCTGGTGGAAATCCAGGTTGAGGCGCTGGACCGCAAGTCCCTGCTCTCCGACGTGACCAGGGTCCTGTCGGACAACCACGTCAACATCCTTGCCGCCAGCGTCCACACCTCCACGGACCGCGTGGCGATCTCAAAGTTCGCTTTCGAGATGGGCGACCCCAAGTACCTCAGCCACGTCCTGAGCGCCGTCCGCCGGATCGACGGGGTCTTTGACGTCTACCGCACCACCGGCAACAAACGCCGGAGCTAGCAGGGCAAGCTTTTCCAGCGCCGCCCGCTTGTGTGGCACCCGGGGTGTTGCCTCGATGGCCCGGACCAGGAGGCGCAGCTTCACGTCCTGCTGCGGCCTTGCGAGCAGGCCGGCGAGGGCAGGTACGGCGCGCTCCGATTCCACATGCAGGGCGATATCAAGCGCGGTCCGCAGGGGGCTGGACACCATGAGCCCGCCCAGGCTGATCACATCGAACGGCCCAAGCTTCACTTCATGCAACGTGCAGCCGCGCGTGCTCCGCAGGCTGGACACCCTCCGCTTGGCATCCACCAGCAGGGCCAGGCGGTCAGGCTCAGCCGCACAGCCGTAGATCCAGGCCGCCGTCATCCGCCCGGCAACAACGCGCTGCCGTATTGCCGCCGGTACAGCCCCTGCCGCTGCCCTTGCACGCAGCTGAGGGGACGCAGGGATTCCGGGGAGCGTATAGCCGTGCTGATGGAAACGGGCCAGCAGGCCGTCCGCTGCGAGGGACTGCAGTTCCGGACCGGCGAAGGGGCCGCCGGGAGCATAAAGCTCGGGAAAGCGGGGCGCTGCGCCGGCTTCCGCCGGGTTTTCCCGGCAAGCCGCACGGGAAACTGGCGGGCCGGCTGCCCTGCCTGGCCCGGCGGCGGATGGAGTTGGAGGAGTGGCCATAGCCCCATCCTGCCCGGGACGCCCTTAAACGGCACAGGCCCCGCCCGGTTTATGTGGATAACCGGAACGGGGCCTGCGCCCGTCAGCTCAACGGGTTGTTCAGGACAGCTCGCTGGCGGAGCGCTGGATCTGGTCGAGCCAGGCCTGGCGCGCCTCAAGGGCTTCCTGGGCAGCCTTGATCTTGCGCTGGTCGCCGCTCTTCTCTGCCTTGGCGAGGTCTTCCTGGAGCCCGGCGATGGCGGACTCCAACTGGGACAACGCGCTGTTGGTGCGTGCCTTGCGCTCAGGGTTGGACCGCTGCCACTGCTCTTCCTCAGCGTGGCGGACGGCGTCCTCCACCTTCCGCAGTCCGGCCTCGATCCGGCCCATGTCTGCCCGCGGCACCTTGCCGGCCTCTTCCCAGCGGTCACGGATGGACTGCAGGGCCTTCTTGGCCGCGGCGAGGTCCTTGACCGGCAGGATGGTGTTGGCCTCGGCCAGCAGTTCTTCCTTCACGGTAAGGTTTGCGGCGTATTCCTGGTCGATCTCGTCATTGGCGGCCTGGCGCGACGTGAAGAAGACGTCCTGTGCGGCGCGGAAGCGTGCCCACAGCGCGTCATCGTCCTTGCGGCTGGCACGCGGCGATGCCTTCCACTGGTCCATCAGCCGGCGGTATTCCCCGGCGGCGTAGCCCCAGTCCGTGGAGGTGGACAGGGCTTCAGCTTCGGCAATCAGCTTCTCCTTGGCAGCCTTGGCCGCAGAGTTGTTGCTGTCCAGCTGGGAGAAATATGCCCTGCGGTGGCGGTCGAAAACGGTGCGGGCAGCACGGAACCGCTTCCAGAGGGCGTCTTCGTTGCTGCGGCCCAGCCGGACGCCGCTCTTCTGGGCGGCTTTCCAGTTTTCGAAAAGCTCGTTCATGCGGGCGCTGGAGGTCTTCCACTGTGTCTGGGCGGGATCCTGGCCGGAAATCTGCTCCGCCTCGGCAACAATGGCTTCACGCGCTGCGAGCTCGGCGGCCCGCACGGCGTCGTGCTCTGCTTTCTCGGCCTTTTCCAGCTCCGCGATCTGGCCGGACAGCTTATCCAGGCGCGCTTCCGCAGCCCGGAGGTCGCCCACCATGTTCCGCTCGGCAAGCTGCTCATGCAGGTGCGTCACCGTCTTCTGCATGTCGGTGCTGGGGGCCTTGGAGGTGACCCGCTGTTCCAGCAGAACGATCTGAGCCACGACGTCGTCGTACTTCCGCGCAAAGTACAGCAGGGCTTCGTCGTCGCTGACGCCGGGGTACTGGCCCACGGGGTGCTCGCCGTCGTCGATCTTCAGGTAGACGTGGCCGTCGCCCTCCACCCGGCCCCATTTGGACGCCTCGGCGATGGAGGTGCTGGGTGCGGCAGGAGCCGGTGCGGCGGCGGGTGCGGCCGCGGCCGGCTTGGGCCGGGAGGCGAAAGCGGCAGGAGACGGTGCAGACGGCCGGGGCCCGGGGGCCGGCGCAGCCGCCGAGGGCGCTGCGGGAGCCTCGGGCGCGGCAGATGACTGCTCGGCATTCGCATCAGGACCGGTACCTTCGCCGGTGGCGGGGGCCGCCGTTTCGGTCAGGTCTGTTGCTGTTTCGTCGGATTTTTGACTGTCTGTCACCGCTAAAAGTCTTTCGCTTGGAGGGAAATACTCACGTACTCACCGTGGCCAGTCCGGCCCGGCTTCCTACTTCAGAGAAAACGAGTCTATCGTGACTGCTTGTTTTGGCGCGCCGTCCGTGTCGCTGGCTCCCGGTGTGATTCCTGCGGCCGCGATGGTGGAGACGACGTCGAGCCCGGAGGTGACCTTTCCTACAACGGTGTAGCCCCCGGCGGCGTCCGCCGGGATGACCGTGTCCTTGTAGACAATGAAGAACTGCGTCCCGTTGCCGTACGCGTTATTGCCTGTGCGGGCAACGGCGATGGTGCCGGCAGGGTAGGTGTTGTCAGCCGGGGTGTTCTCGAGCGGACCCCACGTGTAGTTCGGGTCGCCCTGCCCGTCTCCCTTGGGGGAGCCGCACTGCAGGACGCCGAACTTGTCTGCGGTGGTCAGCCGGTGGCACGTCTTGCCATTGAAATAGCCTTCGTCGCTGAGGGACTTGAACACGGCGGCGGCCTGCGGGGCCTTGGTCCCGTCCACTTCCACGCCCAGCGGGTTGCCGTTCAGCAGCAGCTGGCCGGAGAATGTCTTGCCGGCCGCCGTATCCGCAGCCGGGATGTTCGGTCCATTGGTTGCCGGCGCGGAGGGTGTGGGGGAGGAGCTTGCGGAAGCGGAGGGCTCCGTCAATCCCGCCTGCGCAGCAGCGTATTCGGCTTCCGTGGGATTGCCGGCGAACGCGGTGAGTTGGAGGACGACGGCGAGCACCACGGCGGCGGCCCCGGCACCGGCGGCCACGAGGTCGTCGCGCTTCCGTCGCTTCTCCTGGCCGCGCCGGAGCTCACGCTTGGCCTCCATTTGCTGGATGCGCCGTTTTGCTTCGCGTGCACTGCGTGAACTGGCCGCCAAGGGTCCTCCTCGTCGTCGGGCTGCTGGTGCCCGGCGGTTGGCCGCAGGGCGCAGGTATCAGGGGCCAGGCTTCGCGGGTCCGCTGCATTAGAGATGCACAGTGATGCCGCATAAACTGGCTGCCGCACATAGTTTATGCATGGCTGGCTGTGCTGCCGCCGCATGCCGTCTTAACGGGCGCGGGCCGGCAGTTCCGGCGCACCTTCCATTCCTAAGGAGAACCTTCCCCATGGCACGCACCGCCTCCCTGTCCGGATTCCCCGAGTGGCTTCCCGAGGAACGGCTGGTGGAGCTGCATGTGCTCGATACCCTGCGCCGGGTTTTTGAGCTCCACGGTTTCGGCTCGATCGAGACCCGAGCGGTGGAGACGGTGGGCCAACTGCTCCGCAAGGGGGAGATCGACAAGGAAGTGTACGGCCTGAGCCGGCTGCAGGAGGATGAGAGCGAGAACCCCGTCAAAGGCGGAAAGGCCGACCCGCACGCACTTGCCCTGCACTTTGACCTGACGGTTCCCTTCGCCCGGTATGTCGTGGAGAACGCGGGCTATTTGTCTTTCCCGTTCCGCCGTTACCAGATCCAGAAGGTGTGGCGCGGGGAACGGCCCCAGGAAGGACGGGCCCGCGAGTTCACCCAGGCGGACATTGACGTGGTGGGCGACGGCGAGCTTCCGTTCCGCTATGACGTCGAGATCGCGCTGGTCATCGCCGAGGCACTCAGCGCCCTGCCCATCCCCGACTTCCGCCTGCGCATCAATAACCGCAAGCTGGCTGAAGGGTTCTATCGCGGCATTGGACTGGAAGACACCGCAGGCGTGCTGCGCAGCATCGACAAGCTCGAAAAGGTGGGCCCCGCCAAGGTGGCCGAACTGTTGAAGAGCGAACTCGGCGCGTCCGACGAACAGGCGGCCAAGGCCCTGCAGCTGGCGGCCATTCGCACCGAGGACACCTCCTTCGTGGCCCAGGTCCGGGCCTTGGGCGTCAGCAACGAACTGCTGGATGAAGGCCTGGACGAACTGGAGCAGGTCATCGATGCCGCCGTCCAGCGGGCCCCGGGCAAGGTCCTGGCGGATCTCAGTATTGCCCGCGGCCTGGACTACTACACGGGCACGGTGGTGGAAACGGTGCTGGTGGGCCACGAACAGCTGGGCTCGATCTGCTCCGGCGGCCGTTACGACGCCTTGGCATCGAAGGGAAACCGCAAGTTCCCGGGCGTCGGCCTCTCCATCGGTGTCACCCGCCTGGTGTCCCGGATCCTGAGCCAGGACCTGGCCAAGGCTTCCCGTTCGGTTCCCACCGCCGTCCTGGTGGCCCTGAACCAGGATGACAGCTGGGGAGCGGCCCAGGACGTTGCCGCCCTGCTGCGCAGCCGGGGGATCCCCACCGAGGTTGCGGCGAAGGCGGACAAGTTCGGCAAGCAGATCAAGTTCGCGGACAAGCGGGGGATCCCCTTCGTCTGGTTCACCGACGAGGACGGCACCCACCAGGTCAAGGACATCCGCACCGGCGAGCAGGTGCTGGCCGCTCCCGAAACCTGGATGCCGCCGCTGGAGGACCTGACCGTGCAGGTTGAAACGACCGCGACTGCACCGGCTTCGGTGTAGCCCGGGAACCTAAGGCGGGGGCTGGTACCTACGCCTGGGGCTGGTGCTGCCGGAAGCGAAGCACCAGCCACCGTCCGGCCACCCCTGCCGCCAGGACCACCGCCATGGTCAGGAGGGACGCTGCCGGCAGCGTGAAGGCGAGTACGACGCACCCTAGGAACCCGACAGCGTTGAGCCAGCGTGGAGCGTACCCGGGGTGTGCCGCGAGCGTGAAGGCGGAGGCGTTCGCTATCGCGTAGTAGACCAGTACACCGAAGCTTGAGAAGCCCACCACGGTCATCACGTCAGTGGTCAGCAGGAGCAGGATGACGACGGCGGCCACGGCCAGTTCCGCGACGAACGGAACGGTGTGGCTGCCGCCCACCTTCGCCAATGGTCCGGGAAGATCCCGTTCCCTCGCCATGGCCAGCGTTGTCCTGCCCACCCCCGTGATAAGTGCGAGAAGGGCGCCCAGGCATGCGGCCGCCGCTCCGGCCTGCACCAGCGGCGCACCCGCGGCCAGGCCTGATTCCAACACCGCGTCCAGCAGGGGTGTCCGGGTGGCGGCAAGCCGGTCACCGAGGTGGGCCTGCAGGAGCAGCGCCAGCACCAGGTAAATGGCAAACGCGGCCGCCAGGGCCGCGAGAATGGCCCGCGGTATGGCCCGGGCCGGGTTCCGCACCTCTTCGCCCAGGGTGGCGATCCTGGCGTAGCCGGCGAAGGCGAAGAACATCAGTCCGGCGGCGGGCAGCACGCCGGCCGCACCTGCGGACGGAGCCCCTGCCGTTTCCGTCGCAGGGTGCGGCCCCAGCACTGCTGCGACGGCAACGAAGACCAGTGTTGCCAGGACCATGCACAGCAGGATCCGGGTCAGCAGGGCGGTCCTGGTGATGCCCAGCAGGTTGACGCCGGTCAGCACCACGACGGCGGCGATGGCCACCGGAACAGCAATAGCCGGGGCCACGTAACTGCCGAACGTCAACGCCATGGCGGCGCAGGAGGCGGTCTTGCCCGTGACAAAACCCCAGCCGGCCAGGAAGCCGGGCCATTCGCCCAGTTGCTTGCGGCCATAAACGTATGTTCCGCCACTGGTGGGATACTTTGCGGCGAGGGCTGCGGAGGCCACCGCGTTGCAGTACGCAACGACGCCGGCGACCACCACGGCCAGGACCAGCAGGTTCCCTGCCAGGGCGGCGGCCGGGGCGAACACCACGAACACGCCTGCACCCAGCATGGAACCAAGGCCAATGGCGGTGGCATCAAAGGTCCCCAGCCGGCGCTGCAGCTGCTGTGGTTCGCTCATGCGGCGGCAGTCCCTTTCCAGCGGGTAAACTCGGACGGGATCGTTCCCGCAACGATCATATTGAACTTCCCCCTGTTTTCCCGCAGAAAGGCGTGCTGTGCTGCGCACACATGACCTCGGATCCCTTCGCTCCGAGCACATTGGACAGACCGTAACCCTGGCCGGCTGGGTGGCCCGCCGTCGTGATCACGGTGGTGTGGCATTCGTGGACCTGCGCGACGCTTCAGGCGTGGCGCAGGTGGTTGTCCGTGAGGAAGAAGTGTTCCACGGGCTGCGCAACGAGTACGTCCTGCAAATCAAGGGCACGGTGTCCCGGCGACCGGAGGGCAACGAGAACCCTGCGCTGGCCACAGGCGAAATCGAGGTCATCGCCGAGGACGTCACCATCCTCAACACCTCGGACCCGCTGCCGTTCCAGATTGACGAGCATGTGGAGGTCGGCGAGGAAGCCCGCCTGAAGCACCGCTACCTGGACCTGCGCCGCCCCGGCCCCAGCCGCAACCTGCGCCTGCGGTCAGAGGCCAACCGGGTGGCGCGCGAGCTGCTCCACCAAGAGGGCTACGTTGAGATCGAGACGCCCACGCTGACGCGCTCGACGCCGGAAGGCGCCCGCGACTTCCTGGTTCCGGCACGCCTGGCCCCGGGTTCCTGGTACGCCCTTCCGCAGTCACCGCAGCTTTTCAAGCAGCTGCTGCAGGTGGGCGGCTTCGAGAAGTACTACCAGATTGCCCGCTGCTACCGTGACGAAGACTTCCGCGCGGACCGGCAGCCGGAATTCACCCAGCTGGACATCGAGGCCAGCTTCGTGGACCAGGACGACATCATCCGGATGGGCGAAAACATCGTCAAGGCCGTATGGCAGCTCATCGGTGTCGACATCCCCACGCCCATCCAGCGGATTACCTACGCCGATGCCATGGCACGGTTCGGCTCGGACAAGCCGGACCTTCGGTTCGGCCAGGAGCTCACCGAGTTGACTGAGTTCTTCAAGGACACCAGCTTTGGGGTGTTCAAGGCGCCGTACGTCGGCGCCGTGGTGATGCCCGGCGGCGCCTCGCAGCCGCGCCGCACCCTGGACGCCTGGCAGGAATGGGCCAAGCAGCGCGGCGCCAAGGGCCTGGCCTACGTGCTGTACAAGGAGGACGGCGAACTCACCGGTCCTGTGGCCAAGAACCTCACGGACACCGAGCGCGCCGGCCTGGCCGATGCGGTTGGCGCCAAACCGGGCGACTGCATCTTCTTCGCCGCAGGCGAGAAGACCCCGTCGCGGGCCCTCCTGGGTGCTGCCCGCGTGGAGATCGGCCACCGCACCGGCCTGATCGACCCCACCGACTGGGCGTTCTGCTGGGTAGTGGACGCCCCGATGTTCGAGCCCGCCGCCGCCGCAGTCGCCTCTGGTGATGTGGCTGTCGGCGGAGGGCAGTGGACGGCTGTCCACCACGCGTTCACCTCGCCCAAGCCGGAATTCCTGGATACCTTCGACAAGGACCCGGAGTCGGCACTGTCCTACGCCTACGACATCGTCTGCAACGGCAACGAAATCGGCGGTGGCTCCATCCGTATCCACCAGCGTGAAGTGCAGGAGCGGGTCTTTGAGCTGATGGGCCTGGACAAGGAGGACGCGCAGACCAAGTTCGGCTTCCTGCTCGAAGGTTTCAAGTACGGCGCGCCTCCGCACGGCGGCATCGCGTTCGGCTGGGACCGTGTTGTCTCGCTGCTGGCCGGGGTGGAGTCGATCCGCGACGTCATCGCCTTCCCCAAGTCCGGCGGCGGCCACGACCCCCTCACCGAGGCCCCGGCCCCCATTACGCCGCAGCAGCGCAAGGAAGCAGGCGTGGACTTCAAGCCGGAGGCCAAAAAGCCGGAAGAGAAAAAGAAGCCCGAAGACCAGCAGTAGTACCCGCGGCCTGGGGCCGCAACGCAGCAGGAGGTTCTCCGGTCCGCCGGGGAGCCTCCTGCTGTTAAGGAAGGAAACCTCGTGGCCGTAGGCGATATGCAGCCCCCACCCCCGAATATTGAAACTACCGCCCTCGAATCCGCCATGGACGCCGCCTGGCCCGCCCTGGAACAGGACGCTGCCGGCGGCTGGATCCTCCGGGCGGCGGAAGGTGTCACGCAGCGGGCCAACTCCATCTGGCCGCGGGACGCCGCGCAGCACCTGGGCGAAGAGCTTCCCGCGCTGCTCCGCCGGGCTCGGTCCTGGTACCGCAGCCGCCGGCTTCCGGTCATCTTCCAATTGTTTGAGGGCCCGGATGCGGCCGCGCTGCACGGACTTCTTGATGCGGAGGGCTTCACCCGCCAGTCCGAGACCATGGTCATGACCCGCAGCGCCCTGCACGTCCCCGCTCCTGCAGCCGAGCCGGGCACTCCGGCTGTTGAACTCTCACCGAAGCCATCGAAGGACTGGCTGCGGGTCTGGTGGCAGGTGGACGGCCGCGGCGGGGAGGACGCCATGGCCGTCGTCCAAAAAATCCTTGAAGGCTGCCCCTCCGTCTATGCCCTGGTGCGGGACGACGGGGGCCGGCCGGCCGCCGTCGGGCGCCTTGCGCTTCCCACCGGCAGCCACTTGGGTGGCCTGTACTGCATGGCCACCCTGCCGGAAGCGCGTCGCCGCGGGTTCGCGGCAGCGGTCCTCGACTCCCTGCTGCAGGCCGGCAACAGCCGGGGCGTGACGGGCTTCTGGCTGCTGGTGACTGCGGCGAACCACGGCGCGCAGGAGTTGTACGCCAAGGCCGGGTTCAAGGAAGCCGGCCGCTACCTGTACCGGCAGGAACGGCCCCGCCGGGCGGCCACCGGCTGCTGAACCGTCATGGCCGAAGCACTCTACCCGGGCGGATCCGCTACGGTGATCCGCACCGCGCAGGCGTCGGCTGCGGCCTTCTTTACCACGGCGGCCCTGGGTTCCGGCACGTCGAGGTATGCGAGGCGGGGGAGCTGCGCATAGTCCCGGAGAACTGGTTCGGCGAGGACCAGGTCCGCCAGTGTCCTGTCGCCGCCCGGCACGAGATATTCGAAGGCATGCCCGGCGAAGACCAGCCCTGCCTGTTCCGCCACGGCAACCACCAGGGCATCAGCCTGGTTGGAGCGCCGGCGGGCAAAGCGCTGCTGGGACTGGCCGCCGGCGGCCGTGCGCGACTGGACGTACCGGGTTCCCGCTTTTGACGCGAGCAGCGTACCTTCGCTTGCCACCCCGACGCCGTAGCCGCCCCGCCGGACCAGCAGCAGTCCCAGCCGGCGGGGCTGGGAGGCAAGTGCGGCCAGCCGCTCCAGCGGGCCGGCGCCGCGACCCGGCCGCCCATCTGCCGGCCACGGCGCCTGGAGGAGGGCTACGGTGCCATCGGCCGCCACAAGGCGGAGGCCGTCGTCGTCATCCTGCAGCCGGTATCCGCCGTGCGAGGCGCCGAACCGTTCAGCCCAGCCCGCCAGCCGGGCGCCTGGGACGAAGGCGGTCCGGACGGAGGGCGGTCCGCCGGCAGAAGCAGGGGAAGGCATGGGGCATCCTTGGGGCGGAGAAAGCAGCGGTTGACTGGAAGTAGCCTATCTATGTGGATGATCTCTTCGGCAACGGGCCAGAACATGACGACGACGAGGGTCCCGTCGCCGGGGCAGGCAACGGTTCCCGGGGCAACAGTGCGCGCGGCCAGGGCTCGCCCCGCAGCCCCCTCGCCGTAAGGATGCGGCCCCGCACCCTCGATGAGGTGGTGGGCCAGCAGCACCTGCTCGGCCAGGGCTCGCCGCTGCGCCAACTGGCAGCCGGGGCAGGCGCCGACGCAGCCGGTCCGGCCGGACCCAGTTCCCTGATCCTTTGGGGTCCGCCTGGTACCGGCAAGACCACGCTCGCGCACGTCATTGCCCGCGGTCCCGGCCGCAAGTTCGTGGAACTGTCCGCCATCACTGCGGGCGTCAAGGATGTCCGCCGCGTCATGGACGACGCCCTCACCGCGCGGGACCTGTACAAGACCACCACGGTGCTGTTCCTGGACGAGATCCACCGCTTCAACAAAGCCCAGCAGGACGCCCTGCTGCCCGGTGTCGAAAACCGCTGGGTGGTCCTCGTGGCTGCCACCACCGAGAACCCTTCCTTCTCGGTGGTCTCGCCGCTGCTCTCCCGCTCGCTGCTCCTCACGCTCAAACCCCTGACCGACGCGGACATCGAGGGCCTGCTGGTGCGCGCCGTGGAGGATCCGCGGGGGCTGGGCGGCAAGGTCCGGCTCAGCGACGAGGCGCTGGAGCACCTGGTCCGGCTCTCGGGCGGGGACGCCCGCAGGGCGCTCACGGCACTGGAAGCCGCGGCGGGTGTCGCTTTCGGTGACGCGGACGACGTCGAACGTTCCGTGGCGGAGGAAGGCGCACCTGGTGGGCCGGCCGCCGAAGCGCCTGTCGCCCTGGAGCCCGTCGTTGTGGAGTTGCGGCACACCGAGCGCGCCCTGGACGCGGCTGCCGTCCGTTACGACCGCGCCGGTGACCAGCACTACGACGTGGCCAGCGCCTTCATCAAATCCATCAGGGGCTCGGACGTGGATGCGGCCCTGCATTACCTCGCCCGGATGCTCGAGGCGGGGGAGGACCCGCGGTTTGTTGCCCGCAGGATTGTCATCTCCGCAGCGGAGGATGTGGGCATGGCCGACCCCACCGCCCTCCAGACGGCCGTCGCAGCGGCGCAGGCCGTGCAGCTTATTGGCATGCCCGAGGGCCGGATCATCCTGGCCGAGGCCGTGGTCCACCTGGCCACCGCACCAAAGTCCAATGCCGCCTACATGGGCATCAACAAAGCGATCGCCGATGTGCGCGCCGGCCTGGGCGTGGGGATTCCCGCGCACCTGCGTGACGCGCACTATCCCGGCTCCAAACAGCTGGGCCATGGCGTGGGCTACAAGTATGCCCACGACGCACCGCACGCCGTGGCTACCCAGCAGTACCCGCCGGATGACCTGGTGGGCCGGGACTACTACCAGCCCACCGGCAACGGTGCGGAACGGGACATTGCCCAGCGGCTGGAGCGGCTGCGGAGGATTGTCCGGGGCAAGTAATCGCGTGGTAAGCTGACTCTTTGTCTGGCAAGGCACGGACGCACAATCTCCCCAATTTACGTTGGACAGGTTATGCCCTGCGCCCAGTAGCAAAAGGCAGCGGTTGGCCGATGCTCTCCATCGTGGAGGCCAGTAACACTGACACACCGCAGATATTGGAAGGACACAAGTGGCTAACAACACTCGTGCTCGCCGTCAGGCCCGCCTCTCGCGGTCCCTCGGCATTGCTCTGACCCCCAAGGCCGCCAAGTACATGGAGCGCCGCCCGTACGGCCCCGGTGAGCATGGCCGTGCCCGCAAGAAGCAGGACTCCGACTACGCCGTTCGCCTGCGTGAAAAGCAGCGCCTGCGCGCCCAGTACGGCATCCGCGAAGCACAGATGACCCGTGCCTTCGAAGAGGCCCGCCGCACCAAGGGCCTGACCGGTGAAAACCTCATCGAACTGCTCGAAATGCGCCTCGACGCCCTGGTCCTGCGTGCCGGCTTCGCCCGCACCATCGCCCAGGCCCGCCAGCTGGTTGTGCACCGCCACATCATGGTTGACGGCGTCCGCGTTGACCGTCCGTCGTTCCGCGTCGGCGAGGGCCAGCTGGTCCACGTCCACAGCCGCAGCGAAACCATGGTTCCGCTCCAGGTTGCCGCAGCCGGTGCCCACCGCGACGTCCTGCCTGCCGTTCCGGCCTACCTGGACGTCAAGCTGGAGGCCCTGCAGGCACGCCTGGTCCGCCGCCCCAAGCGCTCCGAAATTCCCGTGACCTGTGAAGAGCAGCTCGTCGTCGAATTCTACGCACGCTAAATCCCAGCAGCGTATCCAAAGAAGCCCGTGGCAAGCGCCGCGGGCTTCTTTGTATGTAAGGTACTTGGGGGACATCTGCGCAACGGGCCTTCCGTGCATGCCGCGGATGGGGCCCCACCACGGAATTTCAAGGAGATGAACGTCTATGTCTGGTGGCGATATTGCCGGCCTGATCGCTGCCGGGGTGTTCGCGCTCCTGGTCCTGCTGCTTGCGGTCCCCATCCTGAAGCTGGGGAAGGTCTTTGACGAGATGCGGACTACCATCCGCTCCCTCAGCGACGGCGCCACGCCACTGATGGATGAGGTCACCGCAACTGTTTCCACCACCAACCAGCAGTTGAAGAAGGTGGACGGGATCTCATCCAACGTCTCGGACGCGTCCGCCAACATCTCCGCCCTGTCGTCGCTGGTCGCCGCCACCGTGGGTTCCCCGTTGATCAAGGTTGCCGCGTTCAGCTACGGCGTGCGCAGCGCCTTCGCCAACCGCCGGAAGCCCGCTGCAGGCCGCCGCAGCCGCTAGATTCGAAAAGAAGACCATGAAAAGAATTGTGTGGATGGGTATCGGCGTGGCCATTGGCGTCATCGCCTTCCGTAAAGTCAGCCAGGCGCAGTCCAGCCTCGGGCCGGAAGGCCTGAACCGTGCAGTGGGCCGGTTGGCCGACGGCGTTTACGACTTCGCCGACGCCGTGCGTGCAGGGATGCATGAACGCGAAACCGACTTGAGGACCGCCCTGGGCATCGAGTCCGCGGAAGTTGTTCGCCGCTAGCCCGGAAGGGCATATAGCGCCGGCAGCCAGTCAACAACCGGCAGGAACCCGATCCGGGAACCCGCCACCTGAACGAAATATCCGTGCCGCCCTGCGGTGCGGACCAAGAAGGGTAAGAAAACAGCTCATGAAGTCGCAGGAGATCACAAAGCGCTGGGTGGACTTTTTTGTCAGCAAGGGCCACACCGCGGTTCCCTCCGCATCGCTGGTCTCCAGCGACCCCTCGCTGCTGTTCACGGTGGCCGGCATGGTCCCGTTCATTCCTTACCTCACCGCCCGCGAGGAACCGCCCTACTCCCGCGCCACCAGCGTGCAGAAGTGCATCCGCACCGGCGACATCGAGGAAGTGGGCAAGACCGCCCGCCACGGCACCTTCTTCCAGATGTGCGGCAACTTTTCCTTCGGCGACTACTTCAAGGAAGACGCCATTAAGTTCGCCTGGGAACTGCTCACCAAGAGCGTTGACGACGGCGGCTACGGCCTTGCGCCCGAGCGGCTCTGGGTCACCGTCTACGAAGAGGACGACGAAGCCGAAGAGCTGTGGCTGAAAAACACCGGCGTCCCCGCCGAACGCATCCAGCGGATGGGCAAGTCGGACAACTACTGGTCCACCGGCCAGCCCGGCCCCGCCGGTCCCTGCTCGGAGATCTACTACGACCGCGGTCCGGCCTACGGCGTCGAGGGCGGTCCCCTCGCGGACGAGACCCGCTACATCGAGATCTGGAACCTGGTGTTCATGCAGTACCAGATCGAGAACGTCCGGTCGAAAGTCGACTTCGACATCGTGGGCGAGTTGCCTAAGAAGAACATCGACACCGGCCTGGGCATGGAACGCCTCGCCATGATCCTGCAGGGCGTCGAGAACATGTACGAGACCGACCAGGTCCGCCCCGTCATCGACAAGGCCGCGGAACTGTCCGGCAAGGAATACACCTCCGCCGAAACCCCGGACGATCCCCACCACACGGACGACGTCCGCATGCGCGTGGTGGCCGACCACATCCGCTCGGCCCTGATGCTGATCTCCGACGGAGTGACCCCCTCCAATGAAGGCCGCGGCTACGTCCTGCGCCGCCTCATCCGCCGCGCCGTCCGTTCCATGCGCCTGCTCGGCGTTGAAGAGGCCTGCCTGCCCCAGCTGCTGCCGGCTTCCCGTGACGCGATGAAGGGTGTGTACCCTATCGTGGAAACCGACTTCGACCGGATCAGCCGCATCGCCTACGCCGAAGAAAAGGCATTCCTGCGCACCATCGCCTCCGGCACCGCCCGGCTTGAAGACGCCGTCAAGGAATCCAAGGCCGCCAACCAGCCCCTGTCCGGTGCCGATGCCTTCGCCCTGCACGACACCTACGGCTTCCCCATCGACCTCACGCTCGAAATGGCCGAAGAGGCCGGGCTCAAGGTGGACGAGGCCGCGTTCCGCAGCCTGATGCAGGAACAGCGCCAGCGCGCCCAGGCCGATGCCAAGGGCAAGAAGGGCGGCCACGCCGACGTCAGCGTCTTCCAGGACCTCCTGGCCCAGGGTGAGACGGTCTTCACGGGCTACTCCGAGCTGGAGGGTGAGTCGCGGGTCCGCGGCCTGCTCAGCGCCGGCCGCCAGGTCCAGCAGGCCCTCACCGGGGACGAGATCGAACTCGTGCTGGCCGAAACGCCGTTCTACGCCGAAGCCGGCGGCCAGGCCGCCGATACCGGCCTGATCACCGGCGACGGTTTCGTCGTCGAGGTCCTGGACGTCCAGCGGCCGGTAAAGGGCCTGAGCGTGCACAAGGCGATTGTCCGGGAAGGCGAAATCGGTGCTGATTCGCTGGTGCGCGCCGCCGTCGACCGCGAACGCCGCCACGCCGCAGAGCAGGCGCACACGGGCACGCACATCGTGCACGCCGCCCTGCACCAGATCCTTGGGCCCGAAGCCACCCAGCGCGGCTCTTTCAACAAGGCCGGGTACCTGCGCTTCGACTTTGCGTGGGGCGAAGGGCTGAGCACCGCCACCCGATCCGAGATCGAAGAAGTCTCCAACCTTGCCATCCGCAACAACTACGCGGTGGAGACGAAGATCATGGGCCTGGCCGAAGCCAAGGCACTGGGCGCCATGGCGCTTTTCGGCGAGAACTACGGCAGTGAAGTCCGGGTTGTGGAGATCGACGGCGCGTGGTCGCGCGAGCTCTGCGGCGGCACCCACGTTGCCAACACCTCGCTGATCGGCAGCCTTTCCCTCCTGGGCGAGCAGTCGGTGGGTTCGGGGAACCGCCGCGTGGAGGCCTTCGTGGGCATGGAGGCGTTCCGCCACCTCGCCGCCGAACGCGCACTGGTTACCGAATTGACCGACCTGCTGAAGGTCCCCTCCGGCCAGCTCGCGGACCGGATTTCCGCCACTTTGGCCAAACTGAAGGCAACCGAGAAGGAACTGGACCGGCTCCGCAAGGAGCAGCTGGCCGCAGCCGCCGCGAATCTCGTCAACACCGCGCAGGATGCTGCCGGTGTCCGGGTGGTGGCCCACGACGCCGGCTCCGTCAGCGGCGCTGACGACCTCCGCGGCCTCGCGTTGGACCTGCGCAACCGCCTCGGTTCAGAAGCTGCCGCGGTAGCCGTCGCCGGTGTCGCCAACGACCGCCCCCTGATCCTGGTTGCCACCAACGAGGCAGCCAGGGAAGCCGGTGTCAAGGCCGGCGCCCTGGTCAGAGTCGCTGCCGGCGTGCTGGGTGGTGGCGGTGGCGGCAAAGATGACGTTGCCCAGGGCGGCGGTACGGACGCCGGTAAGGTCGGTGCTGCCCTGGCTGCCGTCGTCGACGCCATCTCAAGGCGCTAACCCTCCGATGACCAATCCTGTTGCTGC
Source organism: Arthrobacter sp. FW306-07-I (assembly GCF_021800405.1). Lineage (NCBI taxonomy): Bacteria > Bacillati > Actinomycetota > Actinomycetes > Micrococcales > Micrococcaceae > Arthrobacter > Arthrobacter sp. FW306-07-I. Next base: position 2,367,371 of record NZ_CP084550.1, on the reverse strand, counting down.
CGGCGGCTACCCCCAGGGCGTGAAACTGGGGGTGGACGTCGGCACCGTCCGGGTCGGGGTCGCCATCTGCGACCGGGACTCGATCCTTGCCACGCCCTACAAGACCCTCGACCGGAACGCGAAGAAGAACTCGGACATCCGCGTCATCGCGAAGCTGGCGGAGGAACTGGAGGCTGTGCAGGTTATCGTTGGCCTGCCCAGGACCATGAAGGGTGAGGAACATGCCTCAGCCAGGATGGCAACGGACTATGCGCTGCTGCTGGCTGCTGAATTTTCCAGCCGCGGCCTGGCCGTTGCCGTCAACCTTGTGGACGAGCGCCTCAGCAGCGTCACGGCCCACCGGAACCTGCACGAAGCTGGCATGAGCAGCAGGGAGCACCGTAAAGTAGTTGATCAGGTCGCGGCGGCGGGTATTCTTCAGCACGCCATCGACATGCAGAAAGCCAGGGGAGCGGATGTCGGCTCACGCGTGACAGCGCCATCCCCGTCCGTGGACCTGGGGGCCGGTGGGGTGGACGAACCAGTCCGCACCGCCCCCGCAGACACGGCCCGATTTTCAGATAATGGAAGGCAACAGTGAGCCCTGCCAACATTGATGACACCTCCGGTCCGCTGGGCACCGGGGCCCAGCGGCCGCTGACCCGCAAGGAACTGCGCGCCCGCGAGAAGACCCTCAATACCGGGGGCCAAAACGCCGTGCCCGAACAGGCTTACGAAACCGGCGAGGTCCCTCCGCAACCCGCCGCACCCCCGGCCGCCGCTTCTCCGGCCACCGAATCCACTTTTGCTCCGCTTCCCGGCGCCGGTGACGTTCCGGCGGCACCGCAAACGCCCCCGTCCATCCATGACGACGCGGCACACCAGGACGCCGCAGGGCATCACCACACGGATGACTACCGGCACGACCACCCCGACGACGTCACGTCCCATTCGGACGACGTCCACTATGCGCACCACGAGGCCCACATCCACGATGAAACGGACGTCCCCGACTACCCGGAGAGCGTTCTCGGCCACTCTGCGTATGAGGCAACCGACTACCACCCTGAGGCCCATCCCGAATCCGCGCATGTTGACCCGGTTGCCGGGATCCTGCCCGCCGCATCCAGTGAGGTGGTGAAACGTCCCTCGAAGAAGGTCCGCCGCCGCCGCAGGCTGTTGGCGCTGTTCCTGACGCTGGCCGTGTTCGTGACGGCCGTGGCCGTAGGCGCCCAGTTCCTCAAGCCCCTCCTGGGCAGCGGCAAACCATCGGACTTCCCCGGCCCCGGAACCGGTGAGGTCCGCGTGACCGTCGCCAGCGGCGAGGGCACCAGGTCCGTTGCGTCGGAACTGGAGAACCAGCGCGTCGTGGCTAACGCGGATACCTTCATGCAGGCGTTCCATGCGTCCGGCGCAACCCTTTCCCCGGGGGATTACGTTTTCAAGACCGAGATGAAGAACGCGGATGCGGTCAGCGTCCTGGCCGGCAAAGACAAGTCCAAGGTCATTTACTTCGCCCTGAGCGCAGGACTCCGCATCAGTGAATCCCTCCAGGCGATCTCCGAGGGATCCGGTATCTCCGTGCAGCAGTTGCAGGCGCTCAGCAACCAGCCTGCGCAGTTCGGCCTGCCCGCCAACGCGAAGAACCTGGAAGGCTACCTGGCGCCGGGCGAGTACCGCTTCCCGCTGGGTACCCAGGCAAAGGACATCCTGCAGGCGCTGGTGAAGGCCACCACCGATGAACTCGTCTCACAGGGCATCACGGAGCCCGCAAAGCAGTACCAGGCCGTGATCGTGGCGAGCATTGTCCAGGCCGAGGGAGGCCAGGCCGACTACGGCGACGTTGCCGGCGCCATCTACAACCGGCTGAAGCCCAATGACCAGACCGGTGGCTTCCTGCAGGTTGACTCAGCCGTCACGTACGGACTGGGAACCCGGAGCTTCAACTTCACCGATGAGCAGCGCAAGGACAAGTCGAACCCGTACAACACCTACGCGAACCCCGGGCTGCCCCCTGGCCCCATCGGGTCTCCCGGCAAGACAGCTATCGACGCGGCAGCCAGGCCAAAGACCAACGACTACCTGTACTGGGTCACCATCAACCTGGATACCAAGGAAACCAAGTTCGCCAAGACCCTTGCTGAACACAACGCCTACGTGGAGCAGTACAACGCCTGGTGCCAGGCAAACGCGGGCCGCTGCACATGAGCCTGCGGGCTGCCGTCCTGGGCCACCCGATCAGCCACTCAAAATCCCCGGCGCTGCACCTCGCGGCCTATGAGCGGCTGGGTGCAGGCATCAGTTACACGGCCATCGACGTCACTGAGGAACTGCTGCCGTCCTTCATGCGCCAGATCCGGCACCAGCCGGGTTGGCGGGGATTGTCGGTGACCATGCCGCTGAAGACGGCGATGCTGGACGAGGTGGACGAGGTGCGGGGAGTTGCACGGACCCTGGGCGTCGTGAATACCGTGACGTTCGAGGAGACCGCCGCCGGCCTCAGGACGGTGGGCTCCAACACTGACGTGACGGGCATCGTCAACGCCCTCTGCCATGCCGGTTCTGCTGCCGCACCCTCGGCCGTCATCCTGGGCGGGGGCGGCACGGCGGCCTCGGCCGTCGCCGCACTCAAGGAACTGGGCACCGAAACGGTGCAGGTCTTTGTCCGTGACGCGTCCCGCACGGCAGACGTCCGCGCGGCTGCCGACAGCCTCGGGATGGCCCTGGAGGTCCGCCCCCTCGCCGGGGCCGCCCGCCCAACGGCGGAAGCCGACGTCGTCGTTTCGACACTGCCGCCGCGCGCGGCAGACGGGCTCGCCGCGGAAATTGCCGCGCTCAAAACCACGACACCAGGTGTGCTGCTGGACGTCGCCTACGATCCTTGGCCCAGCCTTATCGCCTCGGTTTGGCAGGCCGGCGGCGGCCGCGTGGTGCCCGGATTGGAAATGCTGCTGTACCAGGCAGTGGAGCAGGTGCGGCTCTTCACCCGGCGCGGAGAAGACGTTAATGCAGCTGTCATAGATGTGATGTGTGACGCAGTCGGCCTTGCCCGGCGGGCGTTCTGACCGCCCTACGTGGCAGGATGGAAATTATGCGTTGGTTGACTGCCGGTGAATCCCATGGTCCGGCTCTAATGGGAATTATTGAGGGCGTCCCCGCCGGTGTGGAAATCACCAGCGGCCACATCGCAGACTCGCTGGCCCGCCGCCGCCTCGGCTACGGACGCGGCGCGCGGATGAAGTTCGAGCAGGACGTCGTGACCATTCTTGGTGGCGTCCGGCACGGCCGCACCCAGGGCGGTCCGGTCGCTATCGAGGTGGGAAACACCGAATGGCCCAAATGGGAGCAGATCATGTCTGCCGATCCCGTGGACCCCGAACTCCTCGCCGACCAGGCCCGCAACGCGCCCCTGACGCGCCCGCGCCCGGGCCATGCAGACTTTACCGGCATGCAGAAATACGGCTTCGACGAGGCCCGGCCCGTGCTGGAACGTGCAAGCGCCCGGGAAACCGCCACGCGCGTGGCACTGGGGACCGTGGCCGCACAGTTCCTCAGGCATCTCGGCATTGAGCTGGTCAGCCACACGGTATCCATCGCCAGCGTGACGGTGCCGGAAGGCCGTCCGCTGCCCGTGCCCAGCGACGTCATCGCCCTGGACACCGACCCCCTGCGCTGCTTCGACCGCGAAACCTCCGACGCCATGGTGGCCGAGGTCGACGCCGCGCACAAGGAAGGCGAAACCCTGGGCGGTGTCGTTGAGGTCCTGGCCTACGGCCTTCCGCCGGGACTGGGCAGCTACGTCCACTGGGACCGCCGCCTGGACGCCAGGCTGGCCGCGGCCCTCATGGGGATCCAGGCCATCAAGGGCGTGGAGGTTGGCGACGGTTTCCTGACAGCGGCACGCCGCGGGTCCGCCGCCCACGACGAAATCCTCCGCGACGGCGAAGGCCGGATCGTGCGCGCCAGCAACCGCGCCGGCGGCATCGAAGGCGGCATGAGCATCGGCGACGTCCTCCGTGTCCGGGCAGCCATGAAGCCCATCGCCACTGTGCCCCGCGCCCTGCGGACCATCGATGTCAGCACCGGCGAACCAGCCAAGGCCCACCACCAGCGCTCCGACGTTTGCGCTGTGCCGGCTGCCGGAGTGGTGGCCGAGGCCATGGTGGCCCTGGTCCTCGCCGAAGCGGTCATCGAGAAGTTCGGCGGTGACTCGGTGGCGGAGACCGCACGCAACATCAAGGGCTACCTGGACAGCATCCCGGCATCCCTGGACTCGATCGGCCAGTAGTGCTCCACCGCAGCAGTCCCGGAGCGGTTGGCGGCCGGCCGATTGTGCTCATCGGCCCCATGGCCGTGGGCAAATCAGCCGTCGGCCGGCAACTCGCCCAGCAGCTGGGTGTCCGTTTCATTGACACCGACGCCGTGATCGTCGCCGGCCACGGCTCCATCGCCGAGATCTTCGCCGGGCGCGGCGAGCACGCCTTCCGGGAAATCGAGGCCCGGACCGTCGCCGAGGCCGTGGCGGAAGCCGAGGGCACGTCCACGGTCATCTCGCTCGGCGGGGGAGCGGTGCTGGACCCAGGCACGCAGCAGCTCATCAGCCGCTGCACCGTCGTGTACCTGGAGTGCGACGCCGCTACCGTCGCGGACAGGATCGCCCGCAACTCCGGCCGGCCGCTCCTTGCCGGAGACGCGATGGGCCGCTGGACGGCCATGTTCGCCACCCGCAGGCCGGTCTACGAAAGGCTGGCCGACATCACCCTGGACGTCCGCCACGGCTCGATACCCGAACTGTGCGGTCGGCTGGAAGCAGCACTGCGCAACCATGCAGCTGCCAAACAGGAAGTTGAAAAGTGAACACGCAATCAACAGTCATCAACGTCACCGGCGAAGGCGCCGGCAACAACTACGGCGTCGTCGTCGGGCGCGGCCTCCTTGGTGAACTTCCCGCCCTGCTCGGAGAGCGCGTCCGCCGGGTCCTCGTGATCCACCCCCGCGCGCTGCGCCTCACGGGCGACACCGTCCGCGATGAACTCGCAGAAGCGGGTTTCACGTCCCTCACCGCGGAGATCCCGGATGCCGAGGAAGGCAAGCACATCCAGGTGGCCGCCTTCTGCTGGCAGGTCCTGGGCCAAAACGACTTCACCCGCTCCGATGCAATTGTCGCCGTGGGCGGGGGAGCGGTGACCGACCTTGCCGGCTTCGTTGCAGCCACCTGGCTGCGCGGGGTGAAGGTCATCCACATGCCCACCAGCCTGCTGGGCATGGTGGACGCCTCCGTGGGCGGCAAGACCGGCATCAACACGGCTGAGGGAAAGAACCTCGTGGGCTCCTTCCACCCGCCGGCGGCCGTCCTGGCGGACCTGGACACCTTGGACACGCTGCCGAAAAACGAAATCATTTCGGGCCTGGCCGAAGTCATCAAATGCGGCTTCATCGCCGACCCCGCCATCCTGGACCTGGTGGAAAAGGATCCGGCCGCGGTGGTGGACCCCCGCTCCGAGGCCCTGCGGGAGTTGATCGAGCGGGCCATTGCCGTGAAGGCGAAAGTGGTCTCCGAGGACCTCAAAGAGTCCGGGCTGCGGGAAATCCTGAACTACGGACACACCCTGGGCCACGCCATCGAACTCGTGGAGCGGTACTCGTGGCGGCACGGCGCCGCGGTGTCCGTGGGCATGATGTTCGCAGCTGAGCTCGCCCGGAGCGTGGGGCGGCTCAGCGACGCCGACGCCGACCGGCACAGGAGCATCCTGGACGGCCTCGGGCTTCCGGTCACCTATCGGCGGGACCGGTGGCAGGGCCTGCTGGACGGTATGCGCCGCGACAAGAAATCCCGCGGCGACCTGCTGCGGTTCGTGGTGCTGGACGGCATTGCCAAACCCGGAATCCTCGACGTCCCGGACACCTCGCTGCTGTTCGCGGCCTACCAGGAGATTGCTTCCTGATGCAGGGCGACATAAGCGGCACCGCCGACTGGCCCGAAGCCGGCTTCCCGGGCATCCGCATCAACCCCGATAGCCTGCAGCCCCAGATCGTCAACGAGGACGTGGTCCGGGAGACCCTGGCCGCCTCCTCGGATCCGGCGGACCAGATCTTCGTGCTGCTGGTTGAGGGCCACGCGTCCGAGGCTGCCGAGCTGCTTGCGGAGGCCCGCTTCAAGGATCCGGAATCGTTCCTCCTGCGCATCTTCGAAGCCGAAGTGCTGAGCGTCAGCCATCGGATGGACCGCGCTGTGGGCCTGTTCCGCCAACTCCTTGCCGAGGCGCACGGCACGCCGGGGGAGGCCCTGGCCCTCCAGTACCTGGGCAGGGCGCAGTACGCAGCCGGACAGACCTCTGCTGCGGTTGAATCCTTCTCCAGGGCGCTGGACCTGCGGGTGGCTCAGTCAGCCGACGCCGCCCAGATCTACTCGTCCACGGTGGCTCTCCAGCGGGCCAGGGACGTCCTGGACCTGGCCTGCTGAGGCCGCAGCCATAGGCTGCGGAAGGGCGCCCGGTATTTACCGGTAGAATGGTTGTGGAATTTTTGCATCCACGCGATTTTTGACAAACACGTGCAGGCGGGCCGTTGCGGCGTGCCCGCCCGGCATACAGCATCTGACCACGCGGCCAGACAAAGAAACCAAAGGAAACCAGTGGCAACCACTAACGACATTAAGAACGGAACGGTCCTGAAGCTTGAGGGCCAGCTCTGGAACGTCATCGAATTCCAGCACGTCAAGCCCGGCAAGGGCGGCGCCTTTGTGCGGACCAAGATGCGCAACGTGATGTCCGGCAAGGTTGTCGACAAGACCTTCAACGCCGGGCTCAAGATCGAAACGGCTACCGTCGACCGCCGCGACTACCAGTACCTGTACCAGGATGGCGCGGACTTCGTGTTCATGGACACCTCGGACTACGACCAGATCACCGTCTCCGGTGCCACGGTAGGCGACGCCACCAACTTCATGCTCGAGAACCAGATGGTCAACATCGCCATCCACGACGGTACCCCCCTCTACATCGAGCTGCCGCCGAGCGTTGTCCTCGAAATTACCTACACTGAGCCGGGCCTGCAGGGTGACCGCTCCTCCGCTGGCACCAAGCCCGCCACCCTGGAAACCGGCTACGAGATCCAGGTTCCGCTGTTCATTGAAAATAACACCAGGGTCAAGGTGGACACCCGCGACGGCAGCTACCTGGGCCGGGTCACCGACTAGTGAGCGCCCGCGGTAAAGCCCGCAGCAGGGCACTGGATGTTCTTTTCGAAGCGGAGCAGCGCTCTGTTTCACCGTTCGACGTGCTCCGCGCACGCCGGGAAAAGACCGACCAGGTGGTCAACCCCTACACCCTGGAAATCGTCGAAGGAGTGCTGTCGCAGCAGGCAGCCATCGATGAGTTCCTGGAGACCTACTCGCAGGGCTGGAGCCTGGAGCGCATGCCGTCAGTGGACCGCATCATCCTGCGCATCGGCACCTGGGAGCTGCTTTACAACGACGACGTCCCTGATGGCGTGGCGGTCAGCGAAGCAGTTGCGCTGGCCAAGACCTTGTCCACGGACGAGTCGCCGCAGTTCATTAATGGCCTCCTGGGCCGGCTGCAGCAGCTGAAGCCGTCGCTCCTCGCGTAAGAGCTGCCGGCAGCACTATCAATAGACAAAAGAACCCCGCCCATGGCGGGGTTCTTTTGCGTTGCCGGTGGGATTCGGTTCACCCGGCCACTGACGCCCGCAGGGCCAGGATCCGCTGGAGCTGCAGCCTCTCCTCGGCCTGGTGGATGGCTACGTCGCGTCCGCTCAGGATCCGCTGGCGGGTGTTGGCCAGCTGGGTTGCCGCCTTGAGGAACTGCTTCATCTGCTGCTTCCTGCCCGCACTGGCTGCCCACGCCAAGGCTGTCCGGCGGCCCCCGCGCGTGGCCAGCAGCTGTACCTCAGCGGGCGTGAACCAGCCCGCGGCGGAATACTCCAGCAGGCGTTGGCGGGTCAGGCGTTTCTCGGCCACCCGCAGGAAGATGATGCCTGCCACTGCCAGAACGAAGATCGGCACCTGGACCACGATGTAGTCCAGCAGGAATCCCTGTCCCATGCTGTTCCACCTGTTGTGGAGGAACATGGCCGGCAGCAGGCCCACGAAGAACGCGCCGATGGATGCGCCGGTGTGCCAGCGCCTGGCGGCGAAGCCCATAATGAGGCCGGTGGTGCCGGTGAAGATCGCATGGGCGAAAGGGGACATGACGCCGCGCAGGAAGAAGACCTGGGCGAAGTCGGTTGCCGGCGACGCCGATTCGGCGATGGCCCGGCCGAAATAGAGGATGTTCTCGGTGAAGGCGAAGCCGCCGGCGATGGTGAAGGCGAACACCACGCCGTCCACGGGGCCGTCGAACTGCCGCCGCGCTGCCAGCAGGAGGATGAGCAGGCCCAGCGACTTGGCGAACTCCTCGACGATGGGTGCCTGCACGGTGGCCATGTAGGTCTGAAGGTCAGGCTGGTCCGTGAACTGGAAGGCGATCACGAAGAACGGCTGGATCAGCAGCGTTACGGCAACGGACACCGCGGCGCCCCACGTGAAAGCAAAAAACAGGAGCCGTTTCGGTTCCGGCTCCCACCTGTCGATGATGTGCACCGCCGTCAGCACCACCGCAAGCGGGACCAGGGACGCCAGGAAACCAATCAGGAATCCGGCAGCACCGGTGTTGGACAGCAGGAACGGCACCACCAGGAACAGGCTAAGGAAGGCGAGCACGCCGCCGGCAACGCTCAGCCCCAGCAGTCCGCTGCGGGTCCGCGACGCCTGCAGCACCGTTCCCTGCGCCTGCGGCGGAACCACGCCCGCCGGCGGCTGGCCCTGGTGCCCCGGCGCCGCCCGGTAGTTTTCCGGCTGCACCTGCCCCATCCAGCTTGGATTCGCTTCCCGGGGCAGGGCACCACCGGCACCGCCGTAGTGGTCGTCGGGGAGTCCGGGTGAAGGGTGCTGCGAATACATCGGCATACCGGAAAGCCTAAGCGGGCGCTCCCGCGCCACAAAGGAAGCGGGCTTACTTTCTGTTTTGCGGCCCGCGGGATGTGACCAGCACCGCGTTGATCCGGGGCCGGCGGGGCAAGACCGTGTGGTAATTTTGAACAGCAAACATTCCTTTTTTAATTCCGTCCTGTGAGGCGGGGAAAGGGGAGACGAGCGTTGACATCTGTCACCAGCGCACCGGTTCCAGCCAGGGTTGTCCTCAACCAGGCGGACATTGACCGGGCCCTCACTCGTATCGCCCACGAGATCCTCGAAGCCAACAAGGGTTCCCGGGACCTGGTCCTGCTGGGCATTCCCCGCCGCGGTTATCCGCTGGCTGTCCGGCTGGCGGAAAAAATTGCCGCCGCGGATAACGCCGTTGATGCCGCCGCCATCGTAGGCCAGCTTGACGTCACCATGTTCCGTGACGACCTCTCCCACCAGGGAACCCGCCCCCCATACCCCACCAGGCTGCCCCGGACGGGGATTGACAACAAAGTGGTGGTGCTCATCGACGACGTTCTTTACTCCGGCCGCACCATCCGCGCCGCCCTGGACGCACTCGTGGATCTCGGCCGCCCGCGCATCGTCCGGCTTGCAGTCCTGATCGACCGGGGCCACCGCGAACTTCCCATCCGCGCGGACCACGTGGGCAAGAACCTGCCTACGTCCTCAGCCGAAAAGGTCCGGGTCCGGCTGGAAGAGACGGACTCCTCCGACGGCGGAAGCCCGGTCAACGAAGTCGTGATCGAGGGGGGCGCATGAAACACCTCCTGTCGACCGAGGACCTCAGCCTCTCGAACGCCATCCGCATCCTGGACACCGCCGAGGAAATGTCGGCCGTGGGGGAGCGGGAAGTCAAGAAACTTCCTGCGCTGCGCGGCCGCACCGTGGTCAACCTCTTCTTCGAAGACTCCACCCGCACGCGGATCTCCTTCGAAGCTGCCGCCAAGCGGCTCTCAGCGGACGTCATCAACTTCGCCGCCAAGGGATCATCCGTCTCCAAGGGCGAATCCCTCAAGGACACGGCCCAGACACTGTCCGCCATGGGTGCGGACGCCGTCGTCATCCGGCACTGGGCCTCCGGCGCACCCCACCGCCTCGCCGCCACTGACTGGATCGACGCCGCCGTCATCAACGCCGGTGACGGCACGCACGAACACCCCACCCAGGCCCTGCTCGACGCCTTCACCATGCGCCGCCACTGGGCCCGCCTCTCCGGCACAGCGTCTGAAGGGACTGACCTCAAGGGCATGCGGGTGGCCATCGCCGGCGACGTCCTGCACTCCCGCGTGGCGCGTTCCAACGTCTGGCTGCTGCGCACCCTTGGCGCTGAAGTCACCCTGGTGGCCCCACCCACGCTGCTGCCGGTCGGCGTCGACAAATGGCCCTGCAGCGTCAGCTACGACCTCGACCAGACCCTGGCCAACGGCGTGGACGCCATGATGATGCTCCGAGTCCAGGGCGAACGCATGAACGCGTCGTTCTTCCCCAGCACCCGGGAATACTCCCGCCGCTGGGGCTTCGACGACAACCGCCTGCGTGCCCTCGACGACCTCGGCATGACGGACACCATCATCATGCACCCCGGACCCATGAACAGGGGCCTTGAGATCAGCGCCGCCGCCGCCGACTCACCCCGTTCCACCGTCCTCGCGCAGGTCCGCAACGGCGTGTCCGTGCGGATGGCCGCGCTGTACCTGCTGCTCTCCGGAGACACCCGGGAACCAGCCGCACACCGGGCACCGGCCTACGCTGCCGCCGCCCCTTCCCCCAAGGAGAGCAACTGATGGCAGCCAGCACCGGAACCTACCTCATCCAGGGCGCCGCCATCCTGGGCGGGGAGCCTGCGGACCTGCTGATCCGCGACGGCATCATCGCCGAGATCGGCCATGGCCTGTCGGCTGACGGTGGGACCGTCATCGACGCCACCGGGCTGGTGGCGCTGCCCGGCATGGTGGACGTCCACACGCACCTGCGTGAGCCGGGCCGCGAAGACGCCGAGACAGTGGAAACGGGCACCCGGGCCGCGGCACTGGGCGGCTACACCGCCGTGCACGCCATGGCCAACAGCACTCCCGTTGCCGACACCGCCGGCGTGGTGGAGCAGGTCTACACGCTTGGCCTTGCAGCCGGCTGGGTCGACGTCCGCCCGGTGGGCGCCGTAACCGTCGGCCTGGCAGGGGAGCAGCTCGCCGAACTCGGCGCCATGGCCGATTCCCGCGCGCGGGTGCGGATGTTCTCCGACGACGGGATCTGCGTCCATGACCCGGTGCTCATGCGCCGCGCCCTCGAATACGTCAAGGCGTTCGACGGCGTGGTGGCCCAGCACGCGCAGGAACCGCGGCTCACAGCCGGGGCACAGATGAACGAGGGCGACGTGTCCGCCGTCCTGGGCCTCACCGGATGGCCCGCCGTGGCGGAGGAAAGCATCATTGCCCGCGACGTCCTGCTGGCCCAGCACGTTGGCTCCCGCCTGCACGTGTGCCACGTTTCCACGGCGGGCTCGGTCGAGATCATCCGCTGGGCCAAAGAGCGCGGCATCGACGTCACCGCCGAGGTCACCCCGCACCATCTGCTCCTGACCGACGACCTGGTGCGCAGCTACGACCCCGTGTTCAAGGTCAACCCTCCGCTGCGCACCGACGCCGACGTCCAGGCATTGCGCGCGGGCCTGGCAGACGGCACGATCGACGTTGTGGGTACCGACCACGCACCGCACCCCAGCGAACACAAGGAATGCGAGTGGGCGCAGGCTGCCATGGGCATGACCGGGCTGGAAACGGCCCTGTCCGTGGTCCAGGACGCCATGATCGAAACCGGCCTGATGACCTGGGCCGACTTCGCCCGGGTCACCTCCACCGCGGCTGCGAAGATTGGGCGGCTGGCTGACCAGGGCCGGCCCATCGAGGCCGGCGAACCCGCCAACCTCATCCTGGTTGATCCGGCAGCACGCTGGACAGTGGACCCCTTCCAGATGGCCACCATGGGCCGCAACTCCCCGTTCAAGGGCAGGGAACTTCCGGGCAAGGTGGTAGCCACCTTCTTCAAGGGCCACCCCACCGTCCTGGACGGCGCCCTCAACACCCCCCACCCGGAAGCCGCCGCAACCCCGGCAGGCGCTGCCTGATGGACAAAATCCTTCCCGGACTTGCCATGCTGGCGGTTGTCGCCGTCGTCTTTGTCCTCCTCGCCGTTGGCTGGCGCAACCGCCTGAAGCGCCAGTCCGACGTCGAGCAACTGCCCCAGGTGCCCGACGCGCCCGGCGAGCCCACCGCCGCTGCCGATGGCCAGTACGTGGCCACCACCACGGCAGGCGACTGGCTCGACCGGATCGCGGTGCACGGCCTGGGCATCCGTACCAACTCCAGCCTCGAGGTGTATCCGCACGGGGTCCTCTATGAGCGCTCAGGTGCCCCGGCCCTCTACATCCCCGCAGCCTCCCTCACGGGTGTCCGGCAGGACAGCGGCATGGCAGGAAAGTTCGTGGAAAAGGACGGCCTGCTGGTGCTCGCGTGGAGGCATGGTGCCCACGAACTGGACACCGGCTTCCGGACCCGCCGCGCGGCGGACAAGGAAGCTCTGTACCAGGCCCTTCAGGATTTGATTTCGTCAGCCCCCGCGGCTGGTGCCACCAGTGGAAAGTAAGACAGTGAAAGCGAATACATTGACAGCAACCACCTCCGCTCCTGTATCAGCCCCGGCTGCGCTGGTCCTCGAAGACGGGCGCATCTTCCGCGGCACCAGCTACGGCGCCACGGGCACCGCCCTGGGCGAAGCCGTCTTCGCCACCGGCATGACCGGTTACCAGGAAACCATCACCGATCCGTCCTACGCCCGCCAGCTGGTGGTGCAGACGGCGCCGCACATCGGCAACACCGGCGTAAATGATGACGACGCAGAGTCCCGGCGCATCTGGGTGGCTGGCTACATTGTCCGCGACCCCGCGCGCCGGCCCTCCAACTGGCGTTCCGAGCGATCGCTGGACGAAGAGCTGGTGGCCCAGGGCATCGTTGGCATCCAGGGCGTTGACACCCGTGCCATCACCCGGCACCTGCGCGAGCACAAGACCATGCGCGCCGGCATCTTCTCCGGTGAGGCCGCCCAGGTTACGGACAAGGAACTGGTCGACGCCGTCCTGGCGAGCGCCCCCATGGAGGGTTCCCGCCTGGCCGAGGAAGTCAGCGTTGACGAAGCCTACGTGGTGGAACCCAAGGACCACGGATGGGACGGCGACCCCCGCTTCACCATCGCGGCGATCGACCTCGGCATCAAGGCCATGACCCCCGTGCGGTTCGCCGAACGCGGCGTCCGCGTCCACGTGCTGCCCGCCACCGCCACCCTGGAGGACGTCAAGGCGGTCAACCCGGACGGCTTCTTCATGTCCAACGGCCCCGGAGACCCCGCCACGGCCGACGCCCAGGTCAAGCTGCTGCGCTCGGTCCTGGACGAGAAACTGCCCTACTTCGGCATCTGCTTCGGCAACCAGATCCTGGGCCGGGCACTGGGCTTTGGCACGTACAAGCTCCGCTACGGCCACCGCGGCATCAACCAGCCCGTCATGGACCGCCGCACCGGCAAGGTGGAAATCACCTCCCAGAACCACGGTTTCGCCGTCGACGCCCCGCTCGACGGCGCCACCCAGGCACCAGAGGAGCGCTACGGCCGCGTGGAAGTCAGCCACGTCAGCCTGAACGACGACGTCGTGGAAGGCCTGGCCTGCCTCGACATCCCCGCCTTCTCCGTGCAGTACCACCCGGAGGCTGCAGCCGGACCGCACGATGCCGCCTACCTGTTTGACCGCTTCATCGAACTGATGGAAGGCACCCGCGACGGCCGGACCGCCAACCTGTCAAAGGAACCCGTGGATTCCGCGCACTCTGCCGGGGCTGACCACAAAAACGACAACAAGACTGAGGACAAGAAGTAATGCCGAAACGTACAGATCTCAAGAGCGTCCTCGTCATTGGTTCCGGCCCGATCGTCATCGGCCAGGCCGCCGAGTTCGACTACTCCGGCACCCAGGCGCTGCGTGTCCTCAAGGAGGAAGGCCTGCGCGTCATCCTCGTGAACTCCAACCCGGCCACCATCATGACCGACCCCGAGTTCGCCGACGCCACCTACGTTGAGCCCATCACCCCCGAGGTGGTGGAGAAGATCATCGCCAAGGAACGCCCGGACGCCGTGCTGCCCACCCTGGGCGGCCAGACCGCGCTGAATACTGCCATCGCCCTGGACAAGAACGGTGTGCTCGAGAAGTACAACGTGGAGCTGATCGGCGCAAACATCGCCGCCATCGAGCTCGGCGAGGACCGCGAGAAGTTCAAGGGCGTCGTGGAGCGCTGCGGCGCCGAGTCCGCCCGCAGCCACATCATCCACACCATGGACCAGGCCCTCACTGCCGCGGTCGACCTTGGCTACCCCATGGTGGTCCGTCCGTCCTTCACCATGGGCGGCCTGGGCTCGGGCCTGGCTTACAACGAGGAGGACCTGCGCCGCATCGTCGGGCAGGGCCTGCAGTACAGCCCCACCAGCGAGGTGCTGCTCGAAGAGAGCATCCTGGGCTGGAAGGAATACGAGCTCGAGATGATGCGGGACAAGAACGACAACGTGGTTGTTGTCTGCTCTATCGAGAACTTCGATCCCGTAGGCGTGCACACCGGTGACTCCATCACCGTTGCCCCGGCGCTGACCCTCACGGACCGCGAGTACCAGAAGCTGCGCGACGTGGCCATCGCCGTCATCCGCGAGGTGGGCGTGGACACCGGCGGCTGCAACATCCAGTTCGCCATCGATCCCAAGACCGGCCGCGTTGTGGTCATCGAGATGAACCCCCGCGTTTCCCGTTCCTCCGCCCTGGCATCCAAGGCCACCGGTTTCGCCATCGCCAAGATCGCCACCAAGCTCTCCCTGGGCTACACGCTGGACGAGATCCCCAACGACATCACGCAGAAGACGCCCGCGTCCTTCGAGCCCACCCTGGACTACGTGGTGGTCAAGGTCCCGCGGTTCGCCTTCGAGAAGTTCCCCGCGGCCGACAACACCCTTACCACCACCATGAAGTCGGTGGGCGAGGCCATGGCCATGGGCCGCAACTTCACCGAGGCACTCCAAAAGGCCCTGCGCTCCCTGGAACAGAAGGGTTCGCAGCTGGACTTCAGCTCTGTCCCGGAATACGAAGTCGCAGAGCTCATCGAAAAGGCCAAGCGCCCCACCACCGAGCGGCTGCACCAGGTCCAGCGAGCCCTCCTGGGCGGCGCCACCGTGGAACAGCTCTTCGAAGCCACCAAGATTGATCCCTGGTTCCTGGACCAGCTCGAACTGCTGAACGAGGTCTCCCGGGAAATCCGGCAGGCCGGCGCCCTGACCGTCGACATGCTCAAGCGCGCCAAGCGCCACGGCTTCTCCGATGAGCAGATCGGCGCGCTGACGCACAACTCCGAGGCCGTGGTCCGCGGTGTGCGGCAGGCCCTGGGCATCCGCCCCGTCTACAAGACCGTTGACACCTGTGCCGCCGAGTTCGCCGCCTACACCCCGTACCACTACTCGGCCTACGACGAGGAGGACGAGGTTGCGCTGCACTCCAAGCCGTCCATCCTGATCCTCGGCTCGGGTCCCAACCGCATCGGCCAGGGCATCGAGTTCGACTACTCCTGCGTGCACGCCTCCATGGCGCTGCGCAAGGCAGGCTACGAGACCGTCATGGTCAACTGCAACCCGGAAACCGTCTCCACCGACTACGACGTCTCCACCCGCCTGTACTTCGAACCGCTCACGCTCGAGGACGTCCTGGAAGTCATCGCGGCCGAGGAACGCACCGGCGGCGTTATGGGCGTGTTCGTCCAGCTCGGCGGCCAGACCCCGCTGAAGCTCGCCCAGCAGCTTGCCGACGCCGGCGTACCCATCCTGGGCACCTCCCCGGAGGCCATCGACCTCGCCGAACACCGCGGAGCCTTCTCCCGCGTGCTGGACAAGGCCGGCCTGGTGTCACCCAAGAACGGCACCGCGGTCTCCTTCGAGGATGCCAAGACCATCGCCGACGAAATCGGCTACCCCGTCCTGGTCCGCCCGTCCTACGTCCTGGGCGGCCGCGGCATGGAAATCGTCTACGACGAGCCCAACCTGTCCCGCTACATCGCCAACGCCACGGAGATCACCCCGGACCACCCGGTCCTCATCGACCGGTTCCTGGAGGACGCCGTCGAAATCGACGTCGACGCCCTCTTCGACGGCACCGACATGTACCTGGGCGGCATCATGGAGCACATTGAAGAAGCCGGCATCCACTCCGGTGACTCCGCCTGCGTCCTGCCGCCCATCACCCTGGGGAGCAACGTCATTGAACGCGTCCGGACCGCAACCCGTGCCATCGCTGAGGGCGTGGGCGTGCGCGGCCTGATCAACATCCAGTTCGCGCTGGCCTCCGACGTTCTGTACGTCCTGGAAGCCAACCCCCGCGCGTCCCGGACCGTGCCGTTCGTATCCAAGGCCACCGGCGTCCAGATGGCCAAAGCCGCCGCGCTCATCGGCACCGGCGTGACCATCAACCAGCTGCGCAGTGCCTACAAGATGCTGCCCGAGGTTGGCGACGGTTCCACCCTGCCGCTGGACGCCCCCGTCGCTGTCAAGGAAGCGGTGCTGCCGTTCAGCCGGTTCCGCACGCTCGAGGGCAAGGTGGTGGACTCGCTGCTCGGACCCGAGATGCGTTCCACCGGCGAGGTCATGGGCATCGACAAGCACTTCGACACCGCCTTCGCCAAGAGCCAGGCCGGCGCCAACAATGCCCTGCCCACCGAGGGCAAGGTGTTCGTCTCCGTGGCCAACCGGGACAAGCGAGCCGTCATCATGGCGGTCAAGCGGCTCTCGGACCTCGGCTTCGAGATCGTCTCCACCGGCGGCACCGCCGACGTCCTGCGCCGCAACGGACTGCAGGCCACGCCGGTCCGCAAGGTCGCCGAGGGCAGCAGTGCCGAGGGCGAGGGCACCATCGCGGACCTGATCGTCGCGGGCGAGATCGACATGGTCTTCAACACGCCCTCGGGCGGCGAGGCCCGCAGCGACGGCTACGAAATCCGCGCCGCAGCGACCTCCATCGGCATCCCGTGCATCACCACGGTGGCTGAGTTCAACGCCGCGGTCCAGGCCATCGAAGCCATGCGCACTTACGAATGGTCGGTCACCAGCCTGCAGGAGCACGCGGCAGCCCTTGCGGAGTCGCAGAAAGCGGCCCTGCAGCATGCCTGAGCAGGTTCCCGCTTCGCCTGCATCCGGCGCCGGCCGGGAGTCCTTTGGCTCCCGGCTCGGCGCGGCCATGGCCGCCCGCGGCCCGTTATGCGTTGGCATTGACCCGCACCCGGCCCTCTTAAAGGGCTGGGGACTGGACGACGACGCCGCCGGGCTGAGGCGCTTTTCCCTCACCGTCCTGGAAGCGGTGGCTTCGCTCGCTGCCGCGGTCAAGCCGCAGGTGGCGCTTTACGAGCGCCACGGATCTGCGGGCATGGCCGTGCTGGAGGAGGTCCTGGCCACCGCGCGCGACGAATCAGTTCTGACGATCGCCGATGCCAAGCGCGGGGACATTGGTTCCACCATGGCTGCCTACGCCGACGCCTGGCTCCGTGACGAGTCTCCGCTGGCGGCCGATTCCGTCACGCTTAGCCCCTACCTCGGCTTTGAGTCCCTGCGCCCTGCGCTTGACCTGGCGGCAGAGACCGGCCGCGGGGTCTTCGTGCTGGCCCTGACCTCCAACCCGGAGGGCGCCTCCGTCCAGCACGTGGGCGGAAAGGATTCCGTGGCCCGAAGGATCACGGCCGCAGCGGCGGCGGAGAACGTGCGCTATGCAGGAAACCTGGGGTCCGTGGGCCTGGTGGTGGGTGCCACCGTTGGCAGCGCCCTGGCGGATTTGGACCTGGATCTTGCGGCCGTCCGCGGCCCCATCCTGGCACCCGGGCTCGGGGCGCAGGGGGCCACGCCGGCCGACCTTCGGGCCACCTTCGGTGCTGCTTACCCTCTGGTCCTGGGAACGTCCAGCCGCGACATCCTGTCGGCGGGACCGCAGGTCCGCGCCCTGCGTGAGGCCGCCCTGCGGACCCTGGAGGGGCTGCGGGGACAATAGCCTGCAATTGCCCTGATGCATTGATTCACGCTGCACCAGAGGGTAGTTTCAGGACAGGTCCAAGGGCGGCCGCCCTTGGATGAAATCCGCCGACTTCGGGGGTGTCCGTGATGGTCCTGCGACCTTTATCTGCGTCTGAACGGGCCGATGCCCTGGGCAAGGCGGCAGCCGCCAGGGCCACCCGGGCCGCCGCCAAGGAAAGCCTTCGAAACGGCGACAGGTCCGCCGCGGACATCATCAGCTCGGCACTGGAGGATGACGCGCTGGCCCGCATGAAAGTCTCTGAGCTGCTCGAGGCCCTTCCCGGCATCGGCAAGGTACGGGCCGCCGCGATCATGCAGCAGCTGGGCATTGCAACCTCCCGCAGGGTCAGGGGCCTGGGCGTCCACCAGCGCCGGGCGCTGGTAGATTTTATAGATGAGCATTGAGGCAGGCAGCGCCTGTCTTTCCCCCAACTGCGGCAAAAGGAATACGTGAGCAAGAAACCTGGACTGACAGTCCTCGCAGGTCCGACGGCTGTTGGCAAAGGCACCGTGTCCACCTACATCCGTGACAATTACCCCGAGGTGTGGCTTTCCGTCTCAGCCACCACCCGCGCACCCCGGCCCGGGGAGGTCGACGGCGTTCACTACTTCTTCAAGTCCAAGGAGGAGTTCGAGCAGCTCATTGCGGATGGTGAACTCCTGGAATGGGCGGTGGTCCACGGCCAGAACACCTACGGCACCCTGAAGAGCACCGTGAACCGGGCCATCGCTGAAGGCCGGTCCGTGCTGCTGGAAATCGACCTGCAAGGCGCCCGCCAGGTCAAGGCAGCCGTCCCGGACGCCCAGTTCGTCTTCCTGGCCCCGCCCACCTGGGACGAAATGGTCCGCCGGCTGGTGGGCCGGGGCACCGAAACGCCGGAAGAACAGCAGCGGCGCCTGGAAACCGCTAAACTGGAACTTGCTGCTGAACCGGAGTTCGACCACACCGTCATCAATGACGACGTCCGCCGGGCAGCGGACGAGCTTGTTTCACTCATGGGGCTGACACCGCATCCACACCTGCCGGAACCGTCAGCCCGCTAGGAATTTGGAGAATTCGTGTCCACGAACCTTGAAGGCATCATCAACCCGCCGATCGACTCGCTGCTCGAAGCAGCCGACTCCAAGTACGGCCTGGTGATCTTCGGTGCCAAGCGCGCTCGTCAGATCAACGCCTACTACGCCCAGCTGCACGAGGGCCTGTTCGAATACGTCGGACCCCTGGTTGACACCAAGCTGAACGAAAAGTCGCTCTCGATCGCCCTGCGTGAGATCAACGAAGGCAAGCTGGTTTCCACGCCGATCGAAGCCGCAGAGTAGTCCTGCCGCTGAACTGACTTGCTGTTGACGGAGGTCACGTGCGCATAGTCCTCGGAGTCGGGGGAGGGATTGCCGCCTATAAGGTGGCATCGCTCCTCCGGCTTTTTACTGAAGCCGGCCATGACGTCACCGTGATCCCCACGGAGGCGTCCACCCGCTTCATCGGAACCGCCACCTGGGAGGCGCTGTCCGGCAACCCCGTGAGCAACAGCGTCTTCGACGACGTGCACCTGGTCAACCACGTCCGCCTGGGCCATGAAGCGGACCTCGTCGTGGTGGCACCCGCCACGGCAGATCTCCTTGCGAGAGCTGCCACGGGCCAGGCCGGGGACCTGCTCACCAACACGCTGCTGATGGCGCACGGCCCCGTGTTGTTCGCCCCAGCGATGCACACGGAAATGTGGCAGCACGCCGCCACCCGCGCCAACGTCGAAACCCTGCGCTCCCGCGGCGCTGCCGTCCTTGAACCCGCATCCGGCCGTCTCACCGGGGCCGACTCAGGTCCGGGAAGACTGCCCGAGCCCCAGATGATTTTCGACGCAGCCATGGCACTGGTGCAGGGACAGTCCGACTACCAGCTCCCGCTTGCCGGCCGCACCGTGACCATCAGTGCCGGCGGCACCCGCGAACCGTTGGACCCCGTTCGCTTCCTCGGCAACCGGTCATCCGGCAAGCAGGGCGTGGCCCTGGCGGTCGCCGCGCGGAACGCCGGCGCCAGCGTGCGGCTGCTGGCAGCCCACATGGACGTTCCACCGCCGGCCGGCGTGGACGTTGTCCGCGTGGAGACTGCCCTGCAGCTCCGCGAGGCTGCGCTGGCCGCCGCTGCCGGGTCCGATGTCATCATCATGTCCGCAGCAGTAGCCGACTTCCGCCCCGCGGCAGTCTCGGACACCAAGATTAAGAAGCGCGACGACACGGCAGACCCCGTCATCACCCTGGTCCGCAACCCGGACATCCTGCAGGAGCTCGTGGAGCAGCGCAATGCCGGACCGGCCCAATCCGGGCAGCTCATTGTAGGGTTCGCGGCCGAGACCGGGGATGGCCAGGGGGACGTCCTGGCGTATGCGGAGGCAAAGCTGCAGCGTAAAGGCTGCGACCTGCTGGTGGTCAACCATGTGGGGACGGACAAAGTCTTCGGGCAAGACTCCAACTCCGTGGTCATCCTTTCGCGCTCCGGCTCCGAACCGCAGGAAGCATCGGGAACCAAGACTGAGGTTTCGGAAGCCATCATCAGACGCATCAGTTTTGAACTGAACCGCGTTGCTTCGAACTGAACGTGTTCGCCTTGGCCGGGTGTTCCTGGCCACGTTTGCTTAGCACGGGGACATCTACGGACTTCTCCCTGACGGGAGTACCAACACCAACCAGTAAGGTAGTTGAGTGACTTTACCGCTGCACCTTCCCCACACCCACGGGGCCACGCCCTCCGCGCTCCGGCTCTTCACGTCCGAGTCGGTCACTGAAGGCCACCCGGACAAGATCTGCGACCAGATCAGCGACGCCATCCTGGACGCGCTCCTGTCCGCTGATCCAGAGTCCCGCGTGGCCGTGGAGACCATGGCCACCACCGGCCTGGTGCATGTGGCAGGCGAAGTCACCACTGATGCATATGTTGAAATCCCGCAGATCGTCCGTGAGACCATCCTGGGCATCGGGTACGACTCGTCCGCCAACGGGTTCGACGGCGCCCGCTGCGGCGTGTCCGTTTCCATCGGACAGCAGTCCAACGACATCGCTGGTGGCGTCTTTAACTCCCTCGAGGCCCGCGAAGGCCGCCAGGAGGACGACTACGACCTCCAGGGCGCCGGCGACCAGGGCCTGATGTTCGGCTACGCCAGCGACGAGACGCCGTCCTACATGCCAACGCCCATCTGGCTGGCCCACCGGCTCTCCGAACGCCTCACCGACGTCCGCAAGACGGGCCAGCTGGCCTACCTCCGCCCCGACGGCAAGACCCAGGTCACCGTCGGTTATGACAAAGACGTTCCGGTGTCTGTGGAAACCGTGGTGATTTCCAGCCAGCACGCCGAGGGCGCGAGCCTTGAGCAGCTGCGCGCCGACCTCGCCGCCGTCGTGATTGAACCTGTCCTGGCTGCCGCCAACCTGGATATTTCCCGCGCGGCCAACATCCTCAACCCTGCCGGCGAGTTTGTGATCGGCGGCCCTGTGGGCGACGCCGGCCTCACCGGCCGCAAGATCATCGTGGACACCTATGGCGGCATGGCACGCCACGGCGGCGGCGCCTTCTCCGGCAAGGACCCGTCCAAGGTTGACCGCTCCGCGGCGTATGCCATGCGCTGGGTGGCCAAGAACGTGGTAGCCGCGGGCCTGGCCAAGCGCGCCGAGATCCAAATCGCCTACGCCATCGGCCAGGCGCGGCCGGTGGGAACCTACGTGGAGACGTTTGGCACCGAAACCGTGGATCCGGCCCGAATCAGCGAAGCCATCGCCGAAATTTTCGACCTTCGTCCCAGGGCCATCATTGATGCCCTGGACCTCAAGCGGCCCATCTACGCCAAGACAGCCGCCCACGGCCACTTCGGCCGGGATGACCCCGACTTCACCTGGGAGCGGCTGGACCGGGTTGACGACCTGAAGGCGTACTTCAACGCCTAATGTCAGTGGCCGGTGCTTTGCTGTTCGTGTCAAACCGGTAGCTGAACGGAGGTAACTGTCATGGGTTCTGACAGCTCCGTCCAGCCAACCCTTTTGCAGGGTTTCCCCGCACGCAAAATGCCCGGCGGCGTTGCAGTTGCTGCCCAACTGCCGGTGGCAAGGGTCCTGGTTGAGTCCTCCCTGCCACACCTCGACCGCCCCTTCGACTATGCCGTCCCTGAGCCGCTGGACCAGGCCGCCCAGCCGGGAACCCGGGTGAAGGTCAAGTTCAACGGCCAGGACCTCAGCGGATACCTCCTTGAGCGGCTGGAGGAGTCCGACGCCGGACACACCCTTGTGCCCCTGGCTAAGGTGGTGTCCCCGGTCCAGGTCCTCGCGCCCGCTGTCAGGGACCTTGCCACCGCCGTTGCTGCCCGTTACGCCGGTACCGTCAGCGATGTCCTCCGACTGGCGGTGCCACCGCGGGTGGCGAAACTTGAAAAGGACTATCCCCACTCGCTGGGCGCGGAGGAGGCGGTGCCCGCGCCCGAGGCGGGAACCCCCGCCGTTTCCGCCTGGGGTGCGTACCGCACAGGTGCTGCTTTTCTCCGGCACCTGGCGGGTGGGGGCTCGCCCCGCGCCGTCGTCAACCCCCTCCAGGGGTACGGGCCCGCAGGCTGGCCGGACCTGCTGGCCCAGGCCGCTGCTGCCGCCTATGCCTCCGGCCGGGGATCAGTGCTCGTGGTACCCGACTACCGGGATCTGGACCGGCTCGAGGAAGCGCTCAACGGGCTGGTGCCGTCCGGGGCCGTGGCCCGGCTCACCGCAGATGACGGCCCCACGCCGCGGTACCGCAACTTCCTGCGATTGCTCGCCGGCACCGCGAAAATCGCCATCGGCACGAGGTCCGCCGCGTTCGCCCCTGTTCAGGACCTGGGGCTGGTGGCCTGCTGGGACGACGGCGACGACCTTCACATCGAGCAGCGCGCACCATACGCCCATGCCCGGGAGGTCCTGCTCCTGCGGGCCGAGCAGGAAGGCACCGCCTGCCTGCTTGCCGGACATGCCCGCAGCACCGAAGTGCAGCGGTTGGTGGAAGCCGGGTGGGCCGTCCCGGTCGAAACCGAGCGTGGAACCCTCCGCAGGACCGTTGCCCGCGTCGTGAGCACTGCGGACAGCTTCGAACAGGCGCGCGATCCCTTGGCCACCCTCGCCCGCCTCCCGCACGCGGCATGGCAGGCCGCCAAGGAAGGACTGGAACGCGGGCCCGTGCTGGTGCAGGTGGCCAGGGCGGGTTACGCGCCCTCGCTGGTATGCGAAACGTGCCGTGAACCGGCCCGCTGCGGCCGCTGCCAGGGACCCCTGGCGCTGGCCGGAACATCAGCGCTGCCGCAGTGCCGCTGGTGTTCCACCCCGGCACCCGACTGGAAGTGTTCCCACTGCGGGGGCCGGAGGCTGCGCAAAGGCGCCACCGGAGTGCTGCGCACCGCTGAGGAACTTGGCCGCGCATTTCCCGGCACAACAGTCATCACGTCCTCCGGGGACCAAGTGAAGGCCAGGGTGGGCCCCGGCAAGGCGCTGGTCGTGGCCACGGTGGGGGCCGAACCTGTCGCAGAGGACGGCTACGCTGCCGCCCTGCTCCTGGACGGGGATTCCCTGCTCCGCCGCGAAACCCTCCGTGCCGGCGAAGACACCGTGCGGCGCTGGTTCAACGCTGCAGCCCTGGTCCGTCCCGCCCCGGACAAGGGTCTGGTGGTGGTTACGGCCTCGGACGCAGCCGCCACCGGCGCGCTGCTGCGGTGGGATCCGGCAGGATACGCCCAGCGCGAGCTGTCCCTCCGAACGGAGCTGCAGCTGCCCCCGGCAGTGCGGATCGCATCGGTGACGGGGCCGCGGGCTGCCGTGGAACACTTCACCGGCGCCGTGGAAGCGGACCTCGCACGCGCCGGAATAACGCTCCGCGCCGCAGGCCCGGCGCCGCTGCTGCTGACCGCTCCGCCCTCCGGCAGGCGCTCGGCCGAAGACGTACGGACCCTGCTGTTCTTCCCGTACGGCCAGGCGTCCGCCGTCGTCCGCGTCCTAAGGGTCACCCGGGCAGCCGTGGCGGCCAAACGCGCCATCGACCCAGTGCAGCTGCGCTTGGACGGTGTGGATGTGCTCTGAGGGTTGACCTGCTCTAGGCCAGCTGCCTTTTCGCCATGACCTCGTGCGCCGCTTCCACCAGCTGGCGTGCCGACTCGTCCCAGCTGAACTCGCTTGCCCGCGCAATGGATCGCCGGGACAGATCCTGCCAGTGCGCATCATCCTGCAGTCGTGATACCGCGTCCGCGAACTGCCCCGGGGACTCCGGGTCCACATAGAGTGCGGCGTCCGCACCCACTTCCCGGAAGATCGGAATGTCGCTGGCGATCACCGGGGTGCCCAAGGCCATGGCCTCGACCAGGGGAAGTCCATACCCCTCGGCCCTGGACAGGCTCACCAGTGCAGTGGCCCGGCGCAGCAGCGCGTCATACTCCGCATCCGTCACGCCGTTGTGGAACACCACGGAGGCGCCCGGCGGAATGATGCGTTCCAGTTCGGCGCGCCGCTGGGGCGTTATGCGGCTGAGCAGGTGCAGGGTGTAGCCGGGCAGCCCGGCCATGCCCGCCACCATGGTCTCCACATTCTTGTACGGCATGAACGAGCCCATGTAGATGATGGTTTTGTCGGCTCCACCAGACGGGTTGCGGGGTTCCTGGGCAGGCTGCGGGGCGTTGGCGATGATGCGCACGGGCCGGCCCGTTAGCCGGTACTTGGCCATCAGGGCCTCTGTAGTGCGGCTGATGGTGGCTACGATGTCCGCGCGGTTGAGGAGCAGGCGCTGCGGCCAGAAAGCCTTGTGGTACAGCCGCCAGAGCACGCGCACGGGTGCGGGCAGGAAACCCGGGGGAGCGGGGTGCTCGTAGTAAATGAGGTCGTGCAGGGTGAGGATGAGGCCGTACTTGCGGCCCCAGGTGCCCATGGTCTGCATGGGGCACACCACCACGTCCGCTCCAATGCCGTTGACCGTCCGGGCGACGAACAGCTCGCGGGGGGAGAGCGGGCTGCTGATGAGCGTGTACGGAACGTCCGGCAGGAGGGCCAGCTGCCGGACATCGGAGACCAGCATGGACACGTCGGCGATCTTCGCCGTGGCAGCAATCAGGCTTGCTCCGTAGCGGCTGATGCCGTCGTGGTGGTCGGTGCGGGTGAAACGTGCATCGATGACAATCTTCACGCGGGGTGGTCCTCCAGGAAGCTGCGGATGTAGCGGGCGGCCGGTTCCGGCGTTTCGTAATGGATCAGGTGTCCGACGCCGGGGATCACCTTCAGTTGCCCGTCCGGCAGCAGGGCCAGGAGGCGGTGCTGGTTGGGAAGGGTGGCAATTTCGTCCTTTTCGCCGGCGATCAGCAACACAGGAAGGTCCAAGCGGTCCGCCACCTCCGCCACATGGTTGCTGACGGAGGCCGTGAAGGACTCCAGCAGGCTGTCCCGGTCGGCGAAGGAACTGAAATAGGCGTGGTGCTGTCCGTGGATGTAGGCGCGCAGCTCCCTGTCGCGCGTCTTGGCCATGGTTTCGCTCATCACCCGCACAATCAGCGGATTGCGCAAAAGCGCCAGCCCGGGCTTCCGGGGAAGCCGGGCCGCCAGCCGGTAGTAGAGCACGGCCAGCCGGGTCATCACCCCCTTGGGTCCCTCCAGCGCCGGGGCGGCGATGGGGTTGATGAGGATCAATGGGTTTACGCTGTCCGGGTTGTTGGCCACGAAGTGTGACGCCACGATGGAGCCGAAGGAATGTCCCAACAGCACGGTGTCCGGCCCCAAGCCCTGGGATGCCATGAAATCGGTGATGAACTGTCCGTAACGCTCCACCGAGTGCGGGTCGCTGGCGAAAGCGTCGGAACCGCCAAAGCCTGGCAGGTCCGGCATGATGACACGCATGTCCGGGAGCTGGTCCGCCACGCGCAGGAGCCCGTGGTGGTCGCCGCGGAACCCGTGGACCACCAGGATGGTCCGGGTATGCCGCGTCTCTTGGAGGGGTTCGTAGGTCCAGAAGGCCACCGTTCCGCCGTCGAGGGTCACGGTTGAGGCGGACGTGCGGGCGGCAAGGCCGGGGCTCAGGTACGCCGGCGCAGGGGCGGTCTCCGGGTTCACAGTATTCATGCCCGGCCTAGTTGACGTTGTCCGGGTGGGACCCGGTCCGCTGCCCGCGGTCCAGCTCCTTGATGGCCGCCAGGTCACGCTCTGAAAGCTCGAAACCGAAGACGTCGAGGTTCTCCCGGATCCGCGCTTCGGAGCTGGCCTTGGGTATGGCGATGTTTCCCAGCTGCATGTGCCAGCGGAGGACCACCTGCGCCGGCGTCCTGCGGTGCTCCGCGGCGCAGGCCTGGATGACGGGGTCGGCAAGGACCTGTCCTCGGCCCAGCGGACTCCATGCCTCCGTGTGGATTCCGAGTTCCGCGTGCTTGCTGCGCAGTTCTTCCTGCTGCAGCCAGGGGTGGAGTTCGATCTGGTTGACGGCGGGGACCACTTCGGCGCTTTGCAGCAGGCGGTCGAGGTGCGCCGGCTGGAAGTTGCTCACGCCAATGGCACGGACCCTGCCTTCACGGTAAAGCGTCTCGAGCGCGCGGTAGGTTTCGGGGAACAAGCCGCGGCGGGGGCAGGGCCAGTGGATCAGGTACATGTCCACGTAGTCCAGGCCCAGGTTGACCATGGAGTCGTCGAATGCCCGCAGCGTTGCGTCGTAGCCGTGGTGGTCATTCCACACCTTTGTGGTAACGAACACGTCTTCGCGGCCCAGGGGCGGAAAGAGCTCCCCGGAACCACCGCTGCCGGCCCCGGCGCCCAGCTGGGAACTGATGCCCCTCGCCACGCCGGTTTCGTTACCGTACATGGCGGCCGTATCGAAGTGCCGATACCCAACGGCGAGCGCGGTGGCCACCAGGCCTTCCGCGTCTGCTGCCGGCACTTTGTAGAGCCCGAAGCCGAGCTGGTCTATCAGCACGCCATTGTTCAGGCTGAGCCGGGGTGAGGTTCTCATGGCACCGACTCTACCCACTTCAGCTGGTCAGCCCCTCGTAATCGACCAGGCGGCGTGCAGTTGCTTCATCAAGGATCAGATCGGTGGCGAGCCGCGCCGCCAGGGCACCGCGCAGGCCGTTGATCTTGGACACCCCCGACACCACGCAGATCCTGCGGCGGACCTGCCGCAGCTGGGCCAGCGCAGGGCCGGTGGACCTTTCGTTCAGGACGATCCCGTCGGAGGAACCGTCGGCACGGAAGAAAACGGTGGCCACGTCACCCACGACGTCGGAGTTGGCGAGCGCGTTCAGGTCGTCCTCGTCCAGGTACCCGCCCGCGTAAACATGGCTGGGGTAGTCGGCGTGCACGGAACCGACACCGAAAATGGCGATGCTCATCTTGGCCTGCAGCTCCAGGACGCGCTGTACGCTGCGCTCATTCCACATGGCCGTCTTGGTGGCGGCGTGGTCAAAGAAAGCCGGGACGGGAAACTGCTCCACCCGGGCCCCGTAAGCGCTGCCGAACCTGCGCATGATGTCGCTTGCATAGGTAATGCCCGTGGTGTGCATGTTGCCGGCACCGTTGAGCTGGACGATGACGCTGTCATGCGTGATCTTCCTGGTGAGGTGCCTGCTCACCGCACTGAGGGTTGATCCCCAGGCCACCCCGATGATGGCGTTGGAGTCCACCAGGGGCCCGATGGTCCGGGCCGCTTGCATGGCTACCCGGTCCAGGGTCTCCGCCTCGTTGAGCGTCCCGAGGATCGGAACCACATGGACATCCAGGTTGTACCGGCGTCGGATCATTCCCTCCAGCTCCGGGCCGGTGTCCAGGGGGTTGCGGATTTGGATCTGCACCAGGCCGGACTCCCTGGCTGAGGACAGGAGGCGGGAAACAGTGGACCGGGAGGTGCGCAGTTCACGTGCTATCGCATCCATGGTCAGGTCCTGCAGATAATACATTTGTGCAGCTCGGAGGGCATCTTGGTCCCGGGAAAGTGCCATCTCAGTTCCGTTCTGCACGTTTGTGCATAGTCCTTGACTCCATTTTCCATTTCTCCGAACAATAGAGCAGAACGGCGGCGCCACCAAGCGGTGCCCGCATCACACAAAGCCCCAAGGGAGTAGTTTTGGGACCCAAGGATTCATCTGCTCAACCCTCTGTCAGCGCGCCCCTTCCAAGGGCCGAACGCCCCTCGGTCCACAGCCTGCGGCGCCGCCCCCACGCGAAGGTGCTGGTAGTGGGAGGTGGCATCAACGGCGTTGGCACGTTCCGTGACCTGGCCCTGCAGGGCGTGGACGTCGCACTGGTGGAGCGCGGTGACTACTGCCAGGGTGCAAGCGGCGCATCCTCGCACATGATCCACGGCGGCATCCGCTACCTCGAAAACGGTGAATTCCGCCTGGTCCGTGAGTCCGTGGTGGAACGCAACCGCCTGCTGAAGATTGCCCCGCACTACGTCAAGCCTTTGCAGACAACAATCCCGATCTTCAGCACCTTCTCCGGGATCCTGTCCGCACCGCTGCGCTTCCTGACGCACAAGCAGCAGGGCAAGCCCAAGGAGCGCGGCGCGTTCCTCATCAAGGCCGGCCTCAGCCTCTACGATTCGTTCTCCCGTGACGGCGGGACGGTGCCGCGACACCAGTTCCGCACCCACAAGGCGGCCCTCCAGGAGCTCCCGGATCTCCGCCCCGACGTCAAATACACGGCGACCTACTTCGACGCCTCCGTCCACAACCCGGAGCGGCTGACGCTCGACGTCCTGCAGGACGGCGAAAAGGCGGGCCGCGCGGGCAATGCCCAGGCCGCCGGAGCGCAGGGGAACACTGCCCGGGCCAGCAACTACCTCTCACTGCAGTCGATGTCGTCCGCACCCAACCCGGGGACTGGCCGTGGCAGCACGGTCCGGCTTCGCGACGAACTCACCGGGGAAGAATTCGACTTCACGGCTGACATCATCGTCAACACCACCGGGGCATGGGTGGACCTCACCAACGAGTCCATGGGCGCTGCATCGTCCTTCATGGGCGGCACCAAGGGCTCGCACATCGTGCTTGACCACCCCGGCCTCCTCGCGGCCTGCCGCGGACGCGAAATCTTCTTCGAGCACACCGACGGCCGGATCGTCCTCATCTACCCCATGGGCGACCGCGTACTGGTGGGCACCACCGACGTGGATGCGGACATGACGGAGGACGCCATCTGCACGGATGAGGAGATCCAGTACTTCTTCGACCTCATCGGCCACGTCTTCCCCTCGATCGCGGTGACGCCCGACGACATCGTCTACACCTTCTCCGGTGTGCGCCCCCTGCCGAGCCACGACGCCACGCAGCCCGGCTTCGTCTCCCGCGACTACCGTATTGAACGCCGCGCCTCCGGCGACAACGGAAGCGGTGCCATCGTCCTGAGCCTGGTGGGCGGCAAGTGGACCACCTTCCGTGCCCTTGCCGAGCACCTGACCAACGAGGTCCTCTCCGAACTCGGCGTACAGCGGAAAGTGTCGACGGCGCAGCTCCCCATCGGCGGCGGCGCCGGCTTCCCGGCCGATGAGGCCGGCGAACAGAAATGGATCAAGGCACACATGGGCGCCGGCCGTGACGCAGACCGCACAGCCGGACTGCTGACCCGCTACGGGACACGCGCCGAAGCAGTGATCTCGTACCTCGATGCGGAACCCGACCAGCCACTGCGCTCCACCCGCGAACTCACTGTCCGTGAACTGGGGTTCATGGCGGCGAATGAGCAGGTGGGGCACCTGGTGGATGTGTTCATCCGGCGCACCTCCCTTGCCTTCCGCGGACTGGTCACCGGCGAACTTCTCAATGAAGTGGCAGAGGTGTTGTCCGTCCCGCTCAAGTGGGACGCCGCAACCCGCGCTGCTGAGATCAAGCACGCCCAGGACGTGCTGCAGCGTTTCCACCGCGTGGAAACGCACAGCCTGGTCTCCTAAGGCCGGGCAGCCGGCCGGGACGCGCCAGCGTCCCGGCCAACGGTTCTTCACCCACGGAGAACCGACAACTAAACAAAGAAGGAGTCAAAGATGTCTCTAGGAATAGTCTTCCTCTCCGAAGTCTTTGGCACGGCAATGCTGACCCTGTTGGGTTGCGGCGTCGTTGCCAACGTGGCTTTGCGGGGGACAAAAGGCAATGGCGGCGGTTTCCTGATGGTCACGTGGGGATGGGGTATCGCCGTGTTCTGCGGCGTATTCGTTGCCGCCAAGTCGGGCGCGCACCTGAACCCGGCTGTCACTCTTGGCCTGCTGCTCAACGGCAAAGCCGAGTATGCCCCCGGCGTCGCCGTGGATTTCGCATCTACCCTCACCTACTTCGGGGGCGAGATGGTGGGCGCTTTCCTTGGCGCAGTCGTCTGCTGGCTGGCGTACAAGCAGCACTTCGATGACGAACCGGAACCCGCCGGCAAGCTTGGAACCTTTTCCACCGGCCCTGCCATCCGATCCACCTCATGGAACCTCATCACCGAGATCATCGGCACTTTCGTACTGGTTTTCGTCATCCTCACTTTGGGCGGCACCCCCTCCGGCCTGGGCCCGCTCGCCGTCGCCCTGCTGGTGGTTGGCATCGGTGTTTCCCTTGGCGGCCCCACCGGCTACGCCATCAACCCCGCCCGTGACCTCGGCCCCCGCATCGCGCACGCTGTGCTTCCCATCAAGGGCAAGGGTTCCAGTGACTGGGCGTACTCCTGGATCCCCGTCGTCGGACCGCTGGTCGGCGGCGCGCTCGGTGGCCTGGTGGCCCGCATTGTTCCCATCATCGTCACAGCTGCTGCCTGACCCACACCCATTCCAACCAACAAAGACAAGGACGTCATCATGAACCAGTACGTAATCGCCATTGACCAGGGCACCACCAGCACGCGCGCCATCATTTTCGACCACAGCGGCGCCATTGTCTCCAGTGGACAGATGGAACACGAGCAGATCTTCCCGCAGGCCGGCTGGGTGGAACACGACGCAACGGAAATCTGGAACAACACCCGTGAGGTCATTGGCTCGGCCCTCTCCAAGGCGAACCTGACGCGGCACGATATCGCCGCCGTCGGCATCACCAACCAGCGTGAAACGGCCGTGGTGTGGGACAAGACCACGGGCAAGCCCGTGTACAACGCCATTGTCTGGCAGGACACCCGCACCCAGGACATCGTGGACCAGCTGGCCAAAGACGGCGGGGCAGACCGCTTCAAACAAAAAGTGGGCCTGCCGCTGGCCACCTACTTCTCCGGCACCAAGATCAAATGGATCCTGGACAACGTTGACGGCGCCCGGGAAAAGGCCGAGGCCGGGGACCTGGTCTTCGGCAACACCGACGCCTGGGTCCTGTGGAACCTGACCGGTGGCGTTGACGGCGGCGTCCACGTCACCGACGTCACCAACGCTTCCCGCACCCTGTTCATGGACCTCGAAACCCTGCAGTGGGACGACGAAATCCTCGGCATCTTCGGCGTACCGCGCAGCATGATGCCGGAAATCAAGTCCTCCTCGGAGGTTTACGGCACCGTCCACAGCTCCCAGCTGCTCCGCGAGACGCCGGTGGCCGGCATCCTTGGCGACCAGCAGGCCGCAACGTTCGGCCAGGCCGCCTTCGACGCCGGTGAAGCCAAGAACACCTACGGCACAGGCTGCTTCCTGATCTTCAACACCGGCGAGGAAATCGTCCACTCCAAGAACGGCCTCCTCACCACCGTCGGGTACAAGCTCGGCGACGCCAAGCCGCATTACGCCCTCGAAGGGTCGATCGCGGTCACCGGCTCCCTGGTGCAGTGGCTTCGGGACAACCTGGGCATGATCAGCAGCGCACCGGAAGTGGAGACGCTGGCAGCGGCGGTCAAGGACAACGGCGGTGTCTACATCGTCCCGGCCTTCTCCGGCCTGTTCGCCCCGTACTGGCGCTCCGATGCCCGCGGCGCGATTGTCGGCCTGACCCGGTTCGTGAACAAGAACCACATTGCCCGGGCCGCGCTGGAAGCCACCGCGTTCCAGACCCGCGAGGTCCTGGATGCGGTCAACGCGGACTCAGGCGTGCCGCTGAGCGAGTTGAAGGTCGACGGCGGCATGGTGGCCAATGATGCCTTGATGCAGTTCCAGGCGGACATCCTTGGCGTCCCGGTCATCCGCCCCAAGGTCATCGAGACCACCGCGCTGGGTGCTGCCTACGCGGCAGGCCTGGCCGTCGGGTTCTGGAAGGACCTGGGCGAATGCTCCGCCAACTGGTCCGAGGACAAGCGCTGGGAACCGCAGATGGACCAGGCCGAACAGGACCGCCAGATGCGGCTCTGGAAGAAGGCGGTCACCAAGTCCATGGATTGGGTCGACGAGGACGTTCGCTAGATCCAACTTAGGTTGAGGAAGGCGGCCCCTGCCCCGCCCGCTTCGCGGTGCCCACCACACCCGGGCGAGGGGCCGCCTTCCTCAACCCTTCCGCGGCCTGTCTCACGTGCGTGGCCTGTTTCCATGTAGTGGTGGACACGCGGTAAGGTGAACGTATGCGTGCGATCCTTCTGCTTAGTTAGCCGCCGGCTCCGATTATCGGACAGCTGAGCGGCAGCCCCTCCCTTCGTGAGGGGCTTTTGTGTGTCCGGGGCTTTGCGCCGGACCGGCAGCAGGGGGATCAGGCCGTTATGGCAGCACAAATGCCGTAACAGAACAGAAGAGGGCAGCAGTGGGCGTTCAGCCGGAGACAGAGACCGGAACAGCAACAACAGTATCGGCGGAGCCTGAAGAGGGCACCTACAGTTTCACCGCCATTGAGGCCAAATGGCCCCAGGTGTGGGAGGACCTCAAGGTCTTCACCCCCGTGGACGACGGGTCCCGGGAGCGTCGCTACGTGCTTGACATGTTCCCGTACCCCTCAGGTGACCTGCACATGGGCCACGCGGAAGCGTTCGCCATGGGCGACGTGGTGGCCCGCTACCTGCGCCAGCAGGGCTACGACGTGCTGCACCCAATCGGCTGGGACTCCTTCGGCCTGCCCGCGGAAAACGCCGCCATCAAGCGCAACGCCCACCCCAGTGAGTGGACCTACGCCAACATCGACACCCAGGCAGCGTCCTTCAAGCGGTACGCCATCTCCGCCGACTGGTCGCGCCGCCTCCACACCTCCGACCCCGAGTACTACCGCTGGACCCAGTGGCTGTTCAAGCGGTTCTACGAGCGCGGACTGGCCTACCGGAAGAACTCCCCGGTGAACTGGTGCCCCAAGGACCAAACCGTCCTGGCCAACGAGCAGGTTGTCAACGGGGCCTGTGAGCGCTGCGGCACCACGGTCACCAAGAAGTCCCTGAACCAGTGGTACTTCAAGATCACTGACTACGCGGACCGCCTGCTGGACGACATGGAAGAGCTGCGCGGCCACTGGCCCGAGCGCGTCCTGGCCATGCAGAAGAACTGGATCGGCCGGTCCGAGGGTGCCCACGTCAACTTCGTGATCGAGGCCGACGGCGGCAAGCCCGCCAAGGAGGTCACGGTCTTCACCACCCGCCCGGACACCCTCTACGGGGCAACGTTCTTCGTGGTGGCAGCCGACGCGCCGCTCGCCGTCGAACTCGTTACCGACGAGCACGCCGCCGCCCTGGACGAATACCGCGAACGGGTCAAGGCACTCTCCGAAATCGAACGCCAGTCCACCGAGCGCGAAAAGACCGGCGTCTTCACCGGCCGCTACGCCGTCAATCCCCTGAACGGCGAGAAGCTGCCCGTCTGGGCCGCCGACTACGTCCTGGCGGACTATGGCACGGGCGCCATCATGGCCGTGCCGGCCCACGACCAGCGCGACCTCGACTTCGCCCGCGCTTTCGGCCTGCCCGTCCGGGCCGTCCTGGACACGGGCGAGGAGGACCCTGCTGTTTCCGGCACGGCCACCGCGGGGGAGGGCACCCTGATCAACTCCGGCGAGCTCAACGGCCTGCCCAAGGCCGAGGCCATTCCTGCCGCCATCGCCATGCTGGAGCGGCAGGGCACGGGTGAGAAGTTCGTGAACTTCCGGCTCCGCGACTGGCTGCTGAGCCGCCAGCGCTTCTGGGGCACTCCCATCCCCATCATCCACTGCCCGTCCTGCGGCGAAGTTCCGGTTCCTGATGAGCAACTGCCGGTCACCCTGCCCTCGGACCTCCGCGGCGAGGACCTGGCTCCCAAGGGCACCTCGCCGCTGGCCGCCGCTGAGTCCTGGGTCAACGTCGAGTGCCCCACCTGCCACGGCCCCGCCAAACGGGACACCGACACCATGGACACGTTCGTGGACTCGTCCTGGTACTTCCTGCGGTTCGTATCGCCGCACTACACGGAGGGCCCCTTCGATCCGCAGAAGATCAACGACTGGATGCCTGTCGGCCAGTACGTGGGCGGCGTGGAGCACGCCATCCTCCACCTGCTGTACGCGCGGTTCTTTACGAAGGTCATTCATGACCTGGGCATGATCGATGCGGACGAACCCTTCAGCGCACTCCTCAACCAGGGCCAGGTGCTCAACGGCGGCAAGGCCATGAGCAAGTCGCTGGGCAACGGTGTTGATCTCGGCGAACAGCTGGACAAGTACGGTGTGGACGCTGTCCGCCTGACCATGGTGTTCGCTTCCCCGCCCGAGGACGACGTGGACTGGGCCGACGTTTCGCCGTCGGGCTCC
Organism: Arthrobacter sp. FW306-07-I; assembly: GCF_021800405.1. NCBI lineage: Bacteria > Bacillati > Actinomycetota > Actinomycetes > Micrococcales > Micrococcaceae > Arthrobacter > Arthrobacter sp. FW306-07-I. The sequence goes on along the minus strand of NZ_CP084550.1, from coordinate 2,332,688 downwards.
GCCAAGTTCCTGGCCCGGGCGTGGCGCCTGGCCCAGGATGTCACCAGCGGGCCCGGTGCCGATTTCGCCGCGGGCGACCGCGCACTGCGCTCGGTCTCGCACCGCACCATCGCCGATGCAGCCGAGCTCCTGGACGCCAACAAGTTCAACGTGGTGGTGGCCAAGCTGATGGAACTGGTCAATGCCACCCGCAAGGCGATTGACTCCGGGGCAGGAGCATCCGACCCGGCAGTCCGCGAGGCGGCCGAGGCAGTGGCTGTGATCCTCAGCCTGTTCGCGCCGTACACGGCCGAGGACATGTGGAACCTGCTGGGCCACCCCGCCTCCGTTGCCAATGCGGGCTGGCCGGCGCACGATCCCGCGCTCCTGGTCCAGGAGACGGTCACTGCCGTTGTCCAGGTCCAGGGCAAGGTCCGTGACCGGCTGGAGGTTTCCCCGGATGTTTCCGAGGACCAGCTGCGCGAGCTGGCCCTGGCGTCGGAGAACGTGCAGCGTGCCCTTGACGGCCGGGGCATCAGGACAGTGATCGTCCGTGCCCCTAAGCTGGTGAACATCGTCCCGGCATAGCCGCATCCGCAGCATGGGCCGGCCGTCGGGGGTTGTCCTCCGGCGGCCGGTCCTGGCTGAGCCGGTCACCGTCTCCAGGAGGCCCTTTGCCTGACAGTAACGCCGCCGCCTGGCCGTGGGTGCGCGCACGGCTCTCCGGCCTCCGTCCCGCGGCCCGGCCGGGCACGGGACGCGGTGGAGGCGCTGTGGTCCGCACCGCCGTCGTGACCGACTCCGCCGCCGCCCTCCCTGCGGACTATCCACGCGGGCTACCGTGCGACGGGATCCTGACGGTGACGCCCATGCCCGTCATGGTGGGTGCGGAAATTTACGGCGAAGGTGAAGACGACATCCTGGAGACCATCGCCCTGGCATTGGCCGCGGGGACTCCGGTCAAAACGTCCAGGCCATCACCGGGACAATTTGAGCAGGCCTACCGCGCCGCTCAGCTTCATGGGTTCGATGCGGTCGTGTCCGTCCACATCTCCGGCGAGCTTTCGGGCACGGCAGATTCCGCACGCCTGGCTGCAGCCAGGGTAGGAATTCCCGTCGACGTGGTTGATACGCGGACCGTCGGCATGGCGCAGGGGATGGCGGTTCAAGCCGCGGTGAACGCGGCGGCCGCTGGTGCGGACCGGGCGGCGGTGGCCGCTGCGGCGGCCACCCAGGCGGACCGCACCAAGGTCTTTTTCTATGTACCCAGCCTCGAACAATTGCGGCGCGGCGGGCGGATCGGAGCCGCTGCGTCGCTGCTGGGCACCATGCTTGCCATCAAACCCATCCTGGCACTCGACGGCGGCAGGATCGTGCCGCTCGAAAAGGTGCGGTCCGCTGCCAGGGCCGTGGCGCGCCTTGAGGAAATTGTTGTGGCCGCAGCCGCACCCCATCCGGGTCAGTCCGTGCGCCTTGCCGTCCATCACTTCGGCAACCCGGAGGAGGCTAAGAGCCTGGCGGCGAGACTGGAAGCCGCTCTTCCGGATTGTCCCCCCGCGCAGATCAGCTCCCTGCCGGCGGTCCTGGCCGCCCACGCCGGGCTGGGTGTCCTGGCGGTCATTGTGGGCAGGGTGGAAATCGAGGAGCGGCCCGCAACTGACGGGCACGCGCAGCGCCTGAAATGAGGCAGCAGTTCCGGCAGGGAATTCTTTCGTTGGGCTGTACGTTGCAGGACCGGTAACACCCATCAAGCGAAAAGAGATGTACCTTCGTGGCAACCGATTACGATGAACTCCGCACCGACGTCAAGGAATCCCAGGAAAACTCGCTGGAGGCACTGAAGTCCGCCAAAGCGCCGGACGCGCAATCCGTGGTTCAAGAGCTCGACGAGGCTGACACCCTGGACGGGCTCACCCCTGGCGGGGAGTTCATCGCCGAAGAGCTCGTCGTCCAGGTGATTCCCCAGGCTGACGACGAGTTCACCTGCTGGTCCTGCTTCCTGGTCCGCCACCGCTCCCAGAAGGCGCGGGAAAAGGACGGCCATGCCTACTGCACTGAATGTGAGGGCTGAGCGGCTCCGGTCGGAGGCCCCGCAACTTACTGGTTTTCTGTCTTCACCAAGCTTTTGTCCGCGCTTGGTCCTGGAGTAGGGCCCTCTGGCCCAGGTCCTGCGCCTCCTGTTTCCGTAGCATTGGCGGCAGCGACGTATCGGAAGGGACAGTTCGATGACCATGCAGCAGTCCCCGGACGCTTCGCGGAACGCAGTCCCGGGGCTGGATTTCCCCTACTACGGCGCTCCGCCCGTCGAGGCAGTCAAGCGTGTATTCCAGAAGTACGCCGTCTTTACCGGACGAGCCAGTCGCAGTGAGTATTGGTGGTGGTTCCTCGCCTCCGGACTGGCGTCCGCCGTGTTGAACTCGATCAGCCCGACAATCGTCAATGGGCAAGTGACGGGGTCCAGTGCGCTCGGGGGTATCTGGTTCCTCGCCACTGTGGTCCCTTCGCTCGCTGTGGCGGTCCGGCGCCTCCACGATGCCAACCTCAGCGGCTGGTTGTTGCTCCTCGCCCTCATACCGGTGCTCGGATGGATTATCCTCATCGTGCTGCTCGCGCAGCGTGAGAACCCGCTGGGCCAACGGTTCGACAGGTACTCCCGAGCCGGGTATTGGCAGACTCCAGCAGGACCCGGATACAACTCCCCGCCTGCGCCTCCGGGTTCTGACGGACTTACCCCCTCATAAGCTGCCCCCGCTGCACGCTGCCGTCGGCATGTTTCCACATAGGGCCACCGGTTCCTCGCCGTTTAACCGGTTGGGTTCCTATGGTGGAGCTATGTCACGCGGGGATGCTGGAACAGCAGGTCAGCAGGCGCGGCACGCACACGCCAGGCTTCAAGCGACCCTCGGTAAGGCACCTCCCGGACTTCTGGAGCCTGGCCTGGGTCAGACGGGTTTTGAGTTCCGGGGCTCCGGCGAGGGGGATGGAACTGAAAGTGAATCCGGCCGGGCACCTTCACTACGATGGCGGGTCGGCCTGCGCGTCGCCGTGCTGCTGGCCGCGCTGGCCGCGGCCGCCGGCGCGTGGTTCTGGTGCCAGGCAGGATCGGCAGTTACGGAGGTTTTGCCGCTGAGCGGGGTGGATGCCGGGGGACTCGCAGAAGAATCCAAGGGTGACGTCCCTGCGGGTTCGGCCCATGACCCTGCTTCAAGCCAGGGGGAGCCCAACAGTGCGGTACTGGTGGTGGTCCACGTCGCCGGAGCTGTTGCCAAACCTGGGGTTATCCGGCTGCAGCAGGGCAGCCGCGTAGATGACGCGATTGCTGCAGCGGGTGGCGCTTTGGCTGACGGCGATGCCAACCGGCTCAACCTTGCGCTTATGGTGGAGGACGGCCAGAAAATCTACGTCCCGCAGCATGGGGAACCCCTGCCCGCCGGGTCGGATGCTTCAGCTTCGGAAGGCACAGGGCCGGATGGATCCGGGGCCAGCTCCTCCGGGGCAAGCGGTACCGTGCAGCAGGGGACCCAGGGTGCGAAGGTCAACCTGAACACCGCCGGCGCCGCTGAACTGGACACGCTGCCAAAGGTCGGCCCGGTGCTGGCACAGCGAATTGTGGAATGGCGGAAGGAACATGGTCCTTTCAAGAGCGTCGAAGAGCTGGACGCTGTGGACGGTGTTGGCCCCAAGATGCTTGAGGCCTTGCTTCCCTTGGTCACGGTCCAGGGGTAACCGTGGCCACCAGTCCGGGCAGGAGAAATACGAACCGGCGGCGGGTGGGGGCCGTCCGGAATCCCAGGAGTGGGAAAGGAATGCTGCGTCCTGAGGCGGAAAGGCAGGGAACGCGACCGTCAGTAACCCGGCGTCCAGGAGTAAAGAGCCCGTGGAGCCGGTTCATTGAGTCGGCCGTGCAGGACATGGACGCAGTGCCGGCCGCCCGGGAGACAACGCCGACATCCGGCCTGGACCGGGTGCGCGCACGGATTGTCGACGCCCGCAAGGCCCAGGAAGAAGCCGACTCAAGTCCTGGCCAGCTGCAGAAGCGCACTGACGTCCGGCTTGCCCTGCCGGCAGCGTCGGTGTGGGCTGCCTCGGTGGCGGGGCTTTGGCTGCCGCCCACGGAGTTGGCCGCCCTCTGCTGCGCCCTGGTGGCGCTCGGCGGCGCGTTCCTGGCCATTGCAGCCAGGGGCGGACGGAAACGCAGAGCGCATGGTGGCACCGGGCCTGCTGCAGTTCCCACCTTCCGCAGGGCGCGGGGACGCAGCTATCGGGCGGCAGCGGGCGTCTCTTTGATATTGGCTGCTGCTGCCGCAGCACACTCGGCAACAGCGTCCAGCCAACGGTCCGATGGGCCGCTCGCGGAAGCGGTTGCGGCCGGGAAATCGGCCGTTGCCGTGGTCGAGGTGGCAGGAAGTCCGCGCGCCATCGGTGGTCGGGGAAGAACGGGGGAATGGTGGTCGGTGCCGGTGTTGACCCGTGAAGTGACGACGAGCGGTGTTCTGGTCCGGATACGGGCCCGGTTGGTCGTCATGGGCGGACAAGGCTGGGGGAATGTCGTTCCCGGGCAGACCCTGCGGGCAACCGGCAAGCTGCGGCCCGCAGAGCCCGGTGGCCAAGAAGCGGGGAACCTCAACGCCTCGACAGGCCCTGGTAACCCTTCAGGCAGCTCGCTGTCGGATAACGGTTCCTTGTTGGAGGCGGGAGCGAGGGACCTGCGCGGGCGTTTTGTTGCCGCCTCCGCGTTCCTGCCACCCGACGCCCGCGGACTGCTTCCGGGAATGGTCACCGGCGACACCAGTGCATTGGACGAGGGCTTGGGCAACGCGATGAAGGCCGTGGGCATGACCCACCTGACAGCTGTCAGCGGCGCAAACTGCAGCCTTGTCCTGGGCGCGCTGCTGGTGATGTGCCGTCGTATCCGGCTGCCCCGCGCTCCTGCTGCTGGAGCCGCCCTCGCCGGCCTGGCCCTGTTCGTTGTCCTCGTGGGACCTGATGCGAGCGTCCTGCGCGCGGCGCTGATGGGTGCCATTGGTGTCGCGTCCCTGGCGGGCGGCCGCTCGGGACGGGGCCTGAGCTTCCTGTGCCTTGCTGTTATCGGGCTCCTGCTGTCGGACCCGGAGCTGGGCTCGAGTTTCGGATTCCTGCTGTCCGTCCTGGCCACGCTGGGCATCATCCTCCTGGGACGGCGGATCGTTGGGTGGATTCCCGCGGCAGTGCCGCGGTGGGTGGCCGCGGCAGTTGCAGTTCCGTTATCGGCGCAGTTGCTGTGTGGGCCAGTGATCGTCCTCCTGCAGCCGCAGTTTGCAACCTATTCCCTGCTGGCCAACGTGGCCGCCTCACCTCTTGTTGCTCCCGTGACGCTGCTGGGTACCGCTGCTGTACCCTTGGCGGTTCTATTGCCGTGGGTGGCCACGGGGCTGATAGCAGTGGCAGGGATGTTCAGCGCCGGAGTAGGCGGCATCGCCCGGTGCGCGGCTCAATTGCCGGGGTCAGCCCTTCCCTGGCCGGAGGGGATACCTGGACTGTTGTCCATGGTGTTGTTGTCGGTGGTGACACTCGCCGCCGTATGTGCGGCGGCCCGGCCCTTGCAGGTCGTCCGCAAAGTTCAGAAAGCGCACGCCGCCACTGTGGTGCTGATCGGGCTGGTGGAACTGCGGCTGGAACAGTTCTGCCGCGCCTGCGGCTTGGACCGGGGGCACAGACATGGCAGGCTGGGATACTGCTATAACACCTCCGGAAGGGACCTTCGATGGCCGCTGCGCAAAAGCGAGCAACCCGCTCCCCGGCATCGAACGCGGCCTCCTGGCGGGACGTAACTCCGGACAGGATCGTCCTGGTGAGCGGGCCGGAGGAGTACCTGGGCATCAGGGCCATGGACAGGATACGTTCGCAGATACGGGCAGCTGCACCGGACGTTGAATTGAGCCGCATGAACGCTGCCGGCTATGAAACCGGCGCCCTCACCATGCAGGTGAGTCCCTCGCTTTTCGGTGAAAACAAGCTCATCGAAGTGGAAGCAGTGGAGGGCATGAACGACGCCTTCCTCGCGGATGCCCTCGCTTACCTCCAACATCCGGAGGAGGACGCTGTCGTCGTGCTCCGGCATGCCGGGGGAGCGCGCGGCAAGAAGCTCCTCGACGCCATCAGGAAGGGCGGCTGGCCGGTGGTGGATTGCCAGCCGCTAAAGAAAGATGCGGACAAGGTCCAATTTGTGGTCGCGGAGTTCAAGGCAGCTGGCCGGCGGATCAACCAGGATGCGGTACAGGCGTTGGTGAACGCCGTGGGTGCAGACTTGTCGGAACTTGCCGCCGCCTGCGCACAACTGATCGCGGATGCGGGCAGCACCGTCACCGCGGAAACCGTGGACAAGTACTACGGTGGCCGGGTCGAAGCCACCGCTTTCAAGGTGGCCGATGCGGCAATGGCGGGAAACGCGCCGGTGGCACTGTCCACTCTCCGCCATGCCCTCGCTACCGGCGCAGACCCGGTGCCCCTGGTGGCAGCCCTGGCATCCAAGCTGAGGACGGTGGCCCGGGTGGCAGGTGCCTCTGGATCATCAGCGCAGATTGCCGCGGACCTGGGAATGCAGCCCTGGCTGGTCGAGCAGGCGCAGCGGGATGTCCGGCGCTGGACGCCCGAGGGCCTGGTGCGCGCCATCCAGGCCACGGCGGAGGCTGACGCGCAGGTCAAGGGCCTCTCCCGGGACCCGGTCTACGCGGTGGAGCATGCCGTGACCGTGATTGCCATGTCCGTCCAGGGCAGGTAGCGCCGGCACGGCATCAGCTCCTGCCGCCTTATGGCCTCACGCAGCAGACGAATAAGGCGTTTCAGGTAACCGTCGACGGCGGGCTGCCGCGGCTCCCGAAGAAGACGCGTTAAAGGCGTGTGGCCGGCACCCGAGGGTACCGGCCACACCATCAGTTCGTGGGAACTGGAAACCTTAGAGTGCGTTGACCTTCTTGGAGATCGCCGACTTGCGGTTCGCTGCGTTGTTCTTGTGCAGAACACCCTTGCTGACAGCCTTGTCCAGCTTACGGCTGGCAGAAACGAGCGCAGTAGTAGCAGCTTCCTTGTCAGCGGACTCAACAGCGGTGTTGACGGCGCGGATGGCCGTCTTCAGCTCGGACTTGACTGCGTTGTTGCGCAGGCGGGCCTTTTCGTTGGTCAGGATGCGCTTCTTCTGGGACTTGATATTCGCCACGTGTGAACTCTCTTTGTAATGCGGAAATGGTCTAGAGGGCTTTCAAGCTGGCCTTGACTGAGCGGCGTGGGGATACCTATGGCGGCCAGCTATCAGTGACCGTCGACCTGCACGGACACACAGCAATAAAGAATAGCAGGTCAGCGGTGCCACTGGCCATTTGCGCCGGTCAGCTCCATCCGTGTCGCCTGCGGAGCCCGGCCGCCACTTTTTCGAAGCGCGCCCTGTCCAGTACCGCGCCTTCACGCCGGATGCCGTCGGGTCGGATCTGGAGGATGCGGTCCAGCCGCACCTCGCTCGCCCGGCCCTGCCTGTCCCAGCCGCCGGCCCCAAGGTCCACGTACTCGGCCGATGTGGAACCCGCGGGCACCCTGTCCCTGCTGGTGAGCATCAGTCCCAGGAGGTAGGGGCCGTGATGCCCCACCAAGAGGACCGGGCGGTCCTTCCCCTTGCCGTGGTCCTCTTCATAGGGGACCCAAGCCCACACCACTTCACCCGGATCCGGGTCGCCGTCCGGCTGCGGGGCGTAGCGGATGTCCGCGCGGCCGCGGAAGTCACCGGGGTAGGCGCCCGCCGCTGCGGTGGCGCTGTCGGGCGCGGGACGCCCGCCGCCGGCGCTCTTGGGCGGCAGCCTGCCTGGGACCGGTGGAAGGGACGATCGGTTCTGCAGCAGGCGCAGTCCGCGGCGGACGGCGTTTCCCAGGGAGCGGAGATCAATGGCCATCCCGACAGCTTATCGGCGGGGTTGCGCTCCGGAAGCGCACCGGTAGAAGGCGGTCAGGATGCGGTGGCGGGGTCCCGGACGTGGGACACTGGAGGTTCAAGATGTGCGGCTGGTCCGCGGGCGCCTTTCGCGTGCCGCCGGATGGCTGCAGAAAAGCCAACAGTAAGGACCCTGCGTGTCTCCCATGGCCCGCACCGCACCGGTGCCCGCCGCGACAGATCCGGCAATCATTCGGAACTTTTGCATCATCGCGCATATTGACCACGGAAAGTCCACCCTGGCTGACCGTATGCTGCAGTCCACCGGGGTGGTACAGGCGCGCGACATGAAGGCTCAGTACCTGGACCGCATGGACATTGAGCGTGAACGCGGCATCACCATCAAGTCCCAGGCTGTCCGCATGCCGTGGGAGGTGGATGGTGTCAGTTACGCGCTGAACATGATCGACACCCCGGGCCACGTGGACTTCACCTACGAGGTGTCCAGGTCCCTGGCCGCATGCGAGGGCGCAATCCTGCTGGTGGACGCGGCCCAGGGCATTGAGGCCCAGACGCTGGCCAACCTGTACCTGGCCATGGAGAACAACCTCACCATCATTCCGGTGCTTAACAAGATTGACCTTCCCGCGGCGCAGCCCGAAAAGTACGCAGCTGAGCTGGCCAACCTGATCGGCGGCGACCCGGAGGATGTCCTGCGCGTGTCCGGCAAGACCGGTGTGGGCGTGGAAGCCCTCCTGGACAAGATTGTCAGGGACCTTCCGGCGCCGGAGGGTGACCCCGATGGTCCGGCCCGTGCCATGATCTTCGACTCTGTCTACGACACCTACCGCGGCGTGGTGACCTACGTCCGCGTGGTGGACGGCATGCTCCACCCGCGGGAACGCATCCAGATGATGTCCACCAGGGCCTCGCACGAGCTCCTGGAAATCGGCGTCAGCTCACCCGAACCCACACCTTCCAAGGGCCTGGGCGTCGGTGAAGTGGGCTACCTGATCACCGGCGTGAAGGACGTCCGGCAGTCCAAGGTGGGCGATACTGTCACCAACTTGGCCAAGCCGGCAGCCCAGTCGCTGCCCGGCTACGCCGATGCCAAGCCCATGGTGTTCTCCGGCCTGTACCCGCTGGACGGCGCCGACTACCCGGTCCTCCGTGACGCCCTCGAAAAGCTCATGCTCAACGACGCGGCGCTGGTGTACGAACCGGAGACCTCGGCTGCGCTGGGCTTTGGTTTCCGGGTGGGCTTCCTGGGTCTCCTGCACCTCGAGATCACCCGCGAACGCCTGGAGCGCGAATACAACCTCGACCTCATCTCCACTGCGCCTAACGTGGAATACGAGGTGACCCTGGAGGACAAGAAGGTGGTCCGCGTGACCAACCCCAGCGAGTACCCCACCGGCAAGATCGCGGAAGTACGCGAACCCATGGTCTCCGCCACCATCCTGGCCCCCAACGAATTCGTCGGCGCCATCATGGAACTGTGTCAGTCACGCCGCGGCGTCATGGGCGGCATGGACTACCTCTCCGAGGACCGGGTGGAAATCCGCTACCGCCTGCCGCTGGCGGAAATCGTCTTCGACTTCTTTGACATCCTGAAGTCGAAGACCCGCGGCTACGGCTCCCTGGACTGGAAAGCCGACGGCGAGCAGGTTGCCGACCTGGTCAAGGTGGACATCATGCTCCAGGGTGAGCAGGTGGACGCCTTCAGTGCCATTACCCACCGGGACAAGGCATACGCCTACGGCGTGATGATGACCGGCAAGCTCCGCGAACTCATCCCTCGGCAGCAGTTCGAGGTGCCCATCCAGGCGGCCATCGGTTCCAGGATCATCGCCCGTGAAAGCATCCGGGCCATCCGCAAGGACGTACTGGCGAAATGCTACGGCGGTGACATCTCACGTAAGCGCAAGCTGCTGGAAAAGCAAAAAGAAGGCAAGAAGCGCATGAAGATGGTGGGCACGGTGGAAGTGCCGCAGGAGGCCTTCATCGCCGCCCTCACCACGGACGAATCGAAGGACAAGGCAAAGAAGAAGTGACCACTGCGCAGTGGGGGACGCCCTGATGCCCAGCGTCCTTCCCCTCGGCGACCCGGCGCCGTCGGACGGTCTGCTGCCTGCACAGGCAGCGGACGGTGCGGCGGGCCGGGCTTTCGGCCTGTACGTCCACATTCCCTTTTGCGCCGTGCGCTGCGGATACTGCGACTTCAACACCTACACCGCCACGGAGCTCGGCGGCGGCGCATCCCAGGATGCATATGCCCAAACGGCGGTGTCGGAAGTGGCATTGGCGGCCAAGGTGCTGGCGGGCTCGGGCATGCCGGAGCGGAAGCTCAGCACGGTCTTTTTCGGCGGCGGCACGCCCACGCTGCTTCCCGCTGAAGACCTTGCGGCGATCCTGCGCGCTGCCATCGATCAGTGGGGCATCGAGGACGGCGCCGAGGTCACCACGGAAGCCAACCCGGACTCCGTTACCCCTGAATCCCTGGCCGTCCTCAAGGAAGCCGGCTTCACCCGCGTGTCCTTTGGCATGCAGTCCGCCGTTCCGCACGTCCTCAAGGTCCTTGACCGCACCCACACGCCGAGCCGGGTTCCGCAGGTGGTGCAGTGGGCAAGGGAAGCCGGCCTGGCTGTCAGCCTGGACCTGATTTACGGCACGCCGGGGGAGTCGCTGGCCGACTGGCGGCACTCACTGGAGACCGCCCTGTCGTACCAGCCGGACCACATCAGCGCCTACGCGCTGATCGTTGAGGAGGGTACCAAGCTGGCAGCCCAGATGCGGCGCGGTGAGGTCCCGGGAATTGACGACGACGACCACGCCGACAAGTACGAGCTCGCCGACCAGTTGATCACCGAAGCAGGGCTTGGCTGGTATGAGGTCAGCAATTGGGCGCGCACTCCGGAGCAGGCGTGCCGGCACAACCTCGCATACTGGCGGGGCGACGACTGGTGGGGGATCGGGCCGGGCGCCCACTCCCACATGGGCGGGGTCCGCTGGTGGAACGTCAAGCACCCGTCCGCCTATGCCAACCGGCTGTCGCAGGGGCTGTCGCCGGCTGCCGGCAGGGAGACCCTGGATGCGGAAACCAGGCACCTGGAAAAGGTGATGCTCGAGGCGCGCCTGCAGTCAGGGCTTGAGGTGTCAACGCTCAGCGCCGCCGGGCGGCACGAGGTGGCCGGGCTGATCGCGGGCGGCCTGGTGGAGCCTGCTGCTGCTTTCCGCGGACGCCTGGTGCTGACCCTCAAGGGCAGGCTGCTGGCAGACGCAGTGGTCCGCCGCATCCTCCCTGACTAATCTCAGGGAGCCGCTGGGTGCGCCCCACAGCTTGCGAGGGCAGGGAGCCGCTGGGTGGGCCCACGCCCGTAGGGTTCCCTGGCCGAGCTTGCGAGGCTAGGACCGGTGGGTGGGCACACGCCCGTAGGGTTCCCTGGCCGAGCTTGCGAGGCTAGACCGCTGGGTCGGCCCACGCCCGTAGGGTTCCCTGGCCGAGCTTGCGAGGCTAGGGCAACGGGCGGGGACTATTTGATCCAGCGCAGGTTGTACTGGTAGCGGTGCGGCTGGCCACGGTTGACGTGGATACCTGCGGCTACGGAGAAGCAGGTGAGGGCCACCCAGATCAGTGTGGCGATGACCGCGAAGATGTTTCCCACATAGGGGATGAAGACCAGGATGTTGGCCAGCACCGCGGCGATGGTGGGCGGCAGGCTGAAGTTCAGCGCTTCCTTGGATTCCTGCGCGGTGAACGGCCCGCGGTCGCGGAAGATCAGGTAGATCAGCAGCGAGGGGATGCACCCCAGGATCCCGCCGAAGTGCGCCAGCGTGGCCCACTGGCGGTCCTCGCTGGCCGTAAGCGGCAGGGCGTTGGCGGGTACGCCATGGTACTCGGAGCGGCCCTGGCCGTCCCTGTGATCACGTGCGTTTTCTGCCACAGTCTGTGTCCTTCTGAGGTGCAAGTTAGTGCTGACTACTACCAAGAATACTGGCTTTAGGGCCGGCGCCCGCCGCTCAGGGCACGGTAAGGAAATCGATGACTTCCTCAACCCGGCCCAGCAGGGACGCTTCGAGGTCCGCGTACGTGCGTACGGCGCCCAGTAATTTCTGCCATCCGAGGCCGATGTCTTCCTTCGTGCTGTGGGGCCAGCCGAACGCTTTGAGGATCCCGGTCTTCCAGTCCTGCCCGCGTGGGATGGCGGGCCATTTTTCGATGCCCAGGACTGAAGGCCGGATTGCCTGCCAGACGTCCACGTACGGGTGGCCGACGATCAGGACGTTGCCGGCCGCGCCGGGGGACGCCATGACGGCGTCGGCGATCCGGGATTCCTTGGAATCGGGAACCAGGTGGTCCACCAGTACGCCGAGGCGGCGGCCAGGGCCCGGCTTGAAGTCCGCCACGGCTGCGGCCAGGTCGTCGATGCCGTGGAGGGGCTCGACGACGATGCCCTCCACGCGCAGGTCGTCTCCCCAGACCTTTTCCACCAGTTCGGCGTCGTGCTTGCCTTCCACCCAGATCCGGCTTGCCTTTGCGACCTGGGCGCGTTGGCCTGGGACGCGCACTGAACCGGAGGCGGTCCGGCCGGCGGGAGGACCGGCGGCGGCCTTGGGCGCGGGCGGCATCAATCGGATGGGCTGGCCCTCGAGGAGGAAACCGAATCCGAGCTTGAAGGACCGGGACTTTCCGCGGCGGTCCTCCAATGCCACGACGTGCATTCCGCCGGACTTCTCTACGCGGGTGACAGCGCCCACCCAGCCGGACTGTACTTCCTCAAGAACCATGCCCCGCTCCACAGGGACCTCGGGCAGCTCCACCCGCTTGGGAGCGGAAATGCCCCGGGGGCCCCAGTTCTGGTAATCCATGGAATCAATCCGCCTAGCGCTAGCTCCTCAACCCGGGAATTTCGCCCGGAGCGGTACCAATGCTAACAACGGGCCGAGGCATAATAGACTGTTAGCACTTAGGCATGTCGAGTGCTAACCCTTGGGCGGCACCGGGCGGAGCGGGTGCCCCGGACCATGGATGGAGGTGGAGAGTGAGCGAGCCACGCAAACTGGAAGTACTGCGGGCCATCGTGGAGGATTACGTCCACTCCCGCGAGCCGGTTGGGTCCAAAGCCCTGGTGGAGCGGCATCATCTTGGCGTTTCCAGCGCCACCATCCGCAATGACATGGCCGCGCTGGAGGACGAGGGGCTGATCACAGCCCCCCATACCAGCGCCGGCCGGATCCCCACGGACAAGGGCTACCGGCTTTTTGTCGACCAGATCTCCGCCGTCAAGCCCCTGTCGGCTCCCGAACGCCGAGCCATCCAAACCCTCCTGGAGGGCGCGGACGACCTCGACGACGTGCTGGACCGCACCGTCCGGCTGCTGTCACAACTGACCAACCAGGTAGCCGTGGTCCAGTACCCGCACCTGAGCAGGGCACTTGTCCGCCACATCGAATTCGTGCTGCTGGCACCGCGGAAGGTCCTCGTGGTCCTCATCGCCAACAGCGGCAAGGTGGAGCAGCGCGTCATCGACGTCGGGCAGGACCTCGGAGACGAAGCGCTGGCCGAGCTGCGCACCCGCTTCCTTGCCGCCCTCGGGGGAACCCGGCTGAGCCACCTCGCCCAGGCACTTCCCGCCGTCGTGGCCGCTGCGCCCCAGCCGCAACGCCAGGCAGCCTACGCGCTTGCCCTCGGCCTGGAGGCGCTGGCCCAGAACAGCAGGGAAGACCGCATGGTCATGGCCGGCACCGCCAACCTGGCCAGGTCGAACGTTGATTTCCCCCTGAGCATTGGTCCGGTGCTGGAGGCGCTCGAGGAACAGGTGGTGATGCTGCGGCTGTTGAGCGAAATGGCCCAGGACCACCGCGGCGTTGCCGTCAGCATCGGACGGGAGAACCCCTATGACGGCCTAGCCGAGGCCTCCGTCGTGGCCACCGGCTATGGTCCGGACAGTGCAGCCAAGGTGGGAATCCTCGGACCCACCCGAATGGACTATCCCACCACCATGGCCGCCGTCAGGGCCGTAGCCCGCTACCTTTCCAGGATTTTGGGGCCCTGACTCCTGGCCGCCGGAGCCCGCTTCGGCTGTGGACAAGAGTCCTGGCGCCCGACTGAACGCAGTACAACAAGGAAGAGACACGAATTTTGAGCAGCCACTATGACGTCCTTGGAGTCTCACCCGAAGCTACGGGCGAAGAGATCAAAAAGGCCTACCGCAAGCTGGCCCGCACCCTTCACCCGGACGTTAACCCAGGTGCCGACGCTGCCGAGCGCTTCAAGGCGGTAACGCACGCCTACGAGGTCCTTTCCGACCCCCAGAAGCGCAGGATCTACGACACCACCGGCAACGAAAACGGCACGGACAACGGTTTCGGCGGCGCCGGTTACGCAGGCCAGGGGTTCGCGTTCCAGGACATCTTCGACACCTTCTTTGGCGCGGGCGGCACGTCTGGCCCGGCGTCCCGGGTCCGCCGCGGCCAGGACGCACTCATCAGTGTCCGGATCGACCTCCGCGACGCCGTCTTCGGAGTCAACAAGAAACTCGAGGTGGACACCGCAGTGGTCTGCCCCACCTGTGATGGATCCTGCTGCCGCCCGGGCACCCACCCGGAGCGCTGTGACATCTGCGGCGGCAGCGGCCAGGTCCAGCGGGCCGTCCGGTCCATCCTTGGCCAGGTCATGACGGCAGCTCCCTGCGGCACCTGCGAAGGTTTCGGTACGGTCATCAAGGACCCCTGCAATGAATGCAGCGGCCAGGGCCGCATCCGCAGCCGCCGGTCACTGACCATCAAGGTTCCTGCCGGCGTCGCCACCGGCACCCGCATCCAGCTTTCCGGGCAGGGCGAAGCCGGCCCGGCAGGTGGGCCCGCCGGCGACCTCTACGTGGAGATCCGCGTCAACAACGACCCCACGTACGTGCGCGAAGGCGATGACCTGCACGCCACCCTGCACATCCCCATGACCGCTGCGGCCCTGGGCACGGACGTCAGCCTGGAAACCTTCGACGGTACCCAGGAGATCGATGTCAAGCCCGGCACCCAGTCCGGCGAAATCATCACCCTGCGCGGCTTGGGCGTCACGCACCTGAGGGGCTATGGCCGCGGCGACCTGAAGGTCCATCTGCAGGTGGACACCCCCGCCAAGCTCGACTCCGCGCAGGAGGACCTGCTGCGCCAGCTTGCCAAGCTCCGCGGCGAGCAGATCACCGAAGGCAAGTTGGCTGCCAGCGGCGGCATGTTCGCCAAGCTCCGGGACCGGTTCGGGAACCTGTAGCGGTGAGCAACCCGGTCTTTTTCACCTCCACCGGTTCGCTGGACGCCATGTCGCCGGGCCGCATCTTTGTCCTCGAAGGGGCGGAGGCGCGCCATGCCGTCACCGTAAAGCGGCTGGCGCCGGGCGAGGCCGTGGACATTGTCGACGGCGCCGGCACCCGCATGACCGGAAGAGTCGTCTCGGCTGCACCCTCGGGCCTCGAGGTGGAGTGCGGCAGCCTGGCGGTGGAAGACAGGCCGGACGTGCGGCTGGTGCTGGTCCAGGCCCTGGCCAAGGGCGATCGCGACGAACTGGCCATTGAGACGGCCACCGAACTGGGCGTCGACGCGGTGGTTCCCTGGCAGTCCGAACGGTCCATCGTCCGCTGGAAGGGCGACCGTGCAGCGCGGGCTCACGCCAAGTGGGAGTCAACCGTGGCGGCGGCCGCCAAGCAGGCACGGCGTGCCTGGATCCCGGAAGTGCGCGCCGCCGTCGACACCACAGGGCTTGCCACCGCGGTGAACGCGGCGGACCTGGCGGTCATCCTGCATGAAGACGCCGTACGGCCGCTGCGTACCGTCCTTGAAGCGTGGCAGGGGAGTGCAGGCACCGGCTCCCGTGAAATCCTGCTGATCGTCGGCCCGGAGGGCGGCATCAGCCCGCGGGAAGTAACGAAACTCTGCGACAAAGGGGCTGTGACAGCCCTGTTGGGGCACCATGTCCTGCGGTCCTCCACAGCCGGGCCGGCCGCCGTCGTGCTTGCCAGCGACATTCTTGGCCGGTGGACCACTACCGGACTTTGAAGGTCCTGGTGTCCTCGTTCTTGTCCGGCTCCCCGCCGGAGCCGGCCTGCGCCACCCGGAGTTCGTAGTCGCCTGGCGGCAGGTTCAGGGCCAGCGTGAAGACGCCCGCCTGTCCCTGCTCCGTGCCGGCCGTGGTCTCCCCGTTCAGGAAGGGCGCTTTGCTGCCCCCGTCCCCGGCCCGAAGGAGCTGCCAGTGGAGCTTCGCGCCAGGTGACGTGCTGCGCCCTGTGACTTTTACGCTGCCGCCCGGCACCTCGGCGTTTTCCTGGGGGTCGATAATCCATACCGGCGCCACCAGGCCTGCCGCGCGCGTCATGAGCGCGCCCAGCTGGATCTTTCCGAACGCCACGTAGTCCGTGTGGCCGTCCACGAGGATCCGGACCCGGACTTGCTGGCCGGTGTCGATCAGGCCCGAACTGGCGGCCGCCGCGGTGGCCGTGTAAATCAACTGCTGGATGGCCCGTGCCGCCATGTCTGCATCGAGGTTGCTGTTAAAGGCGTCGGCCGAGACGTCGACGGTGATGACATCCTTGCCGGAAATGGACGTGGCCAGCTTGTCCGGGTTCTGCCAGGGCGTGAAGAAATCAGGGTCCAGGGGCTTTTCCGACATCATGGCGCGCAGTGCCCGGGTCACCGGGTTGTCCTGCTCCGGGACGTCCCGGAATTCGCGGTAAAGGAAGATGTTCCCCCCGCTGCGGCCAATCCAGTACACCGGGGCCTTGTTGGAGGACTGCGTGGTTTCCAGCGGGGCGCTTGTGGCCGGGCCGTCCGGCATAGTGCCCCCGGAGGCGGGGACCGATGCGCTGGTGCCTGTAGGTGAAGGCCCGCCCTCGGCCGTGCAGCCTGCCAGGGCCGGAACAAGCACCAAAATTCCTGCAAGGACGGCCGGGCACAGGCGGCCCTTGGGTCGTCCTGCCCTTTTGGGCACAGAGGTTTCCGGCACTGTCCTGCCCTTGTCCTTTCCTGGCGTGGCGGGCCGATCCCCCTGGCGGCCTGACGTCCCAGCAGATGCTGGATTTCCAGCATTGCACAGCGGTGCGCACGGTCAGCCGCTCTGTGCGTCCTTCCGGCGAACTGCAACTGGAACGATATATGGCCGATATGAAGTTGATATCTAAGCGCCCTGCTCGGGAACCTTTCACGGGTGGCGCGGCAGCTCCCATTCGGGCGGATATCCGCTCCATACCCGTGCTGGCGTAAGATAAAGGGATCGCTGGGCAGGGAGCACCGCGCGACGGGCACCGGCATCAGCCAAACGCAAAACAAGTGATGTCGATCTTCGAGGGGACCACGGGCCTGCGGGCCAACACCATGACTGAATCAGCAAATGGTAAGCGCCGGCTCAACACGGGCGAAGGCAGTCCGGGGGAATTTCCGCACTCAATGCCCGGCACCCGGACCGAAGTTGTCCTCTTTGAGAACACCGACCAGATGGTTCAGTCACTTGGCAGCCACGACGAGGCGCTGCGCTTTATCGAAGAGCAGTTTCCGGATGTCAATTTCCACGCTCGCGGCAATGAACTGTCGATCAGCGGCCCCGTCAGTGACGTGCCCCGGATCATGCGGCTGCTCCAGGAGGTCCGTGGCCTGGTGGCCAGGGGCACTGTCATCACGCCCGCAGTGCTGCAGCAGCTGGTGTCGCTCCTGCGCACCCAGTCCCTGCAGAATCCCGTGGACGTGCTCACCCACGACATCCTCTCCAGCCGCGGCAGGACCATCCGGCCCAAGACGCTCAACCAGAAGAACTACGTTGACGCCATCGACGCCAACACGGTGATCTTCGGCATCGGGCCCGCCGGCACCGGCAAGACGTACCTGGCCATGGCGAAAGCGGTCCAGGCGCTGCAGCAAAAAGAGGTCAGCAGGATCATCCTCACCCGCCCTGCGGTGGAGGCCGGGGAGCGGCTGGGATTCCTGCCCGGAACGCTCAGCGACAAAATCGACCCCTACCTCAGGCCGCTCTACGACGCCCTGCACGACATGATGGACCCCGAGTCCATCCCGCGTCTCATGGCCGCCGGCACCATCGAGGTGGCCCCTCTGGCGTACATGCGCGGGCGAACCCTCAATGACGCCTTCATCATCCTCGACGAGGCACAAAACACCACGCCGGAACAAATGAAGATGTTCCTCACCCGGCTTGGATTCGGATCCAAGATGGTGGTCACCGGAGACATCACCCAGGTGGACCTGCCCTTCGGAACGCGTTCCGGGCTGCGGATCGTCGAGGAAATCCTGCAGGGAATCGAGGGCGTTAGTTTCTCCGTCCTGGATGCCGCCGACGTTGTACGGCACCGGCTTGTGGGGGACATCGTCAACGCCTACAGCATCTGGGACGAAACCCAGCGGAACCGGGTCAAGCACTCAGCCAGCAGGGAAAAACGGGGGGAACACGCGTGAGCATCGAGGTCAACAACGAGTCCGGCATCCAGGTGGAGGAATCGGAGCTCGTGGCCCTGTCGCGGTACATCTTTGAACAGCTCTATATCCACCCGCAGGCCGAACTTTCCATCCTCTTGGTGGACGAACCCGCCATGGAGAAGCTGCACATCGAGCTGATGGACGAACCTGGCTCCACGGACGTGCTCTCGGTCCCCATGGACGAGCTGACCCCCGGGACCCCTGACCGGCCGACGCCCCAGGGCATGCTGGGCGACATCGCCATCTGCCCGCAGGTGGCCAAGGTCCAGGCCCGGAACGCCGGCCATTCGCTCCAGGACGAGATGCTGCTGCTGACCACGCACGGCATCCTGCACCTGCTGGGCTACGACCACGCCGAGCCGGAAGAGAAAGCGGAGATGTTCGGGCTCCAGCGCGAACTCCTGTCCGGCTTCACCGGCAAAGAAGCCCCCGCCGAGACAACCCAGTGACGCAACTGCTCCTGGTCGCGGTGGCACTGGTTTTCCTTGCCGTCGCGGCCGTGCTGACCGCGGCCGAGGCCGCCTTCAGTTTCCTTCCCCGCCACGACGCCGAAGAGGCACTGCACCGGAGCCGCGGCACTGCCATGCGGCGCATCCTTGCCGAACCCGTGGCCCACACCCGGGCCCTGCGGTTCTGGCGCGTCTGGTTCGAGATGGCCTCCGCCGTCGCCGTTGCGGTGCTGATCGCCAGCCTGCTGGACAACGTGTGGGTCGCCGGCCTGGTGGCGACCGGCATCATGGCGCTTCTGGGCTTCGTGATCGTGGGTGTTTCGCCCCGGCAGCTCGGCCGGCTGCATTCCACGGCTGTTGTCCGCTTCACCGCCCCGATGGTCCGGTTCCTCACCAGCGTGCTGGGACCGGTTCCGGGCTGGCTTGTTGCCATCGGGAGCTCGGCAGCCCCCGGAGCGCCCGGCGGCGACGATGCGTTTTTCAGCGAGCAGGAGTTCCGGGAGCTCGTGGACCGGGCCAGTGAATCCGACATGATCGAAGACACCGAGGCGGAGATGATCCAATCGGTATTCGACTTTGGCGACACCCTGGTGCGGGCTGTCATGGTCCCCAGGACGGACATCGTCAGCATCGACGCCGGCTCCAGCCTGCACCAGGCAATGTCCCTCTTCCTGCGCTCGGGCTACTCCCGCATCCCCGTCATCAACGAGAATACGGACCACATCCTTGGCATCATCTACCTCAAGGACGTGGCCGCGGTCATCCACCAACTGGCAGCCGGCCAGGAACCACCCCTGGTGGAGTCGCTGGCCCGCGAAGTCCGCTACGTGCCGGAGTCAAAGCCCGTCAGCGACCTCCTGCGCGAGTTGCAGAAGGAATCCACCCACGTGGCCATCGTCATCGACGAATACGGCGGTACTGCGGGGCTCGTGACCCTCGAGGACCTGATCGAGGAAATCGTGGGCGAGATCGTGGACGAATACGACACCGAGAGCGCGGAAGCCGTGGCACTGGACGACGGCTCCTACCGCGTGAGCGCCCGGATGGGCATCGATGATCTCGGCGAGCTGTTCGACCTGGAGATCGACGACGACGAAGTTGACACCGTGGGTGGCCTCCTCGCAAAGGCGCTTGGCCGCGTCCCGATCGTGGGCAGCAGCGTGGAGGTGCAGGGGGTGTCCCTGCGGGCGGAGCGGCTGGAGGGCCGGCGGAACCGGGTCAGCCACATCATTGCGGCGCCCGTACCAAGAGTAGAGACTGACCTTGAAGGCCTCCTGGAAGAGGCCGAAGCAACCCAGCAGGGAGTTCCACGTGAGCAAGAAAAATAAGGCCGAATTACCAAACGATTTTGGCGGCTTCCGCGCCGGGTTCGCGGTCCTGGTTGGCAGGCCCAACGCGGGCAAGTCCACCCTGACCAATGCCCTGGTGGGCAAGAAGGTGGCCATCACCTCCGCCAAACCGCAGACCACTCGGCACACCATCCGCGGCATCGTGCACCGTGACGACGCCCAGCTGATCCTCGTGGACACGCCGGGGCTGCACCGTCCCCGTACCCTCCTGGGAAAGCGCCTGAACGACCTTGTGGCAGACACGCTGGCCGAGGTGGACGCCATCGGTTTTTGCCTGCCGGCGAACGAAAAAATCGGTCCCGGTGACAAATTCATCGCAGCCCAGCTTGCCGCCGTCGGCCGCCAACCGGTGGTTGCCATAGTCACCAAGGCAGACCTCGTGGACAAGCAGGCATTGACTGAACAACTCCTTGCGGTTGCGGCCCTGGGGCGCGAAGTGATGGGGGAGGACGGCTGGAAGGACATTGTTCCGGTCTCCGCTGCTGACGGCTTCCAGGTGGAAACGGTCGCCGACGTCCTGATCAGCCACATGCCGCCGTCGCCGCCCCTCTATCCCGACGGCGAACTGACGGATGAGCCCGAAGCGGTCATGGTTGCCGAACTCATCCGCGAAGCTGCCCTGGAGGGGGTCCGTGACGAGCTTCCCCACTCCCTGGCCGTGGTGGTCGAGGAGATCGTCCCCAGGGAGGACCGGCCGGACGACAACCCCCTGCTGGACGTCCGCGTTAACCTCTACGTGGAGCGGCCATCCCAGAAGGCCATCATCATCGGCAAGGGTGGCAGCCGGCTGCGGGAAGTGGGAACCAACGCCCGCAAGGGGATCGAAGCCCTCCTGGGCACCCGGATCTACCTGGATCTTCACGTCAAGGTGGCCAAAGACTGGCAGCGCGACCCGAAACAACTGGTCAAACTGGGTTTCTGACCTACGATAAAGGCGTTCGGCGGAGGGCGCCGGCAAGTTCTCCACACTGGACCACTAAAATGGACCGGATTTCGTTTTTAGAGGAAGGTTCACCAGGTGGATCGAGGCCGCGATGGACGTGACAACGAGGCTGACCTGTCAGCCGTACCGGGACCGGTATCCCGGCACGCAAACGGCGGTGCCGTTGGTGCTGCCCGCCACCTGGGCCCCCTGCGCGGGATGCCGTTGTGGCTGAAAACCGTCACTGGCGTGGTGGCACTGGTCCTCGTGGGCGCGATCGCCTTCGGCGGGTTCTGGCTTTTCCGGCTCCAGAACAACATCTCCAAGGCGCCGCTGAACGCCGGCGGGGAGAACACCGAAGCTGCCGGTAACGATGCAACCGGCCGGCTCCAGATCCTGATTCTCGGTTCGGATACCCGCGACGGGAAGAACTCGGAGTACGGAACTTCCGACGATTCCACCGGCTACGGCAAGTCTGACGTCATGATGCTGATGGACATCTCCGAGGACAACAAGCGCGTCAACGTCATCAGCTTCCCGCGTGACCTGCTGGTGGACATCCCCGACTGCAAGGACAGGAAAACCGGCAAGGACTACCCTGCCCGCACAGGTGTGATGATCAACGAAGCCATGAGCGAGGCCGGCATCGGCTGCGCGGTGGACACCGTCAACAAGCTCACCGGCATGCAGGTGGACCACTTCATGATGGCCGACTTCAATGCCGTGAAGGAGCTGTCCAATGCAGTGGGCGGAGTTGACGTCTGCATCAGCGACGCCGTTTACGATCCCGACTCCCGGCTGCGCCTGCCCGCCGGAACATCGTCAGTGCAGGGTGAAATGGCGCTGGCGTTCCTCCGGACCCGCCACGCTTTTGCCGACGGCGGCGACCTGGGACGGATCAAGGCGCAGCAGGGCTTCCTGTCGTCACTGACCCGCAAGATCAAGGATGAGGGAACACTGTCCGACCCGGCAAAAATGCTAAAGATCGCCGACGTCGTTACCCGGAATTTGACCGTTGATGACGGGCTTGCTTCGGTTCCCACCCTCCTGACCATCGGCACCCGGCTCAAGGACATCGACATCAGCAAGGTGGCGTTCGTGGCGGTGCCCACCACGCCGGCGCCCGTTGATCCCAACCGGCTGGTCATCGCGGAGCCTGCCGGTGCGCAGCTGTTCTCTGCGTTGCGGAAGAACGTGGACCTCACCGATCCCAATGCGCCCGCTTCGCCGTCGCCCAGTGAGACGGCATCACCGTCTCCGACGCCGACTGAGACGGCTCCGCCGGTGCCGCCGTACAACAAGGGCATCCAGCCCGTCACTGTCGCCAACGGAAGCGGGGTCAGCGGCCGCGCGCAGGAAATTGTCCAGGCGTTGGTGGCAGGCGGCTTCACGCAGACCAGCCAGTTCCTCGCCCAGCCGGTGGCCAAGACAGCCGTGTATTACGGCAACGGCTTCGCCGATGTGGCGGCCGACGTCGCCGCCCTGCTGGGGATTCCGGCCACCCTCATGATTCCTGCCCCGGGGGTATCGGGCGTGCAGGTCTATGTGGGCAGCGACTTCACCAGCGGCACCACTTATGGAGGAGGAGCCAGCGGTGGGACGGCGCCGGCTTTGCCGCAGGACATCGTGAACCAGACTGCAGGAGACAAAGTCTGCCAGCAGGCCAACCCTGAGCTGATCGTGCGGTAACACCAGTGTCGCCGGCGGCAGGCCGCCGGCAAAAAATTTGGGCCCCGCCGCACAGGCGGGGCCCAATTTTAGTTTGGCTACCAGATGCTGACGCGCTCGGCGGCCGGCATCCACATGCCGTCCTCCTCGGTGACGTCGAACGCCTCGTGGAAGGAGTCCAGGTTCTTCGCAATCGCGTTGGTCCGGAACTCATTGGGGGAGTGGGGATCGGTGGCAAGCCGCCTGATCGCCTCTTCCTGCCGGATCACCTGGCGCCATCCCGCCGCCCAGGAGGCAAAGAAACGCTGCTGTCCGGTCAGCCCGTCCAAAACTTCGGCGTCATTGCCATCGAGGCTGATCTGGTAGGCCTTGTAGGCGATGGTCAGGCCTGCCAGATCGCCGATGTTCTCACCGAGCGTAAGCCGGCCGTTGACGTGGTGGCCCGGCGCGGCGGTGGGGGACAAAGCATCAAACTGTGCAACGAGCCGTGCTGTCAGGGCCTCGAAAGCCTGGCGGTCCTGGTCCGTCCACCAGTTGCGGAGGGCGCCGCCGCCGTCGAACTGTGATCCCTGGTCGTCAAAGCCGTGGCCAATCTCGTGACCGATGACGGCTCCGATACCGCCATAGTTGACGGCGTCGTCGGCGTCGGCGGTAAAGAACGGCGGCTGCAGGATGGCGGCGGGGAAGACAATCTCGTTCATCATCGGGTGGTAGTAGGCGTTGACCGTTTGCGGCGTCATCAGCCACTTGGTCCGGTCCACAGGCTTGCCCACCTCGTCCAGGTGCCGGTCGACGTCGGCATTGTGCGCCCGTTCCACGTTGCCGAGGAGGTCTTGGGGGTCGATCTCCACCGCGGAGTAGTCGATCCACTTGTCCGGGTAGCCGATCTTGGCCCGGAATGCCTCCAGCTTGCGCAGGGCCTCGGCCTTGGTGTCCTCACCCATCCAGTCCACCCCGGTGATGCTGCGCCGGTAGGCCTCGATGAGGTTTGCCACCAGGGTCTGCATCCGTGCCTTGTGGGTCTCGGGGAAGTGGCGTTCCACGTAGATCTGCCCCACGGCTTCACCCAGAGCAGCCTCGATGACGGCGACGCCCCGCTTCCACCGGTCCTTGTTGCGGGGCGTGCCGCTGATGGTGGTGCCGTAGAAGGCGAAGTTGGCGTCCACGAAGGCGGAGGACAGGTAGGGGGCGGCACCGCTGATGACCCGCATGGCCAGCCACTCCTGCCAGGTCGCCACGGGGACTTCGCCCAGGAGTGCGGCTGCGCCGGTGAAGAAGTCAGGGGTGCTCACTACGATTTCCGTACGCTTGGCCTGGTCGATTCCTGCAGCGTCGAACCAGGTGTCCAGGAACGGGAAGAGTTCGGTGGCTTCTTCAGCCGTCTTCAGGTTGTAGGTCTTCTGCGGATCACGCAGGGTGACGTTGTCCCAGTGGTGGGACGCCAGCTTTCGTTCCAGCTCAACGACCCGGGCTGCTGCGCCCTGCGGATCGGCCACCCCTGCGAGTTCGAACATCTGCTGCACATGCGCGGCGTAGGCGGAGACGATGGGAGCGAACTTCTCCTCCCGGTAATACGACTCGTCGGGCAGGCCCAGGCCGCCCTGGCCGGTGTACAGCAGGACCCGGTCCGGGTTGCCGGCGTCGGGGGCAGGGTAGATGTAGAACAACCCGCCCACGTCGGCGCGGAACAGCCGGCCGGCCAGTGCAATGAGGTCCGGCACAGCGCTGGTGGCGAACACCTCGGCCAGTCGTCCGCGGATGGGCTCCATGCCCTTGGCCTCAACAGCTGCTTCGTCCATGAAGCTGTTGTAGAGGTCGCCGATCTTCCGCTCGATACCGGTGGCGTCCGCCCCCTTTGCCGCGGCTTCCTCGATGATGTCCCGGACAGCGATCTCGGACCCGTCGCGGAGTGCGGTGAAAGTGCCCTCCAGCGGCCTGTCATCGGGAATCTCGGTTGATTTGAGCCAGGCTCCGTTGATGTGCTGGTAGAGGTCGTCCTGCGGCCGGACTGTGTGATCAATGGTGGACAGATCGATCCCCGAAATGGGCACTGCAACTCCTTTGCTGGGACGCCGTTGCCGGGCGGAAAACCGGAATGCGTCTGCATGCTGGACTTTACGGACGGTAGTGCCCTTTCATCTTACGCACCCGTGTTACCCTCAAAGTGTGCGTGCAGAGCTCCTTCTCCTTAGCTGCCGCGGCGAGGCCACAGACGCTATCTAGCGCACGGCCCACCCTCGCTGCGGAGTTTGTGTTGCCCGGCCACCCTTTCACTGAAGATCGATAGAAAAGGCCACGAACGTCATGCGAAACGCACAGAAGCCCTCAGGAATGCCTGCCCACCGGTACACCCCGTTCCAGGACCAGATCAAGGTTGAACTCCCGGACCGCACGTGGCCGGACAAGGTCATCACCAAGGCCCCGCGCTGGTGCGCAGTGGACCTGCGCGACGGCAACCAGGCCCTGATCGACCCCATGAGCCCGGCCCGCAAGATGAAGATGTTCGATCTGCTGGTCCGCATGGGTTACAAGGAGATCGAGGTCGGCTTCCCGTCCGCGTCCCAGACGGACTTCGATTTTGTCCGACAGCTCATCGAGGGCAACCACATCCCGGACGACGTCACCATCCAGGTCCTGACGCAGGCGCGCGAACACCTGATCGAACGGACCTACGAGTCCCTGGTGGGCGCCAAGCAGGCCATCGTTCACCTCTACAACTCCACATCGGTGCTGCAGCGGCGCGTGGTCTTCAACCAGGATGAGGACGGCATCCTGGACATCGCCCTCCAAGGCGCCCGCCTGTGCAAAAAGTACGAGGAAACCCTCGCGGATACGCACGTGACCTATGAGTACTCGCCCGAATCCTTCACCGGCACGGAACTGGAGTACGCGGTGCGCGTGTGCAACGCCGTCGCCGACGTCTTTGAAGCCTCGGCGGACCGCCAGGTAATCATCAACCTGCCCGCCACCGTGGAGATGGCAACCCCCAATGTCTACGCCGACTCCATCGAGTGGATGAGCCGGCACCTGCACCCGCGCGAAGGCATCATCCTGTCCCTGCACCCGCACAACGACCGCGGCACCGGAGTCGCCGCCGCCGAACTGGGCTACATGGCCGGTGCCGACCGCATTGAAGGCTGCCTCTTCGGCAATGGTGAACGCACCGGCAACGTGGACCTGGTGACCCTGGGCTTGAACCTGTTCGTCCAGGGCATTGATCCCATGATCGACTTCTCCAACATCGACGACGTCCGCCGCACCGTGGAGTACTGCAACCAGCTGCCGGTCCCGGAGCGGTCGCCGTACGGTGGCGACCTGGTGTTCACCGCTTTCTCCGGTTCCCACCAGGACGCCATCAAGAAGGGTTTCGAAGCCCTGGAGCGCGATGCCGCTGCAGCCGGCAAGGCCGTGGACGACTTCACCTGGCAGGTGCCGTACCTGCCCGTGGACCCCAAGGACCTGGGCCGCAGCTACGAGGCCGTGATCCGCGTGAACTCGCAGTCCGGCAAGGGC
Source organism: Arthrobacter sp. FW306-07-I (assembly GCF_021800405.1). Lineage (NCBI taxonomy): Bacteria > Bacillati > Actinomycetota > Actinomycetes > Micrococcales > Micrococcaceae > Arthrobacter > Arthrobacter sp. FW306-07-I. Next base: position 2,306,438 of record NZ_CP084550.1, on the reverse strand, counting down.
GGCGTGGCCTACCTGCTGAAGAACGAACACAGCCTGGACCTGCCGCGCCGTGCGCAGATCGAGTTCTCCGGTGTCATCCAGCGCCGTACCGACACCGTCGGCGGGGAGGTCAGTGGCGCCCAGCTCTGGCAGATCTTCCAGGATGAATACCTGCCGTCCGGGCAGGCTGACGGGCAGTGGGGACGCTACTCCCTGGGCGGGGTCAAGACGGAAACGGATGCCGACGGCGGCATGACGCTGCACGCGTCCCTCGCCATTGATGGTGCCCAGGTGAACCGCACCGGCACCGGCAACGGCCCCATTGCGGCCCTGCTGAACATCCTCCACGAGGACGGCGTGGACGTCCGCGTGCTGGACTACAGCGAGCACGCGCTGTCCGAGGGCGGCAACGCCATGGCCGCCGCTTATGTTGAATGCGCCGTAGGGGAACGGGTGTTGTGGGGCGTCGGGATCGACGCCAACACCAGCATGTCCTCCCTCAAGGCCGTCATCTCGGCAGTGAACCGCGCCATCCGGGACGCCCAGGCCTGATACCTGTAGCAGGTGGCGCCGCTCTTACCGGCGGCGCCGCCACGCCTTGGCAGCATGTTGCTGTACAGGATGGGAAGATAGAGCGTGCCCCAACAGTCTTTCGCCTCCCGGGCGTACCGGGACGACGCCGTGGTGCTCCGCACCCACAAATTGGGCGAGGCGGACAGGATCATCACCCTCCTGACCAAGCACCATGGGCAGGTCCGTGCCGTCGCCAAGGGTGTGCGCCGCACCAGCAGCCGTTTCGGTGCCCGGCTTGAACCCTTCATGGTGGCGGACCTGCAACTGGTCTCCGGGCGCACCCTGGACATCGTGACCCAGGCCGTCGCCAAAGGTGCCTACGGCGGAAGCATCGCCGCGGACTACGGCAGGTACACGGTGGCCGCGGCGATGACCGAGACGGCGGAAAAACTCACGGATGTGGACGGCGAAGCGGGCACCGCGCAGTACAACCTGCTGGTAGGGGCCCTCGCCGCATTGAGTCGGGACGAGCATGCCGCCGGCCTCATTCTCGACTCCTACCTGCTGCGCGCGCTGGCTACCGGCGGATGGGCGCCCAGCTTCACCGACTGCGCGCGCTGCGGCATGCCCGGCCCGCACTCCGCCTTTTCCGCGCCACTGGGCGGCATGGTCTGCCCGCAGTGCAGGCCGCCGGGGTCACCCGCCCCGGCGCCGGAGACCGTGGTCCTGCTGGCGGCGCTGCTGACCGGGGACTGGACGACGGCCGACGCTTCCCAGGCGCAGCACCGCAAGGAGGCGGCCGGGCTGGTGGCCGCGTACCTGCAATGGCATCTGGAACGAGTACTTAAGTCCCTCAAACATGTGGAGCGTAGCTGACAGTGGCCCTGGGAAAAAAGAACAACGCAGCCCGCAGGCGCACCCATCCCGTGGTGGCCCCCTACCCGCATCCGTCCGGTGCGGTGGCGCCCTCTATTCCCGCTGAGTTCATTCCGCGGCACGTGGCCATCGTGATGGACGGCAACGGACGGTGGGCCAACCAGCGCGGCCTGCCCCGGATCGAGGGGCACAAGGCGGGGGAGCCAGCGCTGCTCGACGTCATGGCCGGAGCCATCGAGTTGGGGATTGAGTACGTCAGCGTGTACGCCTTCTCCACCGAGAACTGGCGCCGGTCGCCCGAGGAAGTCCGCTTCCTGATGGGATTTAACAAGGATGTGCTGCGAAGGCAGCGGAACCAGCTCGATGACTGGGGAGTGCGGGTCCGCTGGGCCGGCCGCCGCCCCCGGCTCTGGGGTTCGGTGGTCCGTGAGCTGGAAGAAGCTGAGGAGTTCACGGCTGCCAACACCACCTGTAATTTGACCATGTGTGTTAATTACGGCGGCCGGGCCGAGATCACCGATGCGGTTTCCGCCATTGCCGCGGAGGTGGCAGCGGGGAAGCTGAAGCCCGGTGCCATCACGGAGCGGACCATCCAGAAATACCTCGACGAGCCTGACCTGCCGGACGTGGACCTCTTCCTGCGCAGCTCGGGGGAGCAGCGGCTGTCCAACTTCCTCCTCTGGCAGTCCGCCTACGCGGAGTTTGTCTTCATGGACACGCTCTGGCCGGACGTGGACAGGCGGACGCTTTGGGCCGCCGTCGAGGAATATGCCCGGCGGGACCGCCGGTATGGGGGCGCCGTGGATGCCGCCGCTGCTCCCGCGGACGTCAGGGATGATTCCCCGGCCGGGCTTCAGGCGGAGTAACTTCACCCATACGCACGCAGCCAGCGGGCCAGCCTTGAGTAGGCATCGGACCGGACCGGCTCGGGGGAGAGGAAGACGTCGTGCAGCGCCCCGTCGATCCGTTCGAGGGTCACGGTGCGGCCCAGGGTCAGCGCCCGGGCGCTGATGGTATTGACGTCCAGGACGGCATCGGTGCGGCGCATTTCCTCGGACCAGAGAAGCCCGTTGGCGCTCCCCTTGGAGAGCAGGACCAGGATGGGCGCTTCGATCCCCAGGCCGCGCGCCACCCGCGCATGTCCCGCGAGGACCGCCCTTAACCACCCTGCCCGGACGGGGAAAGCCATCCGGGGACGGTAGCGTTCGTCAAGGGGCCACTCGCCGTCCGCAGCGCTGCTGATGGTGCGCCAGTAATGGCCCCGTTCGGGCAGGCGGAGGACTGTTTGAGGCCGGAGGCGGGCAACCGGGCGCACCATGCCCGCCGCAGCCCGGCGCACGAGTGAGCTGCCGTGCATCTCCAGCCACGGACTGTTGAGGACCAGCAACGAAACGGCCCCGGGATGCCGGCTGGTCCAGAGGGCTGCCACCAGTCCGCCGGTGGAATGGCCCATCAAAGCCAGGGGACCGGGGGCGCCCTCGGCGCTGATGATGCGCCCTGCTTCTTCAATTTCGGCGTCATAGGCCGCGAGGTCCGCCACGTACCCACCAGGGGATTCCGGGCGCAGGCTGCGCCCGTGGTTGTGCATGTCCAAGGCGTAGAAGTCGTATCCCGCCCCAGCCCAGAACCTTGCCAGGTCGACATTGAAGAAGTAGTCGCTCCAGCCGTGCAGGAACAGTACGGCACCGCGGCGGCCGTCGCCGGCGCCCCTGTCCGGCTGAGGCCGGAGCCGTACCAGGGTTGCGGTCCGCTCCACACCGTCAGGTCCGGTGGCCACAAAGGAACCGGACTCAAAGTCCCCGCCCAGGATGTCCTGCTGCCACTGCATGACCTCATGCTAAACCGGGCCGTCGGGTGCGTCCGTTCCGGATCGGCTGCTTCTTCGTTTTGGTATGCGGCCCCAGGAAACGGGAAACTGGAGGCATGCGCGTTTACCCCACTTTCTTCAGGCTGGCCTTTTCATGGATGGACGCCGAGCGCGCCCACAAAATCGGATTCAAAGGCATCCGGCTCGCGCATGCGTCGGGCGCCGGGAGGCTCCTGCAGAAACTGACGGCGCCTGCACCGTCCCTCCAGACCACTGCCTTTGGTGTTACATTTCCTTCGCCCTTCGGGCTGGCCGCCGGCTTCGACAAGGAAGGGCTCGGCATCGAGGCCCTCACCGATCTTGGGTTCGGCCACGTGGAAGTCGGCACCATTACCGGCCAGGCCCAGCCGGGCAATGAAAAACCGCGGCTGTTCCGCCTGGTGGAGGACCGTGCGGTCATCAACCGGATGGGTTTCAATAACGACGGCGCCTCGGCCGTCGCGCCCCGGCTGAAGGCGGCGCGCGCTGCGCTCCAGCGCCGATACCCGTCGGTGCGCCCGGTCATCGGCGTCAACATTGGCAAGACCAAGGTGGTGGAGCTGGCGGACGCCGTGGACGATTACCTGGTGAGCGCCCGCAGCCTGGCTCCTGCCGCGGACTACCTCGTGGTGAATGTCAGTTCCCCCAACACGCCGGGGCTGCGGTTGCTCCAGGACGTGGAGACCCTCCGCCCTCTCCTGACGGCAGTGGGACAGGAAGCTGACCGGGCAGCCGGGCGGCACGTGCCGCTGTTGGTGAAGATCGCCCCGGACCTCAGCGACGAGGACATTGACGACGTCGCCCGCCTCGCCCTGGACCTCAAACTGGACGGGATCATCGCCACCAACACCACCATTGCCCGCTCGGGACTGACCTCGCCGGCGGACCAGGTGGCCAAGTGCGGTGCCGGCGGCCTGTCCGGAGCCCCCTTGAAAGCGCGGTCCCTCGACGTCCTCAAGCGGCTCAAGAATGCTACCGGCGATTCCCTGACCCTGGTGGCGGTAGGCGGTGTGGAGTCGGCCCAGGACGTACAGGAAAGGCTCGACGCCGGCGCAAGCCTGGTGCAGGGCTACACGGCGTTCCTTTACGAAGGTCCGTTCTGGGCGGCACGGATCAACAGGCAATTGGCAAAGAACCGCCGCTCCTGATAGTCGGGCGGCCGGCAAGCCTGCCCCGGACAGCCACTACTTAAAACCGGAACCCCGGCGGTCATTCCGCCGGGGTTCCGGTTTTTGAAGTCGATGCCTGGTCAGGCGGGGTACTGGCCGCGCTGAACCTGGGGCTTGGGCAGCCGCAGTTTCCGGAACTGCAGGGACCGCATGGAGCCGTACCAAACGGTTCCACGCTCCACCTCGCCGAACTTCTCCGCCAGGCGCTTGCGAAGCTTGCGGGACAGGATAAAAACGTCCACGAAGACAGCCAGGAACATCACCCAGAATGCGCCCAGGACGTAGATCATCATGTCGCTGGAGGCCGGTACCACCAGTGACACCAGCACGAAGACCAGCGCGCCGAACATCAGGTACTCGCCAAGGTTGAACCGCGCGTCCACGAAATCGCGGGCAAACCGCTTCTGCGGGCCTTTGTCCCGCAGCGGCAGGAACTTCTCGTCACCGGTGTCCAGCGCCCGGCGCATTTTCAGCCGCTGGTCCTGGACGGCCTGGCGTTCGGCGGCCTTGGACGCCTTGCGGTCCTCGGGGACCAGCGGGCGTTTGCGGGCAGCCTCCTGTGCCTTCCGGGTGGGGGTTGGGGCGCCCTTGCCCACCGCGCTGTTCTGCCGCGCGGCCGCTTCCGCTGCCTGCTGGTCTATTGTTTGCTGCGCCGAGGGCGCTTCTTTTCTACGTCCGAACACCTGACCAGAATACCTTGCAGCAGCACGCCCGCCGCCTGCTCCCGCGCCCGCCCTGGCCGGGAGCAGAATGTGACGAGGGTAATGTTTTGGCCATGACCTCTTCATCCGCTGCCACCCCGCGCAGCACCACAGACATCCCCGGATCCAGCCCAGCCGGCAACGTCAGGACGGACGATCTTCGTTCAGCCGTAGACCGTTCCTTCGATCGGACTTTGGCACGGCTCAAGGAGCTTGTCGCTATCCCCGGAATCGCATGGCCCAGCTTCGACCGCGCCCCCCTGGAACGCAGCGCCGAGGCCGTCGCGGAACTTGTCCGGGGCGCCGGCCTTGGCGAAGTCCAGGTGCTGTCCGTGAACAAGGCAGACGGCACACCCGGTGGCCCGGCCGTCGTCGCCCGCCGTCCTGCCGGGGACGGAAAGCCGACTGTCCTGCTGTATGCCCACCACGATGTCCAGCCGGTGGGCGACGAATCGCTGTGGGAAACGGAGCCGTTCACTGCCGTTGAAAAGGGCGGCCGGCTGTTCGGCCGGGGCGCTGCCGATGACAAAGCCGGCATCATGACGCACGTTGCTGCCTACGCAGCCGTCTCCGAGGTCCTGGCCGACTCCCTGGATCTTGGCGTGACCTTCTTTATTGAGGGGGAGGAAGAAGCGGGGTCGCCTACGTTCCGTTCATTCCTGGAGGCCAATCGCGAACTGCTGCGTGCCGACGTCATCGTGGTGGCCGACTCAAGCAACTGGAAAGTAGGGGTACCTGCCCTGACCACCAGCCTGCGTGGATTGGTGGACGGCACTATTGAAGTGCAGGTCCTGGAACACGCAGTGCACTCCGGTATGTACGGGGGCCCGGTCCTGGATGCGCCCACGCTGCTGTCGCGCCTGATCGCCACGCTTCACGATGCCGACGGGAACGTGGCCATCGAGGGCCTGGTGGCAACCGACACGGCTGCGGTGGAGATGCCGGAGGCGGACTACCGCGCGGATGCCTCGGTGCTTGACGGGGTCCGGCTGGCCGGGTCCGGAAGCATCGCTTCCCGGCTGTGGACCAAGCCGGCCCTGTCGATCATCGGTTTCGACGCGCCCGCCGTGGATGTGGCCTCCAACACCCTCCTTCCGCGCGCGCGGGCCAAGTTCAGCCTGCGTCTGGCGCCCGGGCAGGTTCCGGCGGACGCCATGGAAGCAGTTCGCCGCCACGTGGAGGCCAACGCGCCCTTCGGCGCAAAGGTTGTCTTCACTCCGGGGGAGGCCGGGAACCCGTTCCGGACGGACACCTCCTCCGCCGCTGCCTCCGTGGCCATGTGGGCCCTGGGGGAGGCGTGGGGCGTTCCTGCCGTGGAAACCGGCATCGGCGGTTCCATCCCCTTCATTGCGGACTTGACGGACCTGTATCCTGCAGCGCAGATCCTGGTAACGGGGGTGGAGGACCCTGATTCGAGGGCCCACAGTGCCAACGAATCCCTGCATATCGGTGACTTCCGCAACGCCATCGTTGCCGAAGCCCTCATGCTTGCAAGGTTGAACGGTGAGGGCCTTCCGGGGGCTGAATGACGGTCCTTTGCCGTGAAGTGGACCGGACGGGCTTCCAGGGAACAACCGGACCGCTTTGACGGTTACGACAGGAGTTAGAGCTACAGGACTGCCGCGCGTAGCATGTAGCTATAGCCCATACCGTAACCGTAGGGGCAGGCGCCGTTTCGGCGACGCCGCCAGACCGTCCTAAGAAGGTAGGCCAATGAGCACCGCAACCAACGAAAACAGCACCGCCACCACCGTGGCCAGCGATGAACTGCCCGTTCACGAGGTCAACCTGACCGACGTCGCTGCAGGCAAGGTACGCAGCCTCCTTGAGCAGGAAGGCCGCACGGACCTGCGGCTGCGCGTAGCCGTACAGCCCGGCGGGTGCTCAGGGCTGATTTACCAGCTCTACTTCGACGAACGGCTCCTTGATGGTGACGCCGTGCGCGACTTCGACGGAGTCGAGGTCGTCGTGGACAAAATGAGCGTGCCGTACCTGAGCGGCGCCAGCATCGACTTCGAAGACACCATCTCGAAGCAGGGTTTCACCATCGACAACCCGAACGCCGGAGGCTCCTGCGCCTGCGGTGATTCATTCCACTAAGCCGGTTATTTCGCCTGATGTCCGCGCCGGGTTCCCTGCCGTCCAAAACGGCACGGGGGCTCGGCGCGGACATGTGGGCGAAACGCCCGGCGGAGCGGTAAGCTCTACACCGAGTAGTAAAACTTTTTTGTGCCCGGAGCGCCTTTCTGGCTGCCCGGACAACAGCAACAAGTAGGAAGGGCCGTCTGTGAGTTCGCAGAACCGAACCGGCAGCCGACGCAAAACGATCACCACGATCTCAAGCTTGGCAATTGCCGGCGCGTTGGTTTTGACCGGATGTTCGCCAGAGGTAGAGAAAGGGTGGATGCCCACTGAACGTGGCACCACCAGCAACACCGACCGCATCATGGACCTCTGGGTCAACTCATGGATTGCTGCGCTCGTGGTGGGCACCATTACGTGGGGCCTGATCATCTGGTGCCTGGTTGCCTACCGCCGCCGCAAGGGAACCGTTGGCTTCCCCCGGCAGACCAGCTTCAATCTCCCCCTCGAGGTCTTCTACCTGACCATCCCGATCTTCATGGTCCTGGTGTTCTTCTACTTCACCGACCGTGACCAGCAGGCCATCGATGACCGCTCCCAGCCGGCCGACGTCGTAGTGGACGTCCGCGGCAAGCAGTGGGCATGGGACTTCAACTACAAGTCCGGCGACGTCATTCAGGAAGACCTCCACGAGGCAGGCGTCCAGGCGCACCTCACGGGCAACACCATCGACAAGGAACAGCTTCCCACCCTGTACTTGCCCGTCAACAAGTCCGTTGACCTCGAACTCAACGCCCGCGACGTCATCCACTCCTTCTGGGTTCCTGCCTTCCTCCAGAAGCGCGACATGATCCCGGGCAAGACCAACTACATCCGGTTCACCCCCACTAAAGAGGGCACCTACGACGGTAAGTGTGCCGAACTCTGCGGCGAGTACCACTCCGAAATGCTGTTCCGCGTAAAGGTGGTGTCGGAATCCGAATTCCAGGCCCACATGGACAAGCTGAAGGCTGACGGCAACACCGGCCTGCTCGGTGTGGAGTACGACCGCAACCCGAACCTGAACGAAACCAAGTAAGGGGAGCGACGTGGCTACGTACACCCAATCCGCACCTGCGGGAGTCCTGTCGGCTCCCGTGGTACCCAAATCCAAGGGGCGCATCGTCGTCAACTGGATCACCTCCACTGACCACAAGACCATCGGGTACATGTACCTGATCGCGTCGTTCGTGTTCTTCTGCCTCGGCGGTGTCATGGCGCTGCTGATCCGCGCCGAGCTGTTCGAGCCCGGCATGCAGATCCTGCAGACCAAAGAGCAGTACAACCAGCTGTTCACCATGCACGGCACGGTCATGCTGCTGATGTTCGCCACCCCGCTGTTCGCCGGCTTCGCCAACGTCATCATGCCGCTGCAGATCGGTGCGCCGGACGTTGCCTTCCCGCGCCTGAACGCGCTGGCATTCTGGTTCTTCCTGTTCGGCTCCACCATCGCGGTGTCCGGCTTCATCACCCCGCAGGGCGCCGCGTCCTTCGGCTGGTTCGCTTACGCGCCGCTGTCCAACACCACGTTCACCCCCGGCATCGGCGGCGACCTGTGGGTGTTCGGCCTGGCGCTGTCGGGCTTCGGCACCATCCTCGGTGCGGTCAACTTCATCACCACCATCATCTGCATGCGCGCCCCGGGTATGACCATGTGGCGGATGCCCATCTTCACCTGGAACACCCTGATCACCGCCATCCTGGTGCTCATGGCCTTCCCGCCGCTGGCCGCCGCACTGTTCGCGCTCGGCGCGGACCGCAAGTTCGGCGCGCACATCTTTGACCCGGAGAACGGCGGCGCTGTCCTGTGGCAGCACCTGTTCTGGTTCTTCGGCCACCCGGAGGTGTACATCATCGCGCTGCCGTTCTTCGGCATCGTCTCGGAGATCTTCCCGGTGTTCAGCCGCAAGCCGATCTTCGGTTACAAGGGCCTGGTCTACGCGACCATCGCCATCGCAGCCCTCTCCGTGACGGTGTGGGCACACCACATGTACGTCACGGGCGCCGTCCTGCTTCCGTTCTTCTCGTTCATGACAATGCTCATCGCAGTGCCTACCGGCGTGAAGTTCTTCAACTGGATCGGCACCATGTGGCGCGGGTCGCTGACGTTCGAGACGCCCATGCTGTGGAGCATCGGCTTCATGATCACCTTCCTCTTCGGTGGCCTGACCGGCATCATCCTGGCTTCCCCGCCCCTGGACTTCCACGTCTCGGACTCCTACTTCGTGGTGGCGCACTTCCACTACGTGGTGTTCGGCACCGTCGTGTTCGCCATGTTCGCCGGGTTCTACTTCTGGTGGCCCAAGTGGACCGGCAAGATGCTCAACGAGCGCCTGGGCAAGATCCACTTCTGGATGCTCTTCCTGGGCTTCCACGGCACCTTCCTGATCCAGCACTGGCTGGGCGTCGAAGGTATGCCCCGCCGCTACGCCGACTACCTCGTGGAGGACAACTTCACGTGGATGAACCAGTTCTCCACCATCGCATCGTTCGTGCTTGGTGCGTCACTGATCCCGTTCTTCTGGAACGTCTACATCACCTGGCGCAGCGCCGAAAAGGTCCAGGTCGATGATCCGTGGGGCTTTGGTGCTTCGTTGGAGTGGGCCACGTCCTGCCCGCCGCCGCGCCACAACTTCACGTCCCTGCCCCGGATCCGTTCGGAGCGTCCCGCCCTGGACCTGCACCACCCGGAACTCCGGCAGGTTCACACCGTTGAGTCGCCGGCTCCCGCAGCAGGGGTGCTCGGCAACGCCGACCAGAAGGACACCGCACAATGAAAATCGAATCCTGGATCTTTGGCTCCGGAGTTTTCTTCTTCGTTCCCGTCGCTCTGGTCTACGGTTTCCTGACCAGCTGGGGTGAATGGGTCGGCATCCTGGGCATCCTCCTCGTTGGTGGGCTGGCAGGCATGATCGGCGCCTACCTCGGCTTCACCGGCCGGCGGGTGGGCCTGCGTCCTGAAGACCGCAGTGATGCTGAAATCCACGAAGGCGCCGGCGAGCAGGGGCACTTCAGCCCCTGGAGCTGGTGGCCCCTCGTGCTGGGCATCGCCTGCGCCACCGGCTTCCTGGGCCTGGCAGTGGGTCCGTGGATCATCTTCATCGCGGCCGGTATTGCCGTTGTGGCACTCGTTGGCTGGGTCTACGAGTACAGCCGCGGAGACCACGCGCACTAGGCAGGAAAAAGAATAGCGACGTCGGGCCCCACCGAAAGGTGGGGCCCGACGTCGTTAACTATCTCCAAGCGGCTCAGGCGGCTCCCTGCGACTCCAACAGGCCCCGGAGGTCCCGGAGGGCTTCCTCGGCCTTTTGCCGGCCCAAAGCGCCATCCAGGGCCGCCTCATTGACGGCCAGTTCAACGTGGCAGCCCTGCGGGAAGTCGGCAGCCATCACCTGGAGCAGGGAGCGGGCATCCACCTTGTCAGCGCCGGCCTTGCTGATAGAGACCGGCAGTCCGGTATCGGTGACCGCCCGGACAAATATGGCGGCGGAACGTGCGTGCAGGCCCACGGGCGCAGCGACCACGGCCTTCTGTACTGGCAAAGCGACTCCTACGTCACGCGACGGCCCCATCCGTCTGTCCGGCAAAATGTCCTGACCAAATATATCCGGCGGCCGGCGCTGTGCGCGACAGCGACCGAGAGTGGTACAGCAGGTGGTCTAGCCCGTCCTAAAATTGAGTGCAAACCCAACGGCAGGAGAAACATCATGGCAGCTGGCGCCACGGAAATAGCGGGGGAGATAGACCGCACCAGCGGAACCGCCATCTACGTTCAACTACGCGAGATCCTTCGGACCTATATTGCAGAGTCCTGCCCCCCGGGCTCGGCGCTTCCCTCGGAACGTGACCTTGCCGAGCGGTTTGGGCTGGCCCGGATGACCGTGCGACAGGCCATCGATGCCCTGGTGGGGGAGGAGGTCATCGAGCGTGTGGTCGGTTTGGGGACCTTTGTCCGGCGCCCGAAACTGGACCTCCAAGTGAAGCTCACGTCCTATAGCGAGGAGATGCAGCGGCGCGGCATGGTTCCTGCAGCCAAGGTGCTGAGCTTCGAGCAGATCGGTGCCAGCGCCTTCCTGGCGCGCGAGCTCCAGCTTGATGAGGGCACTCCGCTGGTCCGGTTCCGCCGGCTCCTTCTGGCGGACGGGGAACCGATGAGCGTGGACGAAAACTTCATCCCGGCGCACCGGGTCCCAGGGCTGCTCGACGGCGAGCCGCCCACCTCGCTGTATAACGTCCTCAGCGAGCAGTTCGGCCTGGTCATGGAGTGGGGGGAGGACATGATCGAGGCCACGGCGGCGTCACCCTCCACTGCCAGGCTGCTCAACGTCGAAGTGGGGGCGCCCCTGTTGAAGATCCAGCGGCATGCGTTCGTGGCAAGGGCCATGGTGGACTACTCCGTCTCGTACTACCGGGCGGACCGGTACAAGCTCTGGGTGCCCCTCCAGCGACCCGGAGCACGGAGAGCCCGCAACCACTAGGCACGCCACTTTTGGCGCTGGTGAACGGGCCTGGAGGTACTTGCAGCCACGTGTTAAGCAGGAAAGGCCCGATCCATAACGGATCGGGCCTTTCCTTTGGGTTCTGAAGCTAGTGCGTGAGGCTCTTGCTTCCTTCTGCCGCTTCAACAGCCTCGTGGCCGTGGCCGTGGGCTGCCTCCAGCTCAGCAGGCGTTGCCGGAGCGACGCGGTCTTCAAAGAACCAGCGCGAAAGGAACGCGCGGCGCTTTTCCTTGCTGGTGACTACGCCGTGCTCGTTGGGAATGGCCGGAATCACCTGGGGTGATTCGAAACCAACCAGCTTGTAGCGCTTGTACTCATCCAGCGGGGCGTGGACCTCGATGAACTCACCGTGCGGAAGCCGGACGATGCGGCCTGTCTCCCGACCATGAAGGGCGATCTCCCGGTCCTTGCGCTGCAGCGCAAGTGCTACGCGCTTGGCGACGATGAAGCCGATGATGGGGCCGATGAAGAACAGAGCACGAAGCCAGTAGGTGACATCGTTCAGCGACACGTGGAAGTGCGTGGCGATGAGGTCGGAACCTGCAGCAGCCCACATGACGCAGTACCAGATGAACCCTGCTACGCCGATTGCCGTGCGGGTGGGGGCGTTGCGCGGACGGTCCAGCACGTGGTGTTCACGGTCATCCTTGGTGATCCACCGTTCGATCCACGGGTAGGTGAACATCACGGTGAACAGGATCCCGGCCGGCACCAGGGCGGGCAGCAGAACGTTGAAGGTGAACACGTGGCCGAACCAGACCTGCTCCACGTGCCAGTTGCCGAGCGTGCCCGGCATGAGCCGCAGCGCGCCGTCAACGAAGCCGATGTACCAGTCGGGCTGCGTACCGGCGGACACGGGGGACGGGTCGTAGGGACCGTAGTTCCAGATCGGGTTGATGGTGAAGAATGCGGCCATCAGTGCGATCACACCGAAGACGATGAAGAAGAAGCCACCGGCCTTCGCTGCGTAGACAGGCCCGAGGGGGTAACCCACAACGTTGTTGTCGTTACGGCCGGGGCCAGGGTACTGGGTGTGCTTGTGGACCACCACCATGAACAGGTGGAGGACGATCATCAGCAGGATCAGGGCAGGCACCAGCAGGATGTGCAGCATGTAGAGGCGGCTGATGATGGCGGTACCGGGGAACTCGCCACCGAACAGGAAGAACGAGATGTACGTTCCGATGACCGGGATCGACTTGATGACGCCATCGATAATCCGGAGGCCGTTACCGGACAGCAGGTCGTCGGGGAGCGAGTAGCCGGTGAATCCGGCTGCCATGGCCAGGATCAGCAGTACGCTGCCGACTACCCAGTTCATCTCACGCGGGCGGCGGAACGCGCCGGTGAAGAAAACACGCAGCATGTGGACCGCAATGGACGCCACGAACAGCAGGGCCGCCCAGTGGTGCACCTGGCGCATGAAAAGGCCGCCGCGGATATCGAAGGAGATGTTCAGCGACGAGCTGTACGCCACCGACATTTCCACGCCCTTCAGAGGAACGTAGGAACCGTCGTAGTGGGTCTCCGCCATGGACGGATCGAAGAAGAACGTCAGGAAGGTGCCCGAAAGCAGCAGGATGACGAAGGAGTACAGGGCGACTTCACCGAACATGAACGACCAGTGGTCGGGGAATACCTTGCGGCCGAATTCGCGAAGGATGCCAGAGCCGCCCACGCGGGAGTCAACAAAGTCGGTAAACCGGCCTGTCTTTGTTTTAGCGACGAAAGCGGGTTCAGCTGTTGATGTTGCGCTCATGCTCATCACGCTCCCAGTAACTTGGTCCTACGGGTTCATGGAAGTCGCTGGTAGCGACGAGGTAGCCCTCGTCATCAACTGCAATCGGCAGCTGGGGGAGAGGACGGCTGGCGGGGCCAAAGATCACCTTGCACTCTTGCGTGAGGTCGAAGGTGGACTGGTGGCACGGGCACAGCAGGTGGTGCGTCTGCTGCTCGTAGAGGGCAACGGGGCAACCGACGTGGGTGCAGATCTTGGAGTAGGCGACGATTCCGTTGTAGCCCCAGTCTTCGCGGCCCTTGGAGGGGTTCAGCGATGCTGGATCGAGGCGCATAAGCAGGACAACGGCCTTGGCCTTCTCGTTAAGCTTGCCTTCCTCAAGTTCGTTCAGCCCCTCCGGGATAACGTGGAAGGCGGAACCGATGGTGACATCCGCGGCCCTGATGGGTGTGCCATCGGGGTCCCGGGTAAGCCGCTTGAGCTTTCCGTCCTGGGGAGCCCACATGGTGTGTGCGAGCTTGTCGTCAGGCCGCGGCCCAAGGTCGCCGAAGATGGCCACAGCGGGAAGCGGAGCCAGCGCAACGGCCCCCAGAAGGGTGTTGCGGATGAGCGGACGGCGTTTGATGCCGGTCTCTTCAACGATGTCGTCAACGATGCGGACAGCAGCCTGGCGGTCCTCCTCGTAACGGATCGCATGTCGTTCCTCGGAGACCTCGTGATCGGGCATAAGGGCCTTGGCCCAGTGCACGATGCCGGTACCGATACCCAACATGGCGAAGGCAGTGCCGACGCCGAGCAGGGCATTCTGGAGCCGGATAGTGGCAATGCTGGAGTCATGACCAAGATCGATGGCGAAGTACGCCACCAGGAAGATCAGGGTTCCAACAACAGAAATGCCAAATAGTAAGGCGACCTGCCGTTCTGCCCGCTTTGCGGCCTTCGGGTCCGTGTCAGCCAGGCGCAAACGATGCGGGGGAATTCCAGGATCCTGGAACCTCTCCACCTCATTCTGACCAGCCGTAGCTACGGTGCCCGAGTGGTTCGGACTGCCGTCACTATGGTTGCCCATAATTCGCCTCATCCTTCTCTCGTCCCGGCGGTTGCCGGGTTAGTTTCTAATATCAAGCTGCTGACTGGGCAGCAGAAGTGTGTTTTTCCTGCCGAAACTCAGGAAGTCCTTGAGGTCAGCCAGATGGTGAAGGCGATGATGACGCCGAGGCCGGCGACCCAGACAAACAGGCCTTCAGCAACCGGGCCAAGGGAGCCCAGGTTGGCGCCGCCCGGCGAACCGGTAGTCTCGATCTGCTTCAGGAAGGTGATGATGTCCTTCTTGCCCTCAGGGGAGATGTTGGCATCGTTGAACACGGGCATGTTCTGCGGGCCCGTGGCCATGGCTTCGTAGATGTGCTTGCCGCTGACATCGGCCAGGGCGGGAGCAAACTTGCCCCGGGTCAGGGCTCCACCGGCTGCTGCGGCGTTATGGCACATGGCGCAGTTGGTACGGAAGAGCTCGCCACCGGCGGCCGCGTCACCGCCACCGTTTGTCAGCTCTTCTGAAGGGATTGCCGGGCCGGCTCCCAGGGAAGCAACGTAGGCTGCAAGCTGGTGGGTCTGCTCGTCGTTGAACTGGACAGGCTTTTTCATGGCCTGGGGACCGTTCATCTGCATCGGCATGCGGCCGGTACCCACCTGGAAGTCAACAGCGGCGGCACCGACACCGACCAGCGACGGACCGTCCTTGGATCCACTGGCACCCATGCCGTGGCAGGTGGCGCAGTTGGCGGCGAAGAGCTTGCCGCCTTCCTCCACGTCGCTTGCGCTTGCGGTGGTGGTGCTCGCCTTGGCCTCATTCATCGAGGTTGCTACGGCGTACAGCCCACCCGTAATGAGGAGCCCCATCAGAAGCAGCGCGATTGCTGCAAGTGGGTGACGCCGCTTTTGGGAGAGTGCCTTCACGTGGTGGTTCCTTTATTCGATCCTGCGCCGGCTCCGGGAGCCGCTACCTGAAATTCTGCCTCTTGTAGAAAAAGAATCAAAGCTGGCTACTTGAGTACGTAGATGACCAGGAAGAGGCCGATCCACACGACGTCCACGAAGTGCCAGTAGTAAGAGGTGACGATTGCGGACGTTGCTTCGAAATGTCCGAACTTCTTCGCAGCGAAGGACCGGCCCATGATGAGCAGGAAGGCAATCAGGCCGCCGATGACGTGGAGGCCGTGGAAGCCGGTGGTCATGTAGAACGCTGAGCCGTAGGCGTTGGAGGAGAGCGAGACGTGCTCGGAGACCAGCATCGCGTATTCGGTGGTCTGGCCGGCGACGAAGAACGCGCCCATGAGGAAGGTCAGGGTGAACCATTCGTTCATTCCCCAGCGGGCGAACTGCAGCGCGCCACCGGTACGCCGGGGCTGCAGCCGCTCTGCGGCGAAGACGCCCATCTGGCAAGTAAAGGAACTGGCCACGAGGACGATCGTGTTGACGAGCGCAAAGGGGAAGTTGAGCTTGGCTGTCTCTTCCGCCCACATCTGCCCGCTGGTGGAGCGCAGAGTGAAGTACATGGCGAAGAGACCGGCGAAGAACATCAACTCGCTGGACAGCCACACAACGGTTCCGACAGAAACCATGTTGGGGCGGTTCAGCGTTGGGTGCGCCGGGGTACTGGGGGCATGGGTCGCAGATGTCACATAGACATTATGTCTGTAAAAGTCCGTGCTGCCCAACGCAAACCACCTTTTCGGAGGACTTTTTCTACAAAGACGCGAAATTGGCCGGAAAAGTTCCCGGCACCGTTCACATTGGTCAGCGCCTGCCATCCCTCGATAGCATCAGCAGGTGACTTCACTGGCATCCGCAGCGTCCGGCAACACTTGGCCCCGCCTGATCTCCGCCCTTATCAAGGGGTCCGACCTCTCGGCGGAGAGCACCTCCTGGGCCATGGACACCATCATGTCCGGTGAAGCCACGCCTGCGCAGATCGCTGGATTCCTGGTGGCCCTCAGCGCCAAGGGTGAAACCGTGGATGAGCTTTCCGGCCTGGTCGAAGCGATGCTTTCCCATGCCAACCCGGTGGCAATCTCCGGCGAAAAGCTCGACATCGTCGGGACGGGTGGTGACCAACTTAACACCGTCAACATCTCCACCATGGCCGCGCTCGTCGCTGCCGGCGCCGGTGCAAAGGTGGTGAAGCACGGCAACCGGGCCGCGTCGTCGTCGTCCGGTTCTGCCGACGTGCTCGAAGCGCTGGGTGTCCGCCTTGACCTGTCCATTGCGCAGGTGGCGCGGAACGCTGAAGAGGCGGGGATCACGTTCTGTTTTGCCCAGGTGTTCCACCCCTCGTTCCGTCACACGGCCGTACCCCGCCGCGAGCTGGCAATACCTACGGCATTCAACTTCCTGGGGCCGTTGACCAACCCCGCGAACGTTCAGGCCTCGGCCGTCGGCGTCGCCAACGAGAGGATGGCGCCGCTCGTCGCGGGAGTCCTGGCCCGGCGGGGGAGCAGGGGGCTGGTGTTCCGTGGCAACGACGGGCTGGATGAGCTGACCACCACCGGTCCTTCCACGGTCTGGGAGATCCGGAATGGCGTCGTCACCGAGCTCCATTTCTCGCCCGAGGACCTCGGCATCAGCCTGGCTACCGTTGAACAGCTCCGCGGCGGCGATGCAGCTGCCAACGCGGGAGTCGTGCGGGACGTGCTTGCCGGCCAGGAGGGTCCTGCCAGGGACGCAGTGTTGGTGAATGCTGCGGCCGGCCTGGTTGCGTTCGACCTGGAAGCGGCGGGCCCGTTCCTGGACCGTATGCAGAAGGCGTTCGCCCGCGCAGCACAGTCCATTGATTCCGGTGCCGCCGCCGCCGTGCTGGACCGTTGGGTATCCCTGTCCCGCGCCTAGGGCGGCCAGGGCCTACTGTTCGAAGCCCAGGGAAAAGGCGGCGTCCAGATCGTGCTGCGAGTAGGCCCGGAACGCGATGTGAGTGGTGGTATGGACCACGGCGGGAACTTTGGAGAGGCGGTCGGCGATGACGTCCGCCAGATCCTCGTGCCGGTGCACGCGCGCCACCGCTATGAGGTCCCATTCCCCGGTGACCGAGTAAACCTCGCTGATGCCTTCGATGGCGGAGATCTCCTCCGCCGTCTCGGGAATGCGGGCGGCGTCAGTCTTGATCAGAACAAATGCGGTAACCACGTTTGTACCCCTTCAATCAGTTCCGCCGCGGCAGGGCCCGGCAGGTTTCTTCTCTGCTGCCAGCCTATTACACGGTCGGCGTTTCCCCGGCTGCCGCGTCCTGTACTTATCGACTGCGGAGCTTTCCAGCGCCGGTGATCAGCAGGCGGTAGCCCACCAGGAAAACGGCAAGCGCCAGCGTGGCCACGATGACGAAGGGAATCACGACTGTTTGGCCAGTGAGGGCGCGCAGGACCATGCCCCCTGCCAGGCTGCCCAGCCAGACGGGAACACCTGCCCCCAGGACGGATAAGGGCCTCCGCCATACCCTGGCAGCTGCCCAGCCCGCGGCTGCGCCGGCGAGGAAGGGCCATGCGGTGAGGAGCACGCCGAGGACCGGCTCCTCACGGTGGTGCGCGTCCCGGCCTATCGCGGCGAACGCGAGAATCAACACGATGTCAGCTGCTGCCGCCGCCAGGACTACTCTCGCGGAAGCTGTCTTGGCCGGCTTCGTTTTCAACGAACTCATGGTTTCGAGCTTAGCCGCCTGCAGAGAGGGTTGACGCGGGCACGTACATGCCCGGCGTCGGGATCGGCAGGGGACCGGCATCCTGTCGGCCGTTGCTGTCTGGCGGCGCTTCAACCTTGCGGACCAGCCAGCTTGCCTCCCACCGGAGCTGGTATCCGCCGCTTCCGTCCCACTCAACCAGGACGTCCGTCACGGTATAGGCGACGGCGGTCCCCGGGTGGGCCCGAACCGTGACCGGTGCGGGCTTCAGGAGGATGATGGGCCGTCCGGGTGCCTGCCGCAGCGCGTCCTCACGCATCAATGAACGGCACGCGTGGCAGGTGCTGACCGAATGTGTGCACGCTTGGGGTCGGGGAAGTTCCTGCATGGAGGCGTCCTTGTGAATGGAAGGAGGATGGTGCGCGGTCGCCGTCTGCATGAACAAGAGAGCGGCCCGGGGGACCGCTCCATCGCGCTGGCGGGCGACCGGCCGGCCTGCCGCCATGTCCAAAAGGTTAGGACGCCCGGCTGTAGCGCGCATGGGGAGGAACTACCCAACTTCCATGCGGGGGCTCCCCGTTTTGAGCGGCGTAGGGGATAGGGATGCAGTAGGGTCACAGCAGGAACCAAGGAGCCCAGCACTACTGGAGACACAGTGAACAAAGCCTTGTGGATATGCAGCCTGGTTGGTGCGGCCTTGGGCATCAGCCTTGGCCTGGCAATGTTTCAGTCGCCGTTCTGGGGCTTTGCATTGGGACTGGGACTTGGAGCCGTGGTGGGCGCTTCGATCCGGCGGCGTCACTGACCAGTATCAAAACCGGCCCGTTGGCCGGCCAGTCCCACCAGCCCACCAGCTATCCAGCAGAACAGGCTTGATAGCCGTGGCAGGAGGGGGATGCATGTCTCAGCCAGAGGCCAAGCCATCGAACTGCTTCATCAACGTTACTGGCATCCCTGCGGATCAAATGTGAGCGTATTCGCCACGAAAGCCTGCGTCGTGCAAGTCCTCCGCTAGAACACGGAATGTCTACCTTTGCTGCCAAGGCTTTCCCTGTTGGTCTAGTTCGTGCCAGCATTTGCACAACTGCTCGGGGAGGAGTGCGATGACGGGTCGAAAGCAGAAAGCCTTCGTTTTGGTAGTCACAGCGATGTTGGTTGTTGGCATTGCCGTCTGGATCCAGGTTGCAACGGGCTCCCCGGCTGTGACGGCGGTGGGTTTCGCGTTAGCTGGGCTTCTTGGGTCCTACTTTGGTTGGCGATGGTCTCGAAAGAAGTCTGCTGAAGTTGAGGGTTATCGTCAGGAGCTCATTGGAAAGAGACCGATTGAGGATCTGCGCTCAGACAGGCGAGAAGACCTTGATGAGTGAGAGTTAGATGTCACTGTCGAAGTGTTCGCAAGGACGCTTCAAGGCCCGGTTCTTAGGTTGACGTAGCGGGACCAGGCGTCGCCTGCCGCGTCGGCGTGGAGGAAGGCTACTTGGTGGCTGTATCCGAGTGCGTCGGCGACCAGTGGCGGTGGTGAGACTAAAAGGTGTTCGTCGAGGGCCGTGTTTCGTGCGCCGCGCAGGTCGATGCCCAGGCTTCGGAGCCTATCCATGATGCCGTTTGGGTGAAGTGGTTGTCCGGCCCGGGTCCCCGGGAAGAGCCAGGGGCTTTGTGCGTCTGATCCTGTTCTGAGATTCGGACGGCCTTTAAGGTGCTCTCGAAGCAAGTCGGCGAAGGGTTCGGGAATGGGCACTGGGTGCGGGCCGAAGGTGATCCGCATGTTGCCGGTGCTTTCATTGGTTTCGATAGCGTCGGTCCGGAGTTTGGCGACCCGAACGAGCGGCTGGGCGTAGAGAAGCAGCAGGATGCCGGCGACTCGGTAGGGCAGGGACTCGCTGGTGCCGGTAAGCAGTTCCCGGAGCCAGGCCACGCGCTGGTCCTGGGTGATCGCGGGGCGGGTTTTGGCTGTGTAGTGGCCCATGTCCACCCTGTGGTTTGTGCCGGTGTTCTTGATGAAGACGATGAAGGTGCGGATGGCTTTTCTGGTCGTGGAACCGGTTGCGAGCCAGGTTTCGATGTCTTGTTGGGTGCAGTTCGCCGCTGTCCGCTGGTGGGTTTCCCAGAGCCAGTCCAGAAACTTGACGGTTTCGGTGATCTCTTGCTTGGCCGAGTGGACCGGGGCTTGGGCGCTCTTCTCCGGTGTTGTGATGGACCGGATGCGCCGGAGGTGATGCCAGGTGGCAAACTGTGCGACGGGTTTGGCGACCTCCTCGGGCAAGTGGCGGAGCTTGTCGTCAATCCAGGTTTCGAACCGGGCCAGATACGGGTCTTGGTAGGGGAGGAGTCCATGATGAATGAACAGGGCGCGCAGGTGATTGGCTTCGCGGTTCGCTGACTTGGCCGCGGCATCGAGTCCTTCGTGCGTCAAGGGAGTTTCCCCGCATGACAGAGAGGCCAGGAGTGCTTGGACTTTGGGGGAGCGTTTCCACGTGATGATGCTTTCGGGCCGGTCCGCTTTGCAAAGCGCATGGACGATTTTGCCGGCGGTGTCCGGGTCGGCGGGGTGCATGAGCAGTAGTTCGTTGAGGTCCTCCCGGAGGGCGCAGCGGGCGCATATGCCGCGCCGGTAGAACTCGCCCTCCGTATTGCAACGGGTGCAGTGGAAGTCGTGGAGGATGCCGGCGCAGGGCGCGCAGCGTGGCCCTCCGCTGATGTCCGGTGGCCCGGGTAGAAGTCTGTGCTGGCCGCACTCCGGGCAGGTCCCGTGGGTGCGGGTGGCGGTGGTGAAGCATGGGCCGCAGATTCGGCCTTCGGGCCAGGTGGCGCGGGTTTTACCGGCGGCCCGGCCGCAGCGTGCGCAGGTGGCAGTCCCCGTGGTGCGGGGCCGGCCGCGGCTGGTGCTGCGGGGGCTGAGGCCTGCGGGTTTGTCAGTGATCATTGTCGATGATGCGTGCGCGCCGTGGTCTGACGGTGCGGTTCAGGTCGACGACGTTGGGGGCGCTGGTTCCGGTTTTGCGGGCGCGGACGTCGGCGGCTGTGACGGTGATGAGGTCCTCGGGTCCGCAGGAGAAGATGTCGCAGATCGCGGCGATGACCTGCAGTGCGACGCGTTCGGGTTTCTGGTTGACGAGACGGTAGACCTGTGGGCGGGACAAGGTGATGCCGCGCTCGGCCAGAAGGGGGATGAGGTCGGTGGTGTTGTGCAGGCCCCGTGCTGCCATGAGCTCCGAGAGCCGCCACTTGTATTCGACGTCGCGTCTCACCATTCACCTCGCATCTGCACGCCCAGGACTTCATCCATGGTGCGGTCCAGCGCTGCCCGAAGGGTCGTG
This sequence comes from Arthrobacter sp. FW306-07-I, assembly GCF_021800405.1. Lineage (NCBI taxonomy): Bacteria > Bacillati > Actinomycetota > Actinomycetes > Micrococcales > Micrococcaceae > Arthrobacter > Arthrobacter sp. FW306-07-I. Next base: position 2,285,013 of record NZ_CP084550.1, on the reverse strand, counting down.
TTGCGGAAGTCGTCGCTGACGAACTGGTAAATCCCGGTGGTGGAGGCGTGTTCGTGGCCCATCTGATGTTGCACGAATCTAGGATCCCATCCGTCCTCCAACAGGTGCGTTGCATAGGAGCGCCGGAGCGAATGCAGGTCCAGGCCATCCATTGGCAGGCCCAGCTCGTTGAGGTAGCGCCGGAGCCGGCGCAGCAGGGTGGATTCGCAGATCAGGCCGCCGCGTTCGCTGGGGAACAGGTCCAGGGTGTCGAGCATGCCCCGTCCGTTGGCGAGCCAGTCCTCGAGAACGCCGGCGGTCCAGTCGAAGACCGTCAGGACGCTGCGGGGTTTGTGCGGGGAGCCCTTGCGGGATTTGCCGAACCGGACCTTGCAGACGCCTGCCTTGCCGAACCTTCGCGCCTTCGGGTTGGCCGCAAAGTCGATGGATTGCAGGTGCCGGAGCTCGTTGAATCTGAGCCCGTACGAGTAGGCGATTTTCAGCATGACGGCGTCCCGGTAGGCGGCCTGCCAGCCTTTCTTGCCTGAGGCGGCGATGAGTTCGACCTGGTCGTCGGCGTGATCGAACAGCATCTGGAGTTCCGTCTTGGTGAAGGGCCGCTTGGAGGGACGTCCTTCGTACTCCTGTGTGTGGGAGGCGGTGTTCCAGTCAAAGAAGACCTGGGACGGGTGCGTGCCGAAGCGCTGTTCGCAGACCTGGTCCCAGCCGTAGTCGGGGTTTGACACGTAGGACGTGAACCGGCGGAGCGTGGACTGGTAGCCGCGGACCGTGGAGTGCTTCAGCTGGTGGATTGAGCGGAGGTCACCGAAATACTCCTCGACGTGTTCCGGTGCCCAGTTCCACGGAAACTCGTTCACATGGTTCACGAACCGGCGGACACTCGCGATGCCCTTGTCGATCGTGTCGAACTGGAGGTTCCTGGAAAGCTGCTGGTTGCGCCACCCGGTCAGCATGTCCTCAAGAGTCTGTTCCTCGGGATGCAGCAGCTGAACAGCACTCAGCTGCAGCACACGCCCGGACGCGTCCACCGCCATTCTCGCCCCACAGTTCCCTCGAAGTTTGTGCTCAAATCTTGAATCAATGATTCATTAAATGCATCATCAGCACAAAACCGCAGGTCAGACGCTTGTCGCAACCGCTTCAAGGATCGATATTGCGCCCGTCGGGCAGCGCCTGGCCAGCGGCGCGTTAACGCTGTTCAGACCGCAAATTCCGCGGAATCTTAGGGAAGTGAAAGGACTTGGTGCGGATCCGGGGGATCGGGGCGATTGATTCATCTGATGCAATACGCAGAGTACTACTTGACATAATGTAGATTATCGGCGTTTCGGTAAGGACTCCGGGCGGGGTTGCCCAGCATGCATCCCTGGCCACAAAACCGGCCTGAAAGAGCATGAAAGCGCTGGTCAGGACGCAGAGGCATTGTCTTTATCCAGGCGCCCGTCAAGAATGAATCAATGACGGTCTACGTGCGTTCACTCGAAACTGCAGTTCCGACGACAAAGCTGATCCAGTCCGAAGCCCGCGACGTGTTTGCGGCACAGCCGGGTTTGTCCCGATTGGGTTCGCGGCTGGTCAACACCTGCTTTGATGGTGCAGCCATTGATACGAGGTTCACCGCCGTTGAGGAACTGACCACCACGGCCCGCTCCGAAAACCCGCAGTTCTATGACCAGGAATCCGGCCTGCTGCTGAACCCGAGCACCAAGGTCCGCAACGACATCTTCGCCCGCGAGGCCACAAAGCTGTTCGTCGAGGCTTCCCGCGCTGCCCTGGAAGCCGCCCCTGAACTCGATTTACTTGACATAACTCATCTGGTGACCGTTTCCTGCACCGGCTTTTTCAACCCTGGCCCTGACTATAAGGTTGTTCGCGAACTCGGCCTCAGTCCTGCTGTCCAGCGCTACCATCTGGGTTTCATGGGCTGTTACGCGGCGTTCCCCGCGCTCCGCGCGGCGAAGCTGTTCTGCGAGGCGGATCCCAATGCCGTCGTGCTGGTTGTCTGTGCTGAACTGTGCTCCCTGCACGTCCGGACCTCCAACAACCCGGACACCATCATGGGCTCGGCGCTGTTCGCTGACGGTGCGGCAGCCGCCGTCGTGACGGCCCGGCCAGGCGCCGAGGAAAGCGCGCTGCTGAAACTGGACCATTTCGAAACTGTCCTGACGCCGGTCGGTGAGGACTCCATGGCCTGGAATATCGGTGACAACGGCTTCGAGATGGTCCTGGGCAACTACGTGCCGCACATCATTGACGACCACATCGTGGATGCACTGGAACCGCTTTTAGCCAGGGAACCCGAGCTGGCGGCACTCCCCTACACCGCCATCCCCCACTGGGCCATCCATCCCGGCGGCCGCAGCATCCTGGATAAGGTGCAGTCCCGGCTCGGCCTCAGCGACACGCAACTGGTTCCCGCCCGGGAGACCCTGCGCAATTTCGGAAACATGAGCAGCGCCACCGTGCTGTTCGTCCTCAAACACATCCTGGAACAACCCCTCAAGGAAGAGGATGAACGGATCTGTTCCATGGCCTTTGGCCCGGGCCTGACGGTGGAAACGGGTTTGTTCACGAAGCTCCGGCAGTCCGCTGGCCGGTCGGCGAGCACTCCCCAGGAGGACCCCGCACAAATAGACACTCCCCAGGAGGACGCTGCCAGGGAAGAAGTCCTGCTCAAGGACAACCGGGCCACCGAGGCAACGCTTGCCTGAGCGGGCTTCCACAACAATGGACATCCTGCTTACCCGGCGCGCCATCGGCGATGTCGAGCAAATGGACCACCCCGACTGCGACCCCCGGCTCCTGGACAACACCTACCGGCAGTTCGGCATCATTAACAGGGCTCTGTCGGGCTGGCGTCGGCTCTACACCAGGGAGTTGCGCAGCCTGGAACGGCAGGGCCAGGCGCCGCTGACTGTCCTCGATGTCGGATGCGGCGGCGGCGACCTCGCGGTGATGCTGGCCCGCTGGGCAGCCCGGGACGGCATGCCTATGCAGATCACCGGCATCGATCCCGATCCCCGCGCGGCCAGCTTTGCCAGGCGCCGGCCGCCCATACCGGGCGTTGAGTTCCGTCAGGCCCACAGTGCAGACCTCGTCCGGGAAGGTGCGGCATTCGACGTCGTGATTTCGAACCACATGCTGCACCACCTCGGACCCGAGGAGCTGCGGCATCTGTTGGCCGACTCCGAAATCCTGGCGTCAGGGAAAGCGCTGCACAACGACCTCGTTCGAAGCCCCACCGCCTTTGCCCTCTTCAGCGTTGCCGCACTCCCCTTCCGCCGCTCCTTCATCCGCCAGGACGGCCTTACCTCCATCCGCCGGAGCTACCGGCCCGCCGAGTTGGCTGCCGCCGCTCCCCCGGGCTGGTCCGTGGAGCACTCATTTGCCTTTCACCAGGTCCTGACCTACCGCAAGGGCTGACCATGGATGCCGAGGTTCTGATCGCAGGCGGAGGTCCCGTGGGCCTGTACATGGCTGCTGCGCTGCTGCAGGAAGGTGTCTCGGTCAAGGTTTTTGAACAGAGGCAGACCCGGAACCGGCATACCCGCGCCATCGGCATCCACCCCCCGGCACTGAAGGCACTTGCCGGGGTTGGAGTGGCTGCCCCCATGGTGCAGGAGGGCGTCCCCATCAGGACCGGCCTGGCGGTCAGCGGCGGGAAGACAGTGGGGACCATGGATTTCGGCGCCGTATCCAAGGATTTCCCTTTTGTGCTGGCGCTCCCGCAGTTCCGCACGGAGCAGCTTCTCGAAGAGCGCGTCACTGAGCTGGACTCCGGCGCGATCATCAGGGGTGCCAACGTCACCAGGGTCAGGGACGACGGCGGCACGGTAACCGTTGAGGTCGAGTCCGGCGCAGGTGCCACGCGCCGCAGCGCCACGGCAGCGTTGCTCGTGGTGGCTGACGGTGCCCGGTCCCGGCTGCGCAGCGCGTTGCAGGTGCCGGTGGCCGGCAGAACGTACCCGGACCACTACCTCATGGGGGATTTCGACGACGGCACGCACTACGGGAACAAAGCCGTCCTGTTCCTCGAACCGGAGGGAATCGTTGAATCCTTCCCGTTGCCCGGCGGCGTGCGCCGCTGGGTGGTCCGGCTGGGACAGGCCGCCGGACCGGCGGCAGGCCCGCACGATCTGGCCCAGTTGGTGCGGCGGCGGACCGGGTTCCTTCCTGATACGTCCTCGAATTCCATGCTGAGCGCCTTCAGCGTGCGGTCCACCATTGCCCGCCGCACCGTCACGGGACGGGCGGTGCTGCTGGGAGATGCGGCGCACGAGATCAGCCCTATTGGAGGCCAGGGCATGAACCTGGGCTGGCTGGACGCCAGGGAGCTGCTGCCGGTGGTCTGCGCGGCCTTGGCAGGCAGGCCGACTGGCAGCCAGCTCAGGGAGTTCGAAAAGCGACGGCAGAAGGCAGCGGTCCTGGCCCGCCGACAGGCGGAAGTCAACATGATGCTCGGCAGGCCGCTGCCGTCACAGCTCCTGGGAATCCGCACCGCCGCCATTGGCGCGGCCGCGGCGATTCCGGCAGTGAACCGGTGGGCCGCCAGGCGCTTCACAATGCACTAGGCTCCCGGCGGGCACAAGCAGGCGGGGGTTACCGGAAATAGCAGTCGTAGCTGTCCTGGCTCACAATCACGCCACCGCTCACCTCAAAGACGGAGGCCGTCCTGGCGCGGACGGTCTCGCCGCGGTCCCAGTACCGCAGGTCCATCAGTACCGTGGCCGACCAGTCGGCCTCCACCACCACCCGGCCGCCTTCACAGGTGGTCCTCCGCACAATGAACTTCTGGTCCTTCACCACCTGGCGGCTTTGGTCGGCGCCGGCAAGGACTCCAGCCAGTGCCCGGGTGGAGCCTTCAGGGGCCAGCAGATGCGGTGCCTCGGTCAGCACGAACGATTCCGACAGGAACGGCCTGATCTCCGCCGCGCCGCCGCCGGCCTCAAGGACCCGAATGAATTCCAGTACGTGCTCCAGCGGGGATGCCGCCGGGAGGGAATTGTCAGCCATGCAGTAGACCCTAACCGACAGGTCCCCGTGGTCCGGCCAGTAGGCTGTCCCCATGACCCAGACTGTTCCCCAAACAACTGCCGGTGCCCACGAAATCCGTGAGACCGTGGAGCGGATCCTGTCCGCCGAATCCCTTCCGCCCATCGTCCAGGCGGGCCACCCGGCACTGCGCCAACGCGCCGCCGAGTTCGACGGGCAATTGTCAGCGGACCAGTTGCACCGCTTGATCGGGATCATGCGCCAGGTCATGCACGAGGCCCCGGGTGTGGGCCTTGCCGCCCCGCAGCTGGGCATTCCCCTGCGGCTTGCCGTCCTGGAGGACCAGTTCAACGTTGATCCGGAAGCTGCAGCCCTGAGGAACCGGAGCCCACTGGAGTTCCTGGCCATCCTCAATCCCCGGTACACGCCCCGGGGGGAAGGACTCGCGTCGTTCTATGAGGGGTGTCTTTCCCTGAACGGGCTCCAGGCCGTAGTGGCCCGCCCGGAGGCTGTGCTCCTGGAGTATCTGAGGCCCGACGGCGTGCCGGAGCACCGGGAGTTTTTCGGGTGGCAGGCGCGCATCGTTCAGCATGAAACGGACCACCTAAACGGCATCCTGTACATAGACCGGGCCCAGCTACGGTCCCTGAGCAGCAACGCCGAGTACGCGGCGCACTGGGCGGAGGCCGGCATCGGCAGGGCACAGGATGGTTTGGGGTTCGACGCCGGTCCGGCCGGCATTTCCGCCGGCTGATTCCAGCTGCCACGTACGCAAGGCGGCGGGCACGGACTGCGGGCCCGGCAGCCCTAAGATTGGTCCCATGCCTTCCGCGGATGTCCTTCTCCTCTGTCCTGTCTGCTCAGCTCCGCTCGAGCACCAGGAAGCGAAGGGTGGCCGCCATCCGCGCCTGGCCTGTCCCAACGGCCACAGCTTCGACGCCGCCCGCCAGGGCTACTTCAACCTCCTGGTGGGCAAGGGCTCACCCTTCGAGCCGGACAGTGCGGCCATGGTGGCGTCACGTTTCAACTTCCTGGGGGACGGCCACTACCGGCCGATGGCGCAGGCGCTTGCCGCCGCCGTCGTGCCCAACCTGCCGGCGGCAGGTGCCGTCGTGCTGGACTCCGGAACGGGGACCGGGCACTATCTGCGCGAAATCCTCGACGCGGCGGCTGCGGCCGGGCGCCAGGCGTCTGCCATCGGCCTGGACATCTCCAAATTCGCCCTCCGGCGCGCCGCCCGGCTCAATCCTGAAACGGTCAACCTGGTGTGGGACATCTGGCAGCCCTTTCCGGTGGAAAGCAACTCGGTAGACGCGGTTACCGTGGTTTTTGCCCCACGGAACCCCGCGGAATTCGCCCGGGTCCTGCGCCCCACGGGCGTGCTGGTGGTGGTGACACCGCGCAGCGGACATCTCGCGGAGCTCGCCGAGGCGACCGGGATGCTGGGAATCGAAGAAGGCAAGGACGAACGGCTGGCCGTGGCAATGGCCGGCCATTTCGAGGCGGAAAGCACCCTCGACGTCGACGTCGCGCTGGAGCTTAGCCGCACGGCAGCCGCGGACCTGGCGTTCATGGGGCCTGCCGGCCATCATCTGGACCGGGATCGGCTTGCGGCCCGGCTCGAAGATGTCCCCGAGCCTTTGGCAGCACAGGCGAAGTTCAGGCTTTTCATCTTCCGACCCGGCACCCGGGATGCCCCGTAACGACTTGGCCACTATCCCCCGGCAGCCTCCATGATCCGGCCCACACCGCAGGACCGCGGACTAGGATGAAAAGACAGTTACTGGCGGGTCCGCGGACGCGGTTCCCCCGTGACGAAGGGGGAAACAGGGATGTTCGAATGGCTTGGGGAAAACTGGTGGGCCGTCTGGCTCACAGCCTTCCTGACGTTTGCCGTGATCGAGATGATCACCCTTGACCTGTTTTTCATTATGCTCGGCGGCGGTTCACTCGCCGCACTGGTGGCCGATTTCGCCGGCGCCGATCCCTGGCTGCAGGTGGTCATCTTCTGCATCGTGTCCCTGCTCATGGTTGCCTTTGTCCGCCCGGTGGCGCTCTCGCACCTGAAGAAGGGCCCGTCCGAACAGCGGACCAACGTGGACCGGCTCATTGGCGAACCGGCCGTGGTGATGGAAGCAGTCACCTCCGACGGCGGCCTGGTGAAAATCGGCGGTGATATTTGGAGCGCCCGCTCCGCCGCGGGAGTCCTTCCTGCGGGCCAGAAGGTGGTCGTGGCGGCTATCGATGGCGCAACAGCAGTGGTTTCGGTACCGCCTACGGCGGCCACCGGACCTGATACAACCTGACAATTGGGGAACAAGGAGTTGTATGAATAACGCAGGCGGAACCGCGCTGGCCATCGTGCTGGTGGTTCTGATCGTCTTTGTCATCATAGTTTTGGTCCGGGCCGTCCGGATCATTCCGCAGGCACGCGCCGGCGTCGTTGAACGGCTTGGCAAGTACCAGCGGACGCTGAACCCGGGACTGACGATCCTGATTCCGTTCGTCGACCGGCTCCTGCCGCTCCTGGACCTGCGCGAACAGGTGGTGTCCTTCCCGCCGCAGCCGGTCATCACCGAAGACAACCTGGTGGTTTCCATCGATACGGTGGTGTACTTCCAGGTGACGGACCCCCGGGCTGCCACCTATGAGATCGCCAATTACATCCAGGCCGTGGAACAGCTCACCACCACCACGCTGCGCAATGTTGTGGGCGGACTCAACCTTGAGGAAGCCCTCACGTCCCGCGACCAGATCAACGGGCAGTTGCGCGGCGTCCTGGACGAAGCAACCGGCCGTTGGGGCATCCGCGTCTCACGGGTGGAACTGAAGGCCATCGACCCGCCGCACTCCATCCAGGATTCCATGGAGAAGCAGATGCGCGCGGAACGTGACCGTCGAGCCGCCATTCTCACCGCGGAGGGAACCAAGCAGTCCGCCATCCTGACGGCAGAGGGCCAGCGCCAGGCTGCGATCCTCAAAGCCGAAGGCGAGGCCAAAGCCGCAATCCTCCGCGCCGACGGCGAGTCGCAGGCAATCCAGAAGGTCTTCGACGCGATCCACAAAGGTAACCCGGACCAGAAATTGCTGGCCTACCAGTACCTCCAGACGCTCCCCAAACTGGCTGAGGGATCCGCCAACAAACTTTGGATCATCCCGAGCGAGGTCGGGGAAGCATTGAAGGGCATCGGCAGCGCCATCGGCGGCGCCAACGCGGAAGCCACCGCTTCCGGGCTCTTCGAGCAAGCGCCCGCCGACCGGAGCCAGCCCTAACACGACAGGGAAACAGGGAGGGTTCCACGGCAGAACCGCGGAACCCTCCCTGTTTGGTCCTGACCGATTAACACCCGTATAATTGGGTATTTGTCCGGCAGGAGTATACCGGCTGGAACAACCAAGCTTCGCAATGCGTTGAATCCTATGATGCAGCACAGTGCACACAGTAGTCCGGCGGTGCTACGGCGCCACCGGCTAGCGCGGAGATCTAATCCGCGAACCGACCAGAGGGAGAAAACATGAGCGATCGCAGCCTGCGGGGCATGCGCCTTGGTGCGCAGAGCATGGAGACCGAGTCCGGAGTTGAGCCGGCTCCGCGCCAGCGGGTTGAATACCGTTGCGCGGATGGCGAGCAGGTCTTCGTCACGTTCTCCTCCGAGGCGGAAATTCCTCCGGTGTGGGTCTCCAAGACCGGCAAGGAAGCGCTCCTGGTCGACGGCGAAAAGCCGGACACCAGCAACGACAAGGCAGTGCGCACCCACTGGGACATGCTGCTGGAACGACGTTCCCTGCCTGAACTCGAACAGATCCTCGAGGACCGCCTGACCATCCTTCGCGAACGCCGCGGAGAGCGCCGCTCGGCCTAAGGCCAGCCGCAAAAAAATGGGGCGGCCCCGCACTTTGGTGCGGGGCCGCCCCCTTTTTTTCGCGTATTCCGTCCCCTGCAGGGGTTTAGCCCGCCAGCAGAATCAGGCCTGCTTGTTCTTCAGCTTGCCTGCCAGGGTGTTCCATCGGGCAGCCAAACCCCACCTGGTGACATTGATCATGGCTTCGACGACGATGTTGCCGCTCATTTTCGATGCACCCAGCTCGCGTTCAACGAAGGTGATGGGGCGTTCCTCGATGCGCAGGCCCAGCTTCGCCACGCGCCAGGCCAGGTCCACCTGGAAGCCATAGCCCACCGAGTCCACCTGGTCCAGGTTGAGCTTCTCCAGGGTCGTCCTGCGGAATGCCCGGAAGCCTCCGGTCACATCCTTGATCGGCAGGCCGAGCATCAGGCGGGCATAGGTGCTGCCCACTCGCGAGATCGCCTGGCGATACAGGGGCCAGTTCACCACGCTGCCGCCGGGAACCCAGCGCGAGCCCATGGCCAGGTCTGCGCCCTGGTCCACCGCTTCAATCAGTTGGGGAAGCTGTTCGGGCTGGTGGGAACCGTCTGCGTCCATTTCAACCAGGACGTCGTACCCGGCCTCCAGCCCCCACTTGAAGCCGGCAATGTAGGCCGCGCCCAGGCCTTCCTTGCCTTTGCGGTGCAGGACATGGACCTGGGAATCCTCGGCGGCGAAGCCGTCGGCAAGTTGCCCGGTGCCGTCAGGGCTGTTGTCATCAACCACCAACACGTCCGACGCCGGAACAGCCTTCCGAAGGCGCTGGAGCGTCTTGGGCAGCGATTCCAGTTCGTTGTAGGTGGGAATGATCGTAAGGACGCGCACAAAGGGCCTTTCCTGGTGGAAGTGGTCGGTGCACCTGATACCGGCCTTGCCGGCGCCGGGCGCAACTCCCCATTATAGGGCGGACGGTTCCCGGGTCAGGAACGCAGTGCCGGGCTGGCGAACAGTTCGGCGCCGTTTTTGACGGTCTGCAGGCATACCGGGTCCGAGCCCGTGTCCAGGGCCGGCAGCAGGGGGGTCCGGGCGCGCGGATCTGTGCTCCATGACTGCACCCGTCCGTCGGCCACCTGGACCATCAGTTCCTCCACCTCCCAGACGGCAAAACTGGCAGGAGCTCCGGGAACCAGCTGCCCAGCCATGGGGTTTGCGTGCCGGGCAGCCCTCCAGCCGGCGCGGGTATGACCCAGGAACGCCGCCCGTGCAGAAATTCGCTCTGCGCTGTTGTGATGTTCCACGCAAGCGCGCACGCTGGCCCACGGACGGAGGGGGGTGACGGGACTGTCACTGCCAAAGCAAACGGGGACCCCTGCGGAGTAGAAGGCGGCGAACGGATTCATGGACCGGCTGCGCTCCCCCACCCGCCTCTCGTAAAGTCCGCCTGGGCCGCCCCAGGCTGCATCGAAGGCCGGCTGGGCGCTGACCGTCACGGAGTAGTGGGCCAGCTTGGCCACGGCAGGCGCATCAGCCATCTCCACATGCTCAAACCGGTGGCCGGCTGCACGCACCCGCTGCTCCCCCACTTCCCTGGCCGCCAGGTCCAGCGCTTCCAGGGCAGCGTCAAGCCCGGCATCGCCGATCACGTGGAACCCGCCCTGGATCCCGGCGAGGGAACACGCGGCAAGGTGGGCTGCCGCCTGGTCCACGCTGAGGTACAGTGCGCCGCGCTCCTGGGCCGCATCGCTGTAGCCCGCCCGCAGCGCGGCAGTGCGGGAACCCAGTGAACCGTCAATGTTGAGGTCACCGGCAAGGCCGCGGATGCGTCCTTCGAACTGCCCAACGAGAACGCGGGCCTGCTCCTCGGACGAAACCAGCTCGCCCCAATACGGCAATACTTCGGGAAACTGCGCACCGCCGTCCGCACCACCGTTCCAAGCGGCAGCAAGCTTGAGATCATCGGCGCCGCCAATATGCGGCGCCCCCATCTCTGCCACGGCAACGTAACCGTTGGCCGCCGCCTCCATCAGGGCACGCTCCTGGTGCCGCTTCAATGACTCCTGTGGCAGCTGGCGCGTTGCCAGTCGTGCCGCTTCGTGTGCCGCCCGCGTTACCCGGGCTCCGCCGTCGTACCCGTCCTTGCCGCGCAGGTCCGCTGACCGTGCCAGCGACGTCGAAACCAACGCCGAATGCACGTCCACCCGAGAGAGGTACACCGGACGACCGTCCGCTGCGCGCTCCAGTTCCTCGGCGGTGGGCAGGGTGGAGTCCGCCCAGGTGGTCTCGTCCCAACCGTGGCCGAGCACGGGCCCGTCACCGCCGGCGGCGGCAACTGCGTCCAGCAGGGCGCGGGCAGAGGCTACGGACCCCAGCTGCAGTGATTCCAGGGCAATGCCGGTTTCGGTCAGGTGCATGTGGGAATCGATGAATCCGGGGGCCACCAGGGCGCCGCGGAGGTCGATGACCTCCATGGAACTGTCGGCAATGGATGATGCCGCCTGCTCTGAACCGACCCAGGCAACGGTGTCGCCGTCCACCAGCATGGCCGTAGCGAAGGGGTCCGCCGCGGTGTAGACGGACCCGTTCCGGTACAGCACCGGGGTGGGACGGGACGTGGCTTCAGGGTTGGGCATGGCGGAAAGGACTCCTGTGTATGGGCAGGCCGGCAGCGGCCGGCAGGGGTGAAAGCGGGACTAGAGAACGGACGAGTACGCCACGACGCCGCGGCGGATGAGGTTGATGGCTTCGGCGCAAAGCCGTGCCAGCCGCGGATCAAGGCCGGGAATTTTTGCCAGCTGGTCCAGGAGGTCCACCACCTGTTTGACCCAGCGGACAAAGTCGCCGGCCGCAAGGTCCGTGCCGCTCAGGACATCCTGCAGGTGGCGGCCGCGGGCCCACTTGTAGAGAGGCCAGACCAGGCCCAGTTCAGGCTCGCCCGTCAGCGGAAGCTTGTTCTCCTCTTCCACGTCTTCAAGGACGGACCATTCCCTGACCACGATGTCCACAGAGGTTTCCAGGGAGACACTGGGCATGCGCGGCCGCAGGCCCCGGTCTTCGCGTTTGGCCTGGTAGACCAACACGCTGGCCAGGGCAGCAACTTCTGCGGCGTCCAGGTCATCGAACGCGCCCAGCCGCAGCGACTGTGAGATCAGCAGGTCCTTCTCGCCGTAGATTCGGCGCAGCCGCTGGCCGTCCGCGCTGATGTTCAGGCGGCCATCGCCGGCGTCCTCCAGATATCCATAGGCGAAAAGGACGTCGCACACCCGGTCAAAGGTTTTAGCGATGGTGTTGGTGCGGCCCTGGATCTGGCGGACCAGGCCGTCCGTTTCGCGCCGCAGCTTCCACCAGCGCTCCGACCACCGCGCGTGGTCTTCCCGTTCGCTGCATCCATGGCAGGGGTGTGCCTTCAAGGCCCGGCGCAGGGCCGCGATGCGCTTCTCATGGTTGGGAAAGGCGGCGCCACGGCCGAAATCGTGGTTGCGGTTCTGGCCGGGAGCGGGCGGCCGGTTTTCCCGCAGCGCGTTCCGGACGGAGGACGCAAGATCGCGTCGTGACTTGGGCACCTTTGCATTGAAGGACTTCGGGATCCGGATGCGGGTCACCGGGGCGATGGGACCTTCCAGGTCATCCGTACCGATTCGTCGCAGCTGGTTGTCCAGCGTAAGAACGGCAGGCCGCGGTTCGCGGCTGCCGTGGTCGGAGCTGAGTACGACGGCGGGCCCAGGGGCGCGTCCGCCGGGAACATTGACCACGTCCCCCGGCAGGAGACGGGCAAGGGAGTCGCCACTGAGTGACTTCTGGACCCGTGACTTGGTCCGGGAGGTGGCACTCTCCGCGTCGGATAGTTCCCTGCGCAGCCGGGCATACTCCGTGAAGTCGCCCAGGTGGCAGGTCATGGACTTGGCGTAGCCTGCCAGGGATTCCTCGCGGCTGCGTACCTGCCTGGCCAGGCCCACCACGGAACGGTCGGCCTGGAACTGGGCAAAGGAGGATTCCAGGATTTCTCGGGCCCGGGACCGGCCAAACTGTGCCAGGAGATTGATGCTCATGTTGTAGGTGGGCCGGAAACTGGAGTTCAGCGGATAGGTGCGCCGGGACGCCAGGCCCGCCACCGCCGTCGGGTCCGTTCCTGGCTGCCAGAGCACCACCGCGTGGCCCTCAATGTCGATCCCGCGGCGGCCCGCCCGTCCGGTCAGCTGGGTGTATTCACCTGCCGTGATGTCCACGTGGGCTTCGCCGTTGAACTTGTCCAGCTTTTCCAGCACCACGGAACGGGCCGGCATGTTGACGCCCAGGGCAAGGGTTTCCGTGGCGAAGACAGCCTTCACCAGCCCGTCGGCGAAGAGCTTCTCCACTACCTCCTTGAAGGTGGGCAGCATGCCTGCGTGGTGGGCGGCAAAACCGCGGACCAGGCCGTCCCGCCAGGTCCAGAAGCCCAGGACGTCGAGGTCGTCCGGCGGGATGTCCTGCCCGGCCTCATCGACCCGCTGGGCGATGATCCGCTGCTCCCTTTCGGTGGTGAGCCACAGTCCGGAACCGACACACTGCGCCACTGCTGCCTCGCAGCCGGCGCGGGAAAAGATGAAGGTGATGGCGGGCAGCAGGTCCATCCGGTCCAGGCTCGCGATGACCTGCGGGCGGCTGGCCGGACGCACTCCCCTGGGCTCTCCGCCCCGGCCCAAGCGGTCGTTTCCGCGCCGGCCGCGCTGCCCGCGGCCCCCGGGCCCGGGGCGGCTTCGGAAACTCTGCTGGGTTTCGCTCTGCGCCACTGTCAGCAGGTCCGGGTTGACGTCGAAGCCGCGCCCCGTGGCGTTGTCCGGAGATTTTCCGGGCTTGGCCGCTGGCCGGTCCTCATCCTCCTCAACGGGCGGGGCGATCTCGTCAAAGGTGGTTTCCCCGGCGAACAGGTCCATGATTTGCCGGCCCACCATGACGTGCTGCCACAGCGGTACCGGCCGGTGTTCGGAAACGATGATGTCGGTGTCACCGCGGACGGTGTCCAGCCAGGCGCCGAATTCCTCGGCATTCGAGACCGTGGCACTGAGCGAAGCGACCTGCACCTCGGTGGGCAGGTGGATGATGACTTCCTCCCAGACTGCACCGCGGAACCGGTCGGCAAGGTAGTGGACTTCATCCATGACCACGTAGCCAAGGTCGTCCAGCGTCGCCGACTCAGCGTAGAGCATGTTCCGCAGGACTTCTGTGGTCATGACCACCACCTGGGCATCACCGTTGATGCTGGTGTCACCGGTCAGGAGGCCCACGTTGTCGGCACCGTACTTTTCGGTGAGTTCGCTGAACTTCTGGTTGCTGAGGGCCTTTATGGGCGTGGTGTAGAACGCCTTCAGCCCGCGCTGCAAGGCGAGGTAGATGGCGAACTCCCCCACGATGGTCTTGCCGGCACCGGTGGGGGCAGCCACCAGGACTCCCCTGCCCTCCTGCAGGGAACGGCACGCCTGCTTTTGGAAGTCATCCAGCTCAAAATCCAGGGTCCCGCTGAAGGCTCCCAGGGGTGTGGCGGCGTAGGCCCTGCGTTCGGCGCTTGCGCGGTAGCGCTCGGCGGGAGACAGTTCTTCAGGATCGACGGGGCCGGTGGAGAAGGGTCCGGTGGTGGAGGACATACCCCAAGCCTAACGGCAGCCTAGAGCTTCTTGAGTTCGCTGCTTGGGGTGGCGATATCTGCGGTGGCTTCGGTCTCCTCGACCTGCCGGGCCTGGCGGCGGTCGCGTCGCTTGTCATTCATGATGCAGATGCCGATTGCTGCGAAGAACAGCGCCAGCAGCGGGACGGCGAGCATGAACATCGATATCGCATCCGCACCCGGCGCGGCGATCGCAGCCAGGACAAAGACCAGGAACACCGTGATGCGCCACGCTTTGAGGATGGTGTGGCCGGACACGATGCCCGCCATGTTGACGCCGACCAGCACCACGGGCACCAGGAAGGCCAGGCCCAGCATCAGCACCATGCGGGTGACGAATTCGATGTAGGTCCTGGCATCGATGACGCTGGAGGAACCTTCAGGGGTGAACTGGGTCAGCGCGTGGACCACCTGGGGAACCACGAGCCAGCCTACCCAGATTCCGGCGAGGAACAGCGGGATGGCCGCGGCCATGTAGCCCAGGGTGTAGCGCCGCTCCTTGGATGTCAGCCCGGGCGTGATGAACGCCCAGAGCTGGTAAATCCAGATGGGGCTGGAGATGACAGCCCCAATAAGGAGCGACATCTGCAGCTTGAAGTCAAAGGGCGACGCGATGGTTCCGAAGTTGATGGCAGCAAGGCCGCCGGTCTCATTCGAAATACGGTTTACCGGCTCCGCGAGGGCCTTCAGCAGCGGATCGTAAAGTATCCAGCCCCCAATGCCGCCAATGACGACGCCGATTGCCGACTTAATCAGCCGGTTCTTCAGCTCCTTGAGGTGTTCCCAAAGGGACATCCGCCCCTCGGGATTGGCTTTACGGGCCCGCGACAGTGCCACGGGAGGTCAGGCGCGGGTCGACGGCGGAACGTCAGTGCCGTCAGTCGGCTCACCGGGCTTCGCCTTGGGGTGGTTCACGATGGTGCCTTCCACCGGACCTGAGGCATCGGTGGTGGAGTCGGCTTTGCCGTCGTTCTTCATTTCCTTGACCTCGGACTTGATGATCCGCATGGACTGGCCCAGGCTTCGGGCCATGGCCGGAAGCTTGGGGGCGGCGAAGAGAAGCAAAGCAACAATGATGATGATTACGATTGGCCAGGGGCCATCAAAGAGTCTTCCCACGGGAAATCCTTTCCTCTAACTACATCCTACTTCTATGTGAAGTCGAGATCGCCGAGCGCCTGCGGCTGGCCCCGGTCCTTTTTGCGCTGCACTCGCCTGCGCCGGCGTTCTTCGCGCCGTGCCAGTTTGGATGCCTCGTAATCATGTCGCATGACAGCGGGTGAGGCAAAAACGGCAGAGCCCGGCACGGTGCGTGACGGATCACCGGTTTCGTCCGGGACCTCAAGGGGGCCCAGATGCCCCAACTTGCCGCCTGCGGCGCTGAGGTCCTTCATGATGGCCATGAACTGCCGGAACAGACGGATGCCCAGCAGGACATAGAAAAGCAGGGCTACGGCGACGAGCGCCACCCATATAAGAATCCAGGACCACCAAGGCATGGTGAAGAGTCTATCCGGCGTAAGTGTGCAGGGCTGCCGCCAGCCAGTCCCGCGCCGCGTCGGCTACCTCAGCGGGTGCCAGGATGCGGACCGCGCCACCATGTTGGGCCACGAACATCGGCAGCCAAGCCGTGCTTCCAAACCGGATCTCTGCCACCAGGCCGCCGTCGGGAAGCTCGGCTGTCCGCTCCGCGTAATAGTCCTCGGCCAGCCCCCTCCCCTGCCGGGTGAGCTGGACCGTGACGATTGTGTCGTCGTCGTTCGGGGTGAACAGCTTGGCCGGGACCCCGCTCTCCCGTTCTCCCGCCTTGCTGGCGGGCGCCCCGTTGGGGTGCACATCCTCTACCCTGTCCAGGCGGAAGTTCCGCAGCCCGTCCACCAGGTGGCACCAGGCTTCGAGGTACCAGGTGTTGTCAAGGGAGTACAGCCGGAGCGGGTCAACGTCGCGTTCCGTCACGGCGTCCCGTTGCGGTGACAAGTACGTGAGGTGGAGCTGGGAACGGGACTCGATGGCGTGGCGGACTATGGCGTGCGTTTCGGCGTCCTCGGGAGCAACCTGCGGTCCGGCGATGGAGGCAGCGCGGAGTCCTTCCTCCCCTGCGGCTGCCAGAAGCTTCAGGGTGACCGATTCCAGGGCCCCGCCACCGGGCAGGTCCGGCAGGCCATTGAGTGTCTCCAGCCCGGTCAGCAGGGCACAGGCCTCCTCCACGGTAAACCGGACTGGCTTTTTCAGGTCGAGGTCCTGGGTGATGAAGACGTGGTCGTCTTCCCACTGGATGTCCAGCAGGTCGTCCGGATAGCCCTCGGGCAATCCGGAGCAAATGAGGATCCGGAGGTCCGCCTCGAGCTCTTCGCGGGTGACGCCGAAGTGGCGGGCGACGTCCTGGATGTGGAGGCCTTGGTTGTGGACCAGGAACGGCACCAGTTGGAGCATCCGCTTGAGCTGGTCCTCCGAGGTCCCTTTCCGGGCAGTCCGTGCACGGGTATCGGTGAAGGAGTAGGCGGGGACAGGTGCGGCACTGAAGTCTGCCGCGGCCTGCAGCCGACGGCGTACGGCCTCGACGAGCACGGCGGGTTCCACTGCCAGGGCGTCCGGCCCGTAGGACGCCAGCTCCTCGGCCAGGACTTCCGGGTCGCGGTACTCCAGGACCAGCTGGTCATAGCCCCCACGGGGCCGGCCGGACGCCTGCGGGGCAGCCTCCTGGACCGCCCGGCGGCGAAGGGCCAGCAGGTGCCCTTTCCGGACATGCACGACGGCGGTGCGGAGCGGCAGTTCAGGCAGGCGTTCCAGCTCCGCGCGGATGTTGAAGTCGGCGGGCGGTTCGTACTGCTCTCGTGGCAGGGTGGTCACGGCGCTGGTGAGGCGGGAAAGCCGGAACTGCCGCGCGGCCTTCCGGGCCCGGTCGTAACCCATGAGGTACCACTGGCCAAAGCGGCTGCCCAGGCCCCATGGCTCAACGATCCGTTCCTCCTCCTTGCCGGTACTGCCTGCCAGGTAGGTGAAGGCCACCGGATGCTTGGCGTGCATGGCTGCCACGATGTCATCGAACGCCTGGCCCGCCGGTTTGATCCGCGGCTGGACCCCCGCGGGCAGCTCCACCTCTGCCAGCTGCCCGGATGCCTGCAGCTTCCGCAGTGCACTTTGGGCTGCCGTCCCCAACGCGGCACGCTCCCAAAGCTGGGAGGCCAGGAGGAGGACGGTCCACTCCTCGGGCCCAAGCTCGACATCAGGGAGCCGGTTGGATTCCTTGCCGATCCGGTACCGCGTGGTAGCGGGATCGTCCTCGCTCCAACCCAGGTCCGTCAGTGTCTCAACATCAAAGCCCATCGCGCGCAGGTCATTCTTGTCCCGCTCAAACATGCGCCCGAATGCGACGTCATTGCCGGAGGTGTCGTGGTAAACCTTGTCGCGCAGCTCGCTGCGGTGGAGCCCGTAGCGGGTGTTGAGGAGCGCGATCAGCAGGTTGAGGAGTCGTTCAGTGCGGGTTAGGGACACGTTCGTTACGTTACTAAACTCCCCCGGGGAAAGCAGAAAGCGCGGCTGGATGGAGGGTTGTCCTCCGTCCAGCCGCGCCCCTGGCGGCAGCCCTGGGTTGGGTCAGCGGACCCCGACGAGGTCCACGACGAAGATCAGGGCTTCGTTGGGTGCGATGGCCCCACCGGCGCCACGGGAGCCGTAAGCCAGCTCTGACGGGATCTCCAGGCGACGGCGGCCGCCCACCTTCATGCCCAGCAGGCCCTGGTCCCAACCCTGGATGACCTGGCCGACGCCGACGCGGAAGTCCAGCGGTGCACCGCGCCCCCATGAGGCGTCGAATTCCTCGCCCGTGGACCAGGCAACGCCGACGTAGTGGGTGGAGACGGTATCCCCTGCCTTGGCTTCGCGGCCGTCACCCTCGATGAGGTCGGTGATGACGAGTTCCGTGGGAACATCACCTTCCGGGAAGTCGATCTCGGGCTTCTGGCGGTCGAATTCCCGCTGTCCAAACGACATGCTTGCTCCTATGCGTGAGTGCTGATGGTTGCCGCGAAGAACGCGGCGTTCCTGTAAGTCTTGCTACTTGACCCCGAGGATGTCCACTACGAACACCAGGTCACCCTTCGCCTGGCCCTGGCCGGCGTCACCGTAGGCCAGATCCTTGGGGATGACCAGCAGGACGCGGGAGCCTACGGTTTTACCGGTAAGGCCCTGGGTCCAGCCCTTGATGACGCCTGAGAGCGGGAAGGTGGCCGGCTGTCCGCGGTCGAAACTGGAATCGAACTTGGTGCCGTCGCTGAGGTTGACGCCGACGTAGTTCACGGTCAGTGTGTCGGTTTCCTTGACCGTGGCGCCGGTTCCCTTGATCAGGTCCTGCGACACAAGGGAAGTGGGGGCCGGTGCTCCGGCTACATTGATTTCCGGTACGCCGTCCTTTTCGGTCACCGTGGGCAGCCCGGCCTGGGGCGACACCGTTTCACCCTGGGGCTTGTCCAGGACAGGAGTGGGGTCTGAGGCGGAAAGAACCTTGATGATCAGCAGCTGAGTGGGATCGGAAGCTGCGCTGGGGCTTGCGCCGGGACTGGCGCTGTCGGACGGGCCGGCACTTGACGACGGTGCACTCTGCTTGCCGGGGACGGCCAGGGCAAGGCTTGACCCCACCTTCGCGCCGACGAAAGCGTTATAGATGACGGCGCTGTTGGTCTTGAGCTCATCGTTCAGCTCCAGGTTTTCAGGCTCGTTGGGGAATGTATCCTCCAGCTGGGACCCATCCGTGCCGTTCAAGGCCAGGACGGAGATTTTGGCGATCTGGTTGGCCTTCACGGTGGCGCCGCTGCCTTCGGAAACGACTTTGATGGTGGGCTGGGTGACGGTCAGAGGCTTGTCGAACTCCACCCCCGGGGCCTTCTTGTCTCCGTTGTCGGTCAGCTTGATGGAGTCGAACTTTGCAGTCTCCCCGGCGGACTGGCTGCTTGGTTCGGGCTGGGAGGCTGTACCTCCGCAGGCGGTCAGGAGCAGCAGGCCGGGGAGGAGGATTGCTAGTAGTCGGCGCACGTAGGATAACTTTCGTCGGGGCAGGGTGGATACGACAATCCGCATGGCGGCGGACAGTGCCGTGGAGGTCCCGTTAAAAGGACCCTATCCAGAATAGACCCTGAAGCTGGGCGTCCGCCCGGAGCCGATCAACCCATGGAGTCGAGCAGCGTATCCACGCGCTCATCGACGCTGCGGAAGGGATCCTTGCACAGGATTGTCTGGTGGGCGCGGTCGTTCAGCTTCAGGTGCACCCAGTCAACCGTGTAGTCGCGCCCGAGTTCCTGTGCCCGGCGGACAAAGTCCCCCCGGAGCTTGGCCCGGGTGGTTTGCGGGGGTGCGTCCACGGCACTCTTGATCACCGTATCGTCAACGATCCGGCGCACCGCGCCACGGGACTGGAGCAGGTAGAAGAGTCCACGGCTGCGGGAAATGTCATGGTACGTCAGGTCGAGTTGGGCGATCCGGGGAGCCTCCAACCCAAGCCCGTGCCGTTCGCGGTAATTGTCCATTAGCTTCTTCTTGATGGCCCAGTCGATTTCCGTATCGATGCCCCTGGTATCACCCGATTCGATGGCGTTCAGCGTGCGTTCCCACAGGTCCAGGATCACCGGAACGTGCTGGTTGTGGGCGCCGTGCTCCTTCACGAAGGCCGTGACCTTGGTCAGGTATTCCTGCTGGATCTCAAGGGCTGTGAGCTGGCGGCCGTTGGCCAGGCGGACCAGGGCGCGGCCGCTGAGGTCGTGGGAGATTTCCCGGATGCTGCGGATGGGATTTTCCATCCGCATGTCGCGCATGATCACGCCCGCCTCGATCATCCGAAGAACCAGGTCCACGGTGCCGATCTTCATCAGTGCCGTCGCCTCGGACATGTTGGAGTCACCGACGATGACGTGCAGTCGCCGGTAGAACTCGGCATCTGCGTGCGGCTCGTCCCTGGTGTTGATAATGGGGCGGGACCGGGTGGTGGCGGAGGAGACGCCCTCCCAGATGTGGTCGGCGCGCTGGGAAAAGGCGTAGGTGGCCCCGTGGGGAGTCTTCAGGATCTTGCCGGCCCCGGCGATGAGCTGGCGGGTGACGAGGAACGGAATCAGGATCTCGGCCAGACGGGAAAACTCGCCGCGCCGCGGAATGAGGTAGTTCTCGTGGCTGCCGTAAGAGTTGCCGGCGGAGTCCGTGTTGTTCTTGAACAGGTACACGGTGCCGTTGAACCCTTCAGCAGCCAGACGCGCCTGGGCCTCGTCCACCAGGTCGTCAAGGATCAGTTCACCGGCACGGTCATGGGCGATCAGCTGGGCAAGGTCGTCGCATTCTGCCGTGGCGTACTCGGGATGGGACCCCACATCGAGGTACAGCCGGGAACCGTTGGTAAGGAACACGTTCGACGAACGCCCCCAGCTGACCACCTTGCGGAAGAGGTACCGGGCCACCTCCTCGGGAGCAAGAGGCCTGGAGTCCGGGCTCGAATAAGAGATCCCGAACTCGGTTTCGATGCCGAAGATTCTCTTGTCCATGTTGTCCTCCTAGGCCAGCAGTGCTGTGATGTCCGCGTCATTAAGCCTGCGGAAGGCGCGCCGGGTGCCGCGGGTGCTGTCGGAAAGCCTGTCCAGCACGGCCACCTCGAGGGCGCTGGGCGGCAGTGGCGCTCCCGGCTGCTCCCCCTCCTGGACAGGCGTCAGCCCCTTCAGTGCCAGCCGCACTGCGTCAGCGAAGCCCATCGAGGCCTGCCAGCCTGCATCAATTGCCGACGACACCTTCTCGGCCTGGCCGCCCATCACGACGAAGCTGTGCTCGTCGGCAATGGACCCATCAAACGTCAGCCGGTACAGGTGGTCTTCGGCCTGCGTGGGACCCACCTCCGCGACGGCAAGTTCCACCTCGAAAGGCTTCTGTTCAGCGGTGAAGACGGCGCCCAGGCTTTGCGCATACACGCTCGCCAAGCCACGGGCGGTTACATCCTCGCGATCGTACGAGTATCCCCGGACGTCGGCGTAGCGCACGCCGGCCTGCCTGAGGCTTTCGAATTCGTTGTACTTGCCCACCGCGGCGAACGCGATCTTGTCATAGATCTCACCGATCTTGTGGAGGGACGGCGAGGGATTCTCGGCGACGAGTGCAATGCCGTCGGCGCAGCTGATGACCACAACGGAGCGGCCCCGGGCGATGCCTTTCCGCGCAAAATCCGCGCGGTCCTTCATCAGCTGTTCGGGCGAGACATAGAACTGCTGGGTCATCTCAGGCCTCCCGTCCGGCGATGGTGCGTGCTTCAATCACGCCGCGGGAGGCAGCCGCAAGTTCAGGTTCCGGCACCCGGCGGGCGCCCGTCCTGTCCACCGTATAGACCACGGGCCACAGCTGCCGGACCGTATCGGGTCCGCCCGTGGCGGAGTCGTCGTCGGCGGCGTCATACAGGGACTCCACGGCAACGGAAAGTGCCTCGGCTGCGGTGAGGTTGGGGCGCCAGAGCTTTTTCAGCGCGCCGCGGGCGAAGACGGAACCGGAGCCGACGGTGTGGTGTTCGTGTTCCTCATACCTGCCGCCGGTGACGTCGTAGGAAAACAGCCGGCCGACACCGGCGGTGGTGTCGAAACCTGCGAAGAGGGGCACTACCGCCAGACCCTGCAGGGCCAGCGGAAGGTTGCCCCTGATCATGGCCCCCAGCCGGTTGGCCTTGCCCTCAAGGCTGAGCTGGGTTCCTTCAATTTTTTCGTAGTGTTCGAGTTCAACCTGGAAGAGCCGGGTCAGGTCAATCGCGATGCCCGCCGTTCCGGCGATGCCCAGGACCGAGAAGTGGTCCGCGGGAAAAACCTTCTCGATGTGCCTGCTGGCGATGACGTTTCCCATGGTGGCCCGCCTGTCCCCCGCCATCAGGACACCGCCGCCGTAGCTCATGGCAACGATGGTGGTGGCGTGTGGGACCTGCACCGGGACAGCCGCGGACGCACCACCTTGGAGGGACCGGCTAAAGGGCAATAGCTCGGGCCGGTCCCGTAGAAGGTGCTCCGTAAAGGACGAGGTGGCGTTTGCGGCTACCTGGTTGGCGGTTGATTCCTGCACTCATCACTCCTTGAACGTGGTACTTCAACGTTGGTACAGATCCCGGCCTTCCGCGGCTTCCGCCACCTTCCGGGTCCGG
Organism: Arthrobacter sp. FW306-07-I; assembly: GCF_021800405.1. Taxonomy (NCBI): domain Bacteria; kingdom Bacillati; phylum Actinomycetota; class Actinomycetes; order Micrococcales; family Micrococcaceae; genus Arthrobacter; species Arthrobacter sp. FW306-07-I. Next base: position 2,262,413 of record NZ_CP084550.1, on the reverse strand, counting down.
GTTACTGGCCGCCCTTTTGGACGAACGCCCGGACAAACTCCTCGGCGTTGGATTCCAGGACGCCGTCGATCTCGTCGAGCAGGTCGTCAACGCCTTCGGTTGAAACCGAGGCCTGCGCCCCAGGTGGTGCCGGGGGCGCCTCGGGGATGTCTTCGTCGACCTGGCTGTCGCGTGATTGGGGCTGTTGCTGCTCCTGGCCTGCCATTGGTTTCCCTCCTTCTTCCTTCGGTGGATCCGGCGGATCCTCCGATATGCCCATCCTGCCACGGGACGGACGTTCCGGCGCGGTTTAGCCCGCAGGAGGAGTGCTGCTGTGTCCCAGCAGCTCCCCGAGGAATGGGCCCGCTTCCCGATAGCGCTCGAATAACGCTCCAGTCAGGGCTTTGGTTCCCCTCAGGGGCTCACGGGTGGGCACCCGCTGAAGCCTTCCATAACCGGGCACGTCGAAGATGACAGAGTCCCAGCTTGCCCCCACTACGTCCTTGCCGAAGCTGCTGATGCACTTGCCCCGGAAGTAGGCCCGGGTGTCGGCCGGCGGCTCCGCTACTGCCGCGGCGATGGTGGCATCATCCACCAGCCGCTGCATCCGGTTCCTGGACAGCAGGCGGTAGTAGAGGCCTTTCTCGGGCCTGATGTCCGCCCATTGGAGATCCACCAGACCCAGCCGCGCGTCGCTCCATTCCAGTCCGTCGCGCTGGCGGTAGCCGTCCAGCAGGGAGAGTTTGGCCAGCCACTCAACAGAGGTGGCGGCAGCGGCCCTGTCGCTGTCAAGCTGGGTAAGAACGGACGCCCACCGCTCCAGGACCTCGTGGGTATGTCCGTCACCGTCCACGGCGTCACCCACACCGGTGTCCTGCGCGAGTTTGGCCGCAGCCTCGTGGTACATCCACTGGAGGTCCAGGGCCGTGACGCGCCTTCCGTCGAGTAGGCGCAGCTTTGCGGTCAGCGAAGTGTCGTGGCTGACGGTCTTGAGGGCTGCGACGGGTTCATAGACCTCGATTTTGGGCGCAAGCCCCGCTTCAATGAGGCTGAGGACCATCGCCGTGGTGCCGAACTTGAGGTAATTGGACACCTGGCTGAGGTTGGCGTCCCCGATGATCACGTGCAGGCGCCGGTACTTGTCCGCTGTGGAGTGGGGCTCGTCCCTGGTATTGATGATGGGCCTGCGGATGGTGGTTTCGAGCCCCACTTCGGCTTCGAAAAAGTCCGCCCGCTGGCTGATTTGGAAGCCGGGAATCGAGCTGTCCTGGCCGAGTCCCAGCCGGCCGGCCCCACAGACCACCTGCCGGCTCACGAAGAACGGTGTCAGCCCCCGCACGATGTCCCCGAACGGTACCGACCTTGGCATGAGGTAGTTCTCGTGCGAACCGTAGGACACGGACTTGTTGTCAGTGTTGTTCTTGTACAGATTGACCGGCGGCAGGGCCGGGTCCGCGGCCAGCCTGCGGACGGCAGCCAATCCCACCAGGTCACCTGCGGCGTCCCAGGCCACGGCGTCGCGCGGGTTGGTGACTTCGGGGCTGGAGTACTCAGGGTGCGCGTGGTCGACGTACAGCCGGGCCCCGTTGCCCAGGACCATGTTCATCAGCAGGGTGCCGGATTCGTCCTGGCCGTCGAGTTCAAGTTCCTCGCGGCCGTAGGCCAGGGCCACCGCCTCCGCGTCGAGCACCGGCGGCTGGTCGGTCAGCTGGGTGGGATGTGCGGCGCCCCTGTCCACTGTCCAGCCGCGGGCATCGTGCAGCGGCTCTTCGTCGGTGTAGTCCCAGCGCGTTTCCGCTCCGCCCGCAGCGCGTTGCCGGGTCACCTGGGCGTAGGCCTGCACCACCCTGGCGCTCATCATGGTGGCGTTGGCGGATGGCGCAGATGGGGCATGGATGCCGTATTCGGTTTCCGCTCCCATGACGCGCATGGCCCCGCCGGCGGGGAGGCCTTCCCCACCGGCGGAGCCGTGTGCACCCGTCATAGATACTGTCCTGTGGTCGGCATGGTCTCGATGGACTTGCCCGGCTCCTGGCCGGCTTTCCCTTGGACGATGGTGCGGATATAGGTGATCCGTTCGCCCTTCTTCCCGGAAATCCGGGCCCAGTCATCCGGATTGGTGGTGTTGGGCATGTCTTCGTGTTCACGGAACTCATCCACCACGGCGCGCAGCAGGTGCTCGATCCGGAGGCCCTTCTGGTGCGTGGTCAGCAGGTCCTTGATGGCGTACTTCTTGGCCCGGTCCACCACGTTCTGGACCACGGCCCCGGAGTTGAAGTCCTTGAAGTACAACATTTCGGTGTCACCATTGGCGTAGGTGACCTCCAGGAACTCGTTGGACTTGTCCGTGGAGTACATCGCCTCCACCGTTCGCTGGACCATGGCATCAACGGTGGCCTGGATGTCCCCGTTGTGTTCGGCCAGGTCGGATTCGTGGAACGGCAGGTCCGTGGTGATGTATTTGTTGAAAATGTCTGCAGCAGCTTCCGCGTCGGGCCGCTGGATCTTGACCTTGACGTCCAGACGTCCGGGCCGCAGGATTGCGGGGTCGATCATGTCCTCGCGATTGGACGCGCCAATGACGATGACATTGTCGAGGCGCTCCACGCCGTCGATCTCGCTGAGGAGCTGCGGCACGATGGTGGTCTCGACGTCGGACGAGATGCCGGTGCCGCGGGTACGGAACAGTGAGTCCATCTCGTCAAAGAACACCACGACGGGGCTGCCGTCCGAGGCCTTCTCCCGGGCGCGGGAGAAGATGAGGCGGATGTGCCGCTCTGTTTCACCCACGTACTTGTCCAGGAGCTCAGGCCCCTTGATGTTGAGGAAATAGCTCTTCAAGTCAACGTTTCCGGAACGCTCCGCTGCGCGGGCGGCGAGCGAGTTGGCAACGGCCTTGGCGATCAGGGTCTTGCCGCAGCCCGGAGGACCGTAAAGGAGGATGCCCTTGGGAGCCTTCAGGCCATGTTCCCGGTAGAGGTCCGGGTGCAGGAACGGCAGTTCGACGGCGTCGCGGATCTGTTCAATCTGCGGGCCGAGGCCGCCGATGTCTTCGTAGGTGATGTCCGGAACTTCCTCAAGGACCAGGTTCTCCACCTCGGAGCGGGGTACTTTCTCCAAGGCGTAGCCGGTCCGGGAATCGACGGACAGGGCGTCGCCAACCCGGAGTTTCTCGGAGAGGAGGGCACCGGAAAGCCGGACGACGCGTTCCTCGTCCGCACGGCCCACCACCAGGGCCCGGTCGCGTCCCAGCATTTCCTTCAGCGTGGCAAGTTCACCGGCGCGTTCGTAGCCCAGTCCCGCCACGATCAGGAGTGCCTCGTTCAGGAGCACTTCCTGCCCTACCGCGAGCTGGTTGATGTTCACCAGCGGGCTGATGCCCACCCGCATTTTCCGCCCGGCGTTGAAGATGTCCACCGACTCTTCAGTGGCGGCCTGGCCGCTGTTGCCCGGAGCAGGCTGCCGCTTCGGATTTATTTGGAGGATGGTGCCGAAGCTGTATGGCGGCTGCCCTTCCTGGTCCAGGGCGTTTTTCAACCGCAGGATCTCTGCCTTGGCAGTCTCAAGCATGCTGACCAGCTTGGAGTTGTTCTGCGTGGCTGCTGCCAGCTGGCGGTCGATATGCCTGAGCTTGTCCCGAAGTATGTTGACCTGGCGGTCAGCAACCGAGAGGTCGTTGGCGGCAGACTGCTCTGCCGGAGTACGTCCGGAGTCCGTGTTTGGTGTCTCCATGATGTATCAGCCCCTTCCTGCGCTTCTCTTAAGACATTAGTCCCAGATTGCCGGGTAGGGATGGAGACTCCCGAAATGTGGACTAGTTCGTGACCTCTGGCCCGTCCACCACGTTGGTCCCCGCGATGGCGTCACGGGCGGCGCGCCGGAGCTTCTTGTCCGATACAGCGCGCTCCCCCACGGCCCCCGGAGTCCAGGCGTTGACGTCCTCTTCGTTGAAGTCGGTCTTGGACGGGCGGCGCTTGACTGAAATGCCGGTGACGCCGTCGGCGAGCCGCCGCGTGACCAGCAGGAATCCGGTGTGGGCCACCATTCGGTGGTCGGGACGGACGGCGAGACCTTCCAGGTGCCAGCCGCGGACCATCGACTCCCACGCGTCGGGTTCGGTGAACCGGCCGTCCGCCCGGATGGCTTCCGCGGTGCGGGAGAGCTGGGTGACGGTGGCAACGTAGTTGATCCACACGCCGCCGGGCGCGAGGACGGTGGCAACGGCGTCGAGGCATTCCCAAGGCGCGAGCATGTCCAGGACAACGCGGTCCACGGAGCCGGGTTCCTCGGCTTTGACCACTTCCTCCTGGAAATCACCCAGGGAGATCTGCCAGGCGGGGTGCGGGCCGCCAAAGATCGTCTCCACGTTTCCGCGGGCGATGTCCGCGAATTCCTGGCGCCGTTCGAAGGAGTGCAGGTAGCCGTTATCGCCCACGGCGCGGAGCAGGGAGATGGAGAGGGCGCCGGAGCCGACGCCGGCTTCCACTACACGTGCGCCCGGGAAGATGTCCGCCATGGTGACGATCTGGCCGGCGTCCTTGGGATAGACGACGGCGGCGCCGCGCGGCATGGAGAGGACGAAGTCGGAGAGCAGGGGGCGGAGGGTCTGGTACTGCTGGCCGACATTGTTGACCACCACGGAGCCGTCGACCTTGCCAATGATTTCGTCATGGTTGAGGAACCCGCGGTGGGTGTGGAATGCGCCGCCGCGTTCCAGGGTGATGGTGTTCATGCGGCCCCGCTCATCGGTGAGCTGGACACGTTCGCCTTCACGGAAGGGGCCGCGGCGACGGGCAGCTCCCACCGGCTGCGAGCCGCTGGCGGCAGCACCGGCTTGGGCTGCTCCGTTGGCGTCGTTGACGGCAGTTTCGCTGCTCATGATATTTCCTCGCTCCTGTAAACCTGTTGTGCCGCAACCGGACGGTCCGTTGGGACGTTGTGGCTCTATCGGCGGCAATGCACGACCGGCAGGTAACTCTACCGGTTCTGGCCCTGCGGGTGCCTATCGTTGCGCGGGCGCTTGCCGGTAATGGCCGCGAGGACTGCCTCCTGGGTCATTAGCCCAGTGACCATGCCGTTGTGGTCCACCACTGCATAGTGGCGTCCCTCAAGCTGCGAAAGGAACTGGATCAGCTCCTGCCCTTTGGACCATTCAGGGACGTAGGCGCCTGCAGCCAGTGGAAATGAAACGGCGGTGATGGGGGTGGTATCGGCGGCAGCAGCCGGCACTGATGCCACCGCGCCGGGGTCAACTACGCCCTGGGGCCGGCCATCCGGTCCGCAGACCACGACAGACTTTGTTCCTGCTGCCCCCAGGCGGATGGCATCCCGTACGGTGCCGGTGGCAGGCATTCCGGTGGCGGGCGTCGACAATGCCGCGGCACTGACCAGCGGGAGCCGGCCGCGCAGCGTGCCTTGCTGGATGGACGCTGACGCTCCCATCCAGAGGAACCCGCCCACCAGGATAGTGATCATGAGGAGGCTGAAGTCCGGACTATCTCCGGCCAGGTACGGGCGAAGGAGGAACCAGTACGCAATGGCCAGGACGATGATGCGCCCGCCCCACCCGGCTGCAACAGTTCCTTTCGCCTGGCTGCCGGTGGCCTTCCAGACGATGGACTCGACCAGCCTGCCGCCGTCCAGTGGCAGGCCCGGCAGGACGTTGAAGACGCCAATCAGGAAGTTCGCCCACATGAAGATGTTCGTCAGAATTTCCGCGACGCTTCCAAGGCTGTCGGTGCCGAGCAGCAGCCAGGCCCCGCCCGCCAGGACGAAGTTGGCAGCCGGGCCCGCCAGCGCCACGAGCACGGACCGGCCCGGAGACGATGTGAAGCTTTCGAACTGGGTGTGGCCGCCCCAAAGGTTAAGCACAATCTTTTGCGTAGGCCAGCCGTAGATTTTTGCTGTCAGGGCATGGGCGAGTTCGTGGACGAGCACTGAGATCAGGAGCAGGACGGCGTACGCGAACGCCACGATATAGGCACTCGTGCCCAGCGTCGGGTTGTTCCTGGCCAACACAGGCCCGTAGACGATCACGGTGAAGGCCGCGATCACGAACCACGAGTACGCAAGGACAACGGGGACGCCGGCGATCCGCCCCAGCGGGATGCCTTCGCGGCGTGCCGGGTTGGTGCCTTGGCCGGGGCCGCCCGGGTCAGCCACGTGCATCACCCGTTGAAGCCGCGGGTGCGTCCGCCCGCTGAAGCAGTGCTTCCAGCTCAGCCAGCCCCCGGCCGGCGAGGGTGTCCCAGAGTGCGTAGCTGTCGTGGTCCGGCAGCGGCACAATGTGGGGCACGGCCACAGTGGCGACGCCGGAGGCGACGGCCGCGGCCACGCCGGGCACGGAGTCCTCAAGGGCTACGCAGTGGTGGATTCCAAGATCGGGATCGCTCTCCTGCAGCCGTTCCACGGCCGTCAGATATGCCTCCGGGTGCGGCTTGCCCTGGCTCACGATATCGCCGGTGACCAGCACTTCGAAGTACGGCCGGGGAAGGCTGGCCACCACCTCGCGGGCCAACGGTCCCTCCGACATGGTGACCAGGGCGCAGCGAACGCCGGCCAGGTGCAGTTCTTCAAGGAGTTCACGGGCGCCGGGGCGCCACGGCACCTGCTGCCGCACGCTGTTGATGACCTGTCCGGTGAGGGTGTCGATGATTTCGCGGATTTCGAGCTCGACGCCGGCCTGTTGGAGCAGGCCCGCGGAAAAGGTCAGTGACTGGCCAACCAGCTGCATTGCCTGGTCATGGCTCCACGTTCCACCGTGTGCCTCCACCAGTGCATGTTCCGCCGCGATCCAGTATGGCTCGGTGTCCACGATGGTGCCGTCCATGTCCCACAGGACGGCTTTGAGCGGTGAACCGGAGGCAGGAAATCGCATGACGCCAGTCTACGGGGGATGGCTGGGCGGCGGCTGTGGGCTACGCCCTTGGCGAATATGACGCAGGGCCGGTGCTGTTTGCACTGGTTCCCGGGGATTTGCGGCGCTTCATTCCATGCGCGACCCTGCACCTTGGACGTAGGGTGAAGAAATGAATAGCTTCGAGGGAGACACCGCCGAACAGGGTGCCGGACCCGAGCGGGAACGGTTCCTGCAGCCAGTGGCTGACGGACAGCGCGTAACGGTGATGCTTGCCGCCTTTGAAGGGTGGAACGACGCCGGAGAAGCGGCCAGCGATTCGCTGCGTTACCTGAACAAGTTGTGGGGCGGCAAGAAGGTGGCATCCATCGATGCCGATGAGTATTACGACTTCCAGTTCACGCGCCCCACCGTCCGCAGGAACGCGGCCGGGGAACGCAAGATCAAGTGGCCTTCAACCCGCATCTACAAAGCCACCGCGCCCAACTCCAACGTGGACGTCATCTTCGTCCAGGGCACGGAACCGTCCTATAAGTGGCGCGCCTACACTGCAGAACTGCTGGCCCATGCGGAGGCGCTGAATGTGGACTACGTGGTGCTGGTTGGAGCGCTGCTGGCGGACGTCCCGCACAGCCGCCCTATCCCAGTGAGCACGTCCTCCGACGACGCACCGCTCAGGGAGCGGATGAACCTGGAGGCCTCCCAGTACGAAGGCCCCGTGGGCATTGTGGGCGTCCTGTCCGAGGTGGCGCTCCTGGCTGGTATCCCTGCCGTGTCCTTGTGGGCTGCCGTGCCGCACTACGTGGCCCAGGCTCCCTCCCCCAAGGCGCAGCTCGCCCTCCTGCACCGCATCGAGGAGCTGCTGCAGGTGCCCCTGGATACCCATGAGCTGGCCGAGGAAGCTGACGCCTGGGAACGCGGCGTGGACGAACTGGCTACCGAGGATCCCGAAATTGCTGCCTACGTCCGGCAGCTGGAGGAAGCCAAGGACACCGCAGACCTCCCGGAGGCCAGCGGCGAATCCATCGCCAGGGAATTCGAACGGTACCTGAAGCGGCGGGGCCAGGACCGGCCCTGAGTATTAACAGGTGAGGGGCGTGGGCGGAAGAATTCCGCCCACGCCCCTCACTTGTGTTCCTGCAAACTGGAGTACTACAGCCGGATGCCCAGCAGGGCGTCCACCGCATCTTTCGCCAGGATGCTGTCAGCAGGGCTGGCGGCAGCACCGCCGTCGTTCGCGGACCGTGCCCAGCGCGAGATGGCGGCAACCGCCGCCGGGGCATTGAGGTCTGCCGCCAGCGCTTCACGGATTTCGGCGAGGAGCGCCTTTCCCGATCCTTCGGGGGCGTGGTCCAGTGCAGTCCGCCACGCCGCCAGGTCAGCCTTGGCGGCCGCGAAGCCTTCGTCCGTCCATGACCAGTCGGAGCGGTAATGGTGCGCCAGGATGGCCAGGCGGATTGCAGCCGGGTCCTCACCGGCAGCGCGGAGCTTGGAGACCAGCACCAGGTTGCCCTTGGACTTGCTCATCTTTTCGCCGTCGAGCCCCACCATGCCTGCATGGGCGTAATGCCGGGCAAGGGGCACCCCTGCGAGGGAGTACGCGTGGCCGGCGCCCATCTCGTGATGCGGGAAGATCAGGTCCGAGCCACCGCCCTGCACCGTGAAGGGCGACGGCAGGTACTTCTGGGCGATGACGGTGCATTCGATGTGCCAGCCGGGCCTTCCGGCGCCCAGGCTTCCACCCGGCCAGCTGGGTTCGCCCGGCCGTTCCACGCGCCAGAGCAGCGGGTCAAGCGCCTGCCGCTTCCCGGCCCTTCCGGGATCGCCGCCGCGCTCGGCAAAAAGCTCCAGCATGGCGCTCTCGCCCAGGTGGGAAATGCATCCCAGTACCCAGGCGTCAGGTGCCGTCGACTGCTTTCCGGCAGCTTCGACGTCGTAATAGACATCGCCGTCAGGTTCCCCGTTGGTGCCTGCCACCTGGTAGGCCAGTCCCATGCTGACCAGCCGCTCCACCTCGGGGACGATCAGGCCGATGGATTCCACAGCGCCAACGTAGTGGTCGGGTGCCAGGACGTTCAGCGCCTCCATGTCGGTCTGGAAGAGCTCCACCTGCTCTGCGGCGAGGTCGCGCCAGTCGACGCCGGTGGCGGTGGCACGTTCAAGCAGGGGATCGTCCACATCAGTCACGTTCTGCACATAGGAAACCTCGCTGCCGGCGTCGCGCCAGGCGCGGTTGAGCAGGTCAAAGGCAACGTAGCTGGCTGCATGTCCCATGTGGGTCGCGTCGTAGGGGGTGATGCCGCAGACGTACATGGAGGGCCTGGCCTCCTGCTCAAGTGCCACTTCGCGGCCTGCCGCAGTGTCGAACAAACGAATCGCGGGCATGTTTCCGGGCAGGGCAGGAACGGGGCGGGAAGTCCAGGATTTCACAAGCCCAAGCCTAGCCCTAGGCGCTGATGACGCCGAAACCGAGCAGGAGGTAGAGCGCCAGGCCCAGGAAGATGCGGTACCAGACGAAGAGGCGGTAGCTGCGCGTCGAGACGAACTTCAGGAACCAGCCGATGATGACATATCCCACTACCAGGGCGATCACAGTGGCAAGGGCGGTCTCCGGAAGGCCAAATGGCCCGGAAAGGCCTTCCTTGGTGACCACCTTGTACAGCTGGTACAGCCCGCTGCCGAACACGGCGGGGATGGCCAGCAGGAACGAATACCGTGCCGCGGCTTCCCGCGTGTACCCCATGAGCAGGCCTGCAGTGATGGTGCCGCCGGAGCGGGAGACGCCGGGGATCAATGCCAGGGCCTGGGCAAGGCCGTAGAAAATGCCGTGCTTATAGGTCAGGTGCGTCAGGTCCCGCTTCTGGGCACCGGTGGCGTCGGCCACGGCAAGGATCAGGCCGAAGACGATCAGCATGGTGGCCACAATCCACATGCTGCGGAGCACGGACTCGATCTGGTCCTGGAAGAGCAGGCCGAGCACGATGATGGGCAGGCTGCCCAGGATCACCAGCCAGCCCATCCTGGCATCAGGATCCTGCCGCGGCACTTTGTAGGTCAGGGATCCGGCCCATGCCTTGACGATGCGGACAATGTCGCGCCAGAAAAAGATCAGCACGGCGGTCTCCGTGCCGAGCTGGGTGATGGCCGTGAAGGCGGCCCCGGGGTCCTGCGCGTTGGGAAGGAATTCACCCACGATCCGCAGGTGCGCGCTCGATGAAATCGGTAAAAATTCGGTCAGTCCCTGCACAAGGCCCAGCAGGGCCGCTTCAAACCAGTTCACGCTAAGACCCTACGGCATGGCACCTGTGCTTCTGCCCGTAAGCTTGCTGCTATGCAGCAGCGTTACGTCGGCAACAGTGGTTTGCGAGTTTCAGCCCTCTCCCTGGGCACCCGGTCCTGGGGCGGGGAAACTGACGAGCAGGACGCTTCAGAGTTGCTGCGGACCTTCCTCGACGCAGGCGGCCGGCACGTGGACACTTCGGCGTCATATGCGGGCGGCGCCTCAGAGGCAGTCCTCGGTTCCCTGTTGGGTGATGTGGTGTCCCGCACGGAGGTTTCCATCTCCACCAAAGCAGGAATGACGACGCCGGATGGCCGGCGTGCGGTGGACACGTCGCGGAACGCGATGCTGACCGGGCTGGACGCCAGCCTCGCCAGGCTGGGCACCGACTACGTGGACCTCTGGTTTGCCGAGGCGTGGGACGGCAACGTTCCCCTCGACGAGACGCTGGGGGCACTTGACTTCGCGGTCCGCTCCGGGCGGGCCAGGTATGCAGGGATCTCCAACTTCAAGGGCTGGCAAGCGGCGAAGGCGGCCGCTGTCAGCAGCGTCCCGCTGGTGGCGGTCCAGGCCGAGTATTCGTTCCTTAACCGGTCGGCTGAGGCGGAGCTGATGCCGGCTGCGGAGGACGCAGGGCTTGGGCTCATGGCGTGGGGGCCGCTGGGCCGTGGGGTGCTCACCGGGAAGTACCGGGGTACCATCCCGGCCGGTTCCCGTGGCGCGTCCGTCAGCGAGGCCGCCTACGTGGAGCCGTATTTGGCGGAGAAGCCGTCACGGATCGTCGATGCGGTGTGCATGGCCGCCAACGGGCTGGGCCGGACTCCCCAGGATGTGGCGCTTTCGTGGCTGCTGTCGCAGCAGGGAGTTGCCACGGCCATCGTCGGCGCCCGCACACCAGTGCAGTTGAAGGAAATCCTCGACGCCCAGCTCGCGCCGCTGCCGCCGCAGATTGCTCGGGCCTTGGAGGACGTTTCGGCAGCTTCCTAGGGCTGCCGGGTTTTCCGGGGCCGCTATTCCTCGACGATCTCCAGGTCTTCGTCGTCGTCCACGTCGGCTTCCTCGTCTTCTTCATCCTCGTCGTCGAAGACCTGAAGCGGGGTCACTTCGTTGTACGCCTCGTAAAGCGCGTCCTCGTAAACTTCGAAGGCATCGGCAACTGCGAAAAATGCTGCTTCGACTGAGGGGTCGCCGTCCCCGCGCCGGTTGGATGCTGCTATAAGGTGTTCTTCCAAAGCGGTGGTCAGGGACGAAAGCGCGACACGCGGATCGATGCTCATGACTTCACGTTAGCGGGAAAAGGACGAAAATGGAGAGCAAATGAAGGAACAATTTCTCACCAGCTCGGTCCAGCGGGAACGGGATTATTTGCGGCAGTACGAGTACCTCGTACTGACCGTCAGTCCTGATGATTCCCTGCCCGAAGCGCGGCGCCGGCTGGTTGAACACTCCGAATACGGCAAGTGGGAACTGGAACGCAGCAAGCTTTATGTGGGCGGCGGCCGGCGCTTTTGGCTCCGCCGCCGGGTGATGCAGGTCCAGCGGACCGTCTAGTGCGTACGCGGTCCGGTGGACCCTCTAATCTTCCAGCGGGCCCAGCCAGGCGTTCGCCACAGTGTTGTGGGCTGACTCGTCGTCGGAGGGGTGGAACATCCCGGCCAGCACATCGCGGTAGAGCCGTTCGAGCTCTGAGCCCCTGAAGTAGCTTGATCCCCCGCTGACGCGGATGGCCAGGTCCACCACGCGGCGCGCCGTCTCCGTCGCGTTCACCTTCAGGCCCACCAGTTTGGGGAACCATTGGGCCCCGTGGTCGGCAAGGGCGTCGACGTCGACCGTCACGGACCGAAGCTGCGGGTACAGGTTGTCCATGGCCATGGCGGCGTCCGCCACCTTCCAGCGGATGTCGGGGTCCTGGGCGTAGCTGCGCCCCCCGTTCCTGAAGGAGGTCCGCCGCTTCACGGTCTCCACGCCCACGGCCAGGGCACGTTCGCCCAGCCCCGTGTAGACAGCAGCCAGGAGGCTCTCGAAGCAGGCGAATATGGCGAAGATCAGCGGGTCGGCGTTGGGGCCCACGGGAAGTTTCCGGAAGATCCGGTCCGCAGGAACGGCCACACCTTCCAGGACAGTGGTGGCGGACTGGCTGGCCCGCATACCGAGGGTGTCCCAGTCGTCCAGGATCCGGTAGCCGGAGGTTTCGCGGGTGATGAAGCCGTGCACGAGTTCGCCGGCGCCGTTCCGGGCATCCGGGTCCTTTCCGAAGATGCCCAGGCGGGTCCAGGCCGGCGAGAGGCTGGTGAAGATCTTTGTCCCGGTGAACGAGTAGCCGCCGTCCTGATCCGGCGTGGCAGTGGTCCGGGAGTCGAAGAGGACCGAGTCGTTGCCGGCTTCCGAGTTGCCAAACGCGAAGACCTCGCCCTGGGCGGCTTCCTCGAGGACGAAGGCCAGCGAGTGGTCGCCCCGGGCGGCGAGGACGTGGGCGACGCCGGTCCAGACCAGGTGCATATTGACAGCCAGTGCGGTAGCAGGGGCAGCCGTTGCCAGCCTGCGCTGGCACTGCGCCGCCGCTTCGAGCCCAAGCCCTGCGCCGCCGTCGGACGCCGGCACGAAAAGCTTCAGGTACCCGGCCGCTGCCAACTCCTGGAGGTCCTCATGGAAGAAGGCGTTGTCACGATCATATGCGGCAGCGCGGCCGCGGATGCGCTCAAGGAGCTCATCCGGCAACAGTTCCTCAGGAGTCACGGCCTGGTCCCTTTAGTAGTTGGTGAGCAGGGTGTTCAGTACGCGGGCGCCGAACTTGAGGGAGTCCGCCGGGACGCGTTCGTCAACGCCGTGGAACATGCCGGTGAAGTCCAGATCGTCCGGAAGCATCAGGGGTGCGAACCCGTAGCCGGTGATCCCGAGGCGGCTCAGCGACTTGTTGTCCGTTCCGCCGGAGAGCGTGTACGGCAGCACCTTGGCACCCGGGTCCTCCTTGTGAAGGGCGTCGATCATCGAGTCCACCAGGTTTCCGGCGAACGGGACCTCGAGCGAGACATCGTTGTGGACGTAGCTGACGTCCACGCCGTTGCCGGCCAGTTCACGGACGATCTCGAGGACCTGCTGTTCCTGTCCCGGCAGTGTGCGGCAGTCGACCAGGGCTTCGGCAGACTCCGGGATGACGTTGTGCTTGTACCCGCCCTTGAGGAGGGTTGGGTTGGTGGTGTTCTGCAAGGTGGCGCCGACGAACCTGGCCACCGTACCAAGCTGGTTGAGCAGGAGGTCAGGATTGTCGGCGTCGAACTCCACACCGGTGAGTTCCGTTACACCGTCAAGGAACTGGCGCGTGGTGGGGGTGAGCTCGATCGGCCACTTGTATTCGCCGATCCGCGTGACCGCAGCGGCCAGGCGGGTGACTGCGTTGTCCGTGTTGATTTGGGAACCGTGGCCGGCCCTTCCATGGGCCACGAGGCGGAGCCAGGAGATGCCCTTCTCCGCCGTCTGGAGGAGATAGGTGCGCTGGCCGCCGATGGTCGCCGAGAAGCCGCCGACCTCGGAAATGGCTTCGGTGGCGCCTTCGAAAAGTTCGGGGCGGTTGTCCACGGCATAGCGGGCGCCGTACACGCCCCCGGCTTCCTCGTCCGCGAAGAAAGCGAAGATGATATCCCGCTTGGGCTTCCTGCCTTCCCTGGCGAAGCTCCGCAGGACCGAAAGAATCATGGCGTCCATGTCCTTCATGTCGACGGCGCCGCGGCCCCAGATCAATCCGTCCTTCAGTTCTGCGCCGAACGGGTCCACCGACCACTGATCACGGAGGGCAGGAACGACATCAAGATGGCCGTGGACCACCAGGGCGCTGGCGGACGGGTCCTCACCTGCCATTCTGGTGACAACGTTGGCGCGGCCCGGTGCGGACTCGAAGATCTCTGCGCTTAGGCCCACTTCTTCAATGAGCCCAGCGGCATACTCGGCCGCCGGCCGCTCCCCCGGCCCCGACCCGTCCCCGTAGTTGGAGGTATCGATCCGGATGAGTTCCTGGCAGATCCGGACAACTTCATCCTCGGGCAGGACATCAGGCATATGGGGCTCCTTGGTAGGGAATGACTGGGGCGGCACGGGCTTGAATCGCTGTCCTCAGCCTACCTACTTGGCCCGATTCGTTGTTCTCCGAAAAGTCGTGTTAGAGTTTTTCTCGCTGCTTCGGAGAGGTGCGAAACGCTGAAAGGCGGGACGGCTTCCCGAAATACCACCTGCGCGGGTGGCGGAATGGCAGACGCGCTAGCTTGAGGTGCTAGTCCTCGAAAGGGGGTGGGGGTTCAAGTCCCCCTCCGCGCACAAAGAAAACCCCGGGAAACCGGGGTTTTTTTGTGTCTCCAACCATGTGAGACGCGTCTTCAACCACGGTGGTGCCGGTACCCAGTACAACTGGGGTTTGGAATCCAGCTCCCCGGGCTGTTTCTTGCGGTGCAGTCGAGTGGGAAGGCATGTCGGCCGGGGGGGTCAAATAGGGTGTGCCTGGGGGAAACGGGGCGCACATTTCCCTGTGTCCCTATGACCTCGTCCGCATCCCCTAATGGCCTTGCTTCACCTCGGTGACAAGCGGAAACTATGACCCATAGGGTTACGCAGTCAGCCGATCCGGACCACTGCGGAAAGCAGGGACTCGTGTCCTCGCATGCTGACCATTCCCAAACATTTGAGCTCCCGCAGGTACCCAGCCCGTCAGGACAGGACCAGTGGGCCTCCTGGCCAAAGCGGGCCTTTGCGCCATGAGCACCCTTCAGGCGGTGGCCCTGATCTTCGTTGGCGCCTTCGCCTGGATCGGCCTGACCGTAGTCGTTCTTCTGAATTTGAGGCGCCGAAGGAAGGGATCCTCCAGGGTGGCTGCGGCACCGCCGGTTCCAGTCCCGATCAGCTATCGCCCCCATCGGCCCTGGCGCCGCGCCCGGCCCGTTACCGGCCAAGCCCCTGCCCCGGGACGACACAGGTTGAGACTCAGACGAATCCGCGGCTGATGTCGTTTATCCGACCGTGAGGCAGCCCGCCAAGAAGCAGGGTGGCCACCAATCTAATAAGCAATCACCTATTCCGGGTGACCTTTCTTTGGAGCAGGAATGGATACCGGGACGATCCTCGGGTTCACTTTCGGTTACCTTGCCGCCATCGCAGGGATCTTCATTCTGTACAGCCCGATCATCATTTTGTGCATCGGCGTGCTCATCGCGGGTGGCCTCCTGCAATTGCTGCTTTTGCCCTTCGCGGCCCTGATCAGAAGGCTGCGGCGCCGGCCGCCGCCGGAAACGGACCCGTCATGGCTTCTGGACCGCAGCAGGCAGGGCGAAGTAAACGTCCGACGTGCAGATGGTCGGCGTGCAGAGGGGACGGGCCCTGCTGGCCCAGTCCCCCAATGACGGCGCCACTACCCGCCCCACTGCTTCAGGCCGCCCCATCTCCCCTGCTGCCGCATTTGTTGAGTCAGCAGGAGCCCGGCCTGCTTCCGGGCGATACTCATCTGTCGGTGCGACGAAATGATGCCTCCGCGGAATGATGACCGCCGGGCTGGTCCTGCATTGACGACGTCCAGCAACTCCGAGGCAGCAACCTCAGTGGTTTCACCGCCATGCCCAAACACATGCCGCAGCAACAATCTTCTGACAGTACGTTACGGCCGCTGGCATAAAGGCGGACTTCGGCACGGAGTTGCGCCCGGATCTACGGGAGCCACCGTCCTAAGCTTTCGCCATGCACCCCTTAGCGGCAATCGCCTTGGTGTTCCTGACCGGGCTTGCCTGAGGGCGGGCGATGCCCGAGCCCGCGAGCAGCCCACAGCACACGCAGACACCCGTTGCCGATGCCGAAGCAGCAGGAAGGTAAACCTGCCATAGCTCGCCGTGCCGGTCTTTCCCCAGAACGTCTCGCCGCCCGCAGGAGTGTCCGGTGGTAACAAGTCCTGCATCAGCCGACAATTTCCCGCCTGGATCCTGGCCGCAGGGCTGACGGATTCTGTCGCCCGGCTACCGCGGCTGCAAGGGACATGGCTAAGGACGGCGTCGTGGTCGTTCTACAGATTGCGCACCCAGGCCGCCAACCTCGTGTCCGCGCCGTAGTCAGGGCCCCTGCAATAAGCAGGGCCGCCAGGGGAACCGCGACGCTGACACCTACGCTGGCGGTCGCTGGCACAGGTGTTTCTGCCAGGCCGGCGCAGGGATGTCGGGGCTCCGGCAGTTTACGCCGAAACAGCAAAGGGAACCCCAGTCCCGGACATCCCGGGCGCTTGCTCCTGCTGCCCCTTTACGCCCAGGTGATGTAGTAGCCGCCCGGACTCCAATGGATGATGCCGCCCTGGTAGTTCTGGGCGACACTCCCATCATTGCCAGTCGGATATTCATCGCTTGTGGGGTATCCCAGGCGTCCCGATTCAAACCCCGTTGAGGCCCAGATGGACCGGATCGCACCGACGGAGATGTGGGCGCCCGTGGCTGGAGACCAGATGATCGCTCCGCCCTGATAGTTTTGGTAAACGCCCCCATCCCGAAGACCGGTGACCTCGTCAGTCACCGGGTATCCCAGCCGGCCGTTCTCAAAACCCGTGGCTGCCCAAAGCCCCCGGATAGCGCCGGTGGAGACGTGTGGCCCGGATGCAGGCGAGTAAACGATGCACCCGTGTTCAAAACACTGATATCCGCCGCTGTCCTTCAGGCCGTAGACCTCGCTTGTGGTGGCCGCTCCGAGGGCGCCATTCAGGGATGCCGCCTTGGCGGCGATCGGAGTTTGCGGGGCTGGAAAGGTGACGGCAGCGGAGGCATCGATAAGGCCCGCTCCGCATCCCCCCGGGCAGGTTCCCAGGAGGGGACGTGCGGTCGCCTTGAGCTTGGCTTCGATTTGGGATGGCGCCAAGGAGGGATCGGCCGCCTTCATCAAGGCACCAACGGCCGACGCCATGGGCGTGGCCATTGACGTGCCCATCATGTATCCATAGGTCTCGGCGCCCGGGCTGGTGGTACCGGCATTCAACGTGGAGAGGATCCCCGCATCCGTGTCGCCTCCCGGGGCCATGACATCCACCGTGGGTCCGAAATTCGAGTACGACGCTTTGGACCCGGCCTTGCTGCTGGCGCCGATGGCAATCACGTTGTTGCAGTTCGCCGGCGCGACGTTCGACGCGGGCTGGTTCTCATTGCCCGCAGCGACAAAAACAGTGGAACCGCGGCTCACGGCGCCGTCGATGGCTGCCTGCATGGTGGCAGGGCACGCGGCAGTTCCCCCGACGCTCAGGTTGATGGTCTTTGCCGGATTAGCGTTGGCGGGTACGCCACTGACCGTCCCCCCTGAGGCCCAGGTAATGCTGTCGGAAACATCAGAGAGGTAACCACCGCAGGCGCCGAGCGCGCGGACCGGCTCGATTTTCACTCCGGGAGCAGCGCCGCTGACTCCCTCGGCATTGTTGGCGACGGCGGCGATAAGCCCGGCCACGTGGGTTCCGTGCCAGGAAGAGTTGGCGGACGAGCCGGAACCGCAAGCACCTGCGGTCCGGAAATCCCCCGGATCGGAGGGGTCGGCGTCCCTTCCGTCGCCGTCACCTGAAGAGGCTGGATCGGTAATCATGTCGTAGCCGGCGGTGACATTGCCCTTGAGGTCGCTGTGTTGGGTGATGCCGGTGTCGATAACGGCGACGACCTGTCCCGCACCCGTGGTTTTATCCCACACTGAGGGGACGCGGATGCCGGAATTGGGATCGGACAAAGCCCACTGCTGGGAGTAGTAGGGGTCGTTTGGTATGGACGACGGATACAGGAGGATGTCGGGCTCCACCGAGGCGACGTCAGCGCCTGCGGCAAGGCTCTCCAACATACGCTGGGACTCTGCAGCACTCAGCCGGCGGCTTGCCTTCACTACCTTGGCGTCGCTGGCCGTGGCCTTGACCTCCCTGACCTCGATGGAGGTATCGCCGGCAGCCTTCGCATACGTCTTGCCCCGCCCTGCAACGGTGCCCGCTGCCGAGGGCTTGAACTTTACGATGAACTGGTCCGTGGGCCGCGGGGAAGCCGCGGAACCGACTGGAGTGGGAGGACCAGGGGGCACTGCCGGGCTGTTCGCGGCGATGGCAGTTGTTGCGGTGCCAGAGGCAAGAATGACGGTGACCGCCAGCAGCCGCCTGGTCCTGGTACCGATGGCCTTTGTCCGACCAGTGTTCGTGCGCATATCCGCTCCTCTGGGGCCTCCCGGTTCCACCAGCGAGCCTACTAAGACCATGCCGCGTGCGGGACCCCCGCAGCGTCCCCCAATCCACGTGGGCTAAACCCCGCAATGCTCCCGGGTACTGGTCAGGCCAACCGGCCCCTAACCATCTCGCTGACGGCCTTACCGTCGAAGCGTCCCCCGATCCTGGGAGTGACGGATTTCATGATGGTCCCCATGGAGCGCATGCTCAGCTCGGCGCCGTCTGACTTCAGGCCGGCGATAACCTCGTCGACGATGGCTTCGGCTTCCTCACGGGTCAGGGCCTTGGGCAGGTAGGTCTCGATGACCTCGGCCTCGGCGATCTCCGCGTCCGCCCGGTCGGAGTGGCCGGCGGCGGAATACGTGGCAGCGGTGTCCCGGCGCTTGGCAGCCTCCTTTTGCAGGAGTGCGGTGACCTGGAGGTCATCGAGCTCAATGGGGGTTTTTCCGGACTTCTCCCGCGTTTCGATCTCGCCCAGGACGTTGCGGACCGTGGTCAGGGCCACTCTGTTACCGGCTTTCATATGAGCGACGACGTCGCCCTTCAGTTTTTCCTTCAGTGACATGGTGTTGTGGCCTCATTCTTTGTTCGGAGGGGAACTGCCATGGCCAAGCCTATTCCGCCGCTCCTGCGCGCGGCGCGGCTACTGGATGTGGGGCCGCTCCTTTCACGGTCACCGATTGCGCAGGTACGTAGGCTAGTTTGGGAACCCAGTCGCCCGGTCCCCCGGGCCCCGAAAGGAGCACCGAGTGGAAAGCATGGTTGGCAAGTGGTTTCTGAATTGGGTTGAGCGCGGCAACCCCGCCTCTGACATCCAGGCGGGTGGTGCGGGAACTCCGGCGTGGTCGGAAGGCAACCTGGTCCGCCCCTTGGTTCACGGAGCAGCCTACTTCGCCAGGCTGCGGGATGAGCTGCGCGGCCTCCAGGCGGGTGACAGGGTTTGGTTCACCGACTGGCGCGGCGATGCCGACGAGCAGATTGCGCCAGACGGAACCACCATCGGCGGGTTGCTCGCCGGGCTGGCCAGATCGGGGGTGGAAGTGCGCGGCCTCGTCTGGAGATCCCACGGCGAGCGCATATCTGCGCCCATCAGCGGCCGCTCCAACGAACATCTCAGCCGGCAGATCAACGACGCCGGCGGGGAGGCCCTGTTGGATCAGCGGGTGCGCCTGTTCGGCTCACATCACCAGAAGCTGATGGTCATCCGCTATCGCGACGACCCCTCCCGCGATGTCGCCTTTGTAGGGGGAATCGACCTTTCGCACAGCCGCCGGGACGACGCCGGCCACGCCGGAGACCCGCAGGCGGTGAAGATGGATTCGCATTACGGCCCGAGGCCCCCATGGCATGACGCCGCCCTCGAACTGCGGGGCCCGGTAGTGGCCGATGTGCTGGCCGTGTTTGCCGAACGGTGGAACGATCCCCACCCGCTTGACCGCCATACGCCGTACCGGATGCTGTTGCAGCGCCTGGCCCGCATGCCCCGGCACCCCAAACCGCTCCCGGAGGCCGCTCCTCCCCCGCCTCCGGCCGGTCCGCATGCCGTTCAGCTGCTCCGCACCTACGGCCTGAAGCACCCGCCCTTCCCGTTCGCACCGAACGGCGAGCGCAGCATCGCGCGGGGTTATGCAAAAGCGTTCGGCCAGGCCCGTTCCCTCATCTACATCGAGGACCAGTATCTGTGGTCCAGCGAAGTGGCACACGGAATAGCAGCCGCACTGGAGCGCAACCAGGAACTGAACGTGATCATCGTGGTGCCCAGGTACCCGGACTCCGACGGGTTCCTCGGTGGTCCGCCCAGGCGCTTGGGGCAATTGCGCGCCATCAGCATGCTCCGCAAGGCCGCGCCGGACCGGGTGGGGGTGTTTGACCTGGAGAACAGCGAGGGGACTCCCGTCTACGTGCACGCCAAGATCTGCATTATCGACGACACCTGGTTCACCTGCGGATCCGACAATTTCAACCGCCGGTCCTGGACCACTGACAGCGAGCTCACCTGCGCCGTGATCGATACCTCCGCCGAAGGCTCACAGGACGGGGGAACACGTACCCCAGGGTCCCGCCCGCTCGCCAGGGAGCTGCGGCAGCAGCTGTGGGCCGAACACCTCGGCCTGGACGAAGACGACACCCAGCTCCAGATGGATGGGGCGCTGCAGTTATGGAACCGCACGGCCGATGCCCTGGACCGCTGGCACAGTACGGGCCGCCGTACGAAACGGCCCGCGGGACAGGTACGCCGCCATGCCCCGGAACCTGTCCCGCCCCTCCATCGCCTTTGGGCCGATCCGGTCTACCGGTTCATTGTCGACCCGGACGGCCGTCCCCGTGGGCTCCGCGGCACCACCCGCTTTTAGCCCCCGACGCCCGTGGACTTGAAAAATAGATCATAAGCATGCTTATGATGTTTCCAGCCGAATGCGAACGGCTGTCAACCACAGGAGGTAACACCATGGGACTGGGCGACAAGATCGAGAACGCTGCCGAAAAGGCCGGCGGTAAGGGCAAGGAAGCGGCGGGTAACGCCACCGGCGACGAGAGCCTGCGGGCCGAAGGCCAGGCGGACCAGGCAAAGGGCGGCCTGAAGCAGGCCGGCGAAAAGGTCAAGGACGCTTTCAAGGACTAAGAAACGGTCTTTTGGAAGGGGCGCACCCAGCGAACGGGGTGCGCCTTTTTCGTGCCCTCCCCCTTTGGCCAGCACACGGATGGGTGGGACCGGCTCCGGCGGGTACTTACCCAGTAGCATTCCAGGCGACCCGGCAGCGGAGAGGCACATGAGCGAAGAACGACGGCGGGAGCTCGGGGAGTCTGACGCCCCAGTTGAGCATGACCTTCAGGAGTCGTTCGAACGGACGGTGGGCCAGGGGGCCGAGCGGCTGCATCGAACCATGCGGAACATCCTTGTGACAGGCGTGTTCGGCGGTTTTGAGGTGGGACTGGGCATCATGGCGTACCTGGCAGTGCTCCATGAAACGGGAAACCATCTGATAGCGGGCCTGGCGTTCAGCATGGGGCTCATCGCCCTCCTGCTGGCCCACAGTGAGCTGTTCACGGAGAACTTCCTGATGCCTGTTGCGGCTGTCGCTGCGAAGGAAGCGAGCTACACCCAACTGGCAAAGCTGTGGGGAGGAACGCTCATTTCCAACCTGCTGGGCGGATGGATCTTCGTGTGGATCGTCATGGTGGCATTCCCCGAATGGTCAACGGTGGTCAGCGAGAGCGCCCACCATTTCGTTGACGCCCCGTTCTCCCTGCAGTCCATTGCCCTGGCCGTCCTGGGTGGAAGCACCATCACCCTCATGAGCAGGATGCAGCAAGGCACGGACAACGATGTGGCGCGCATTGTGGCCACCGTTATCGGCGGGTTCCTCCTGGCTGCGCTACCGCTCTTCCACTCAATCCTCGACTCCCTGCTGATCTTCGCCGCGATCCACTCGGGCGCGGACATCAGCTACGTGCAGTGGCTGGGCTGGTTCGGCTACACGCTGCTGTTCAACGTTCTCGGCGGCATCATCCTGGTAACCCTCCTGCGCCTGGTGCGGACAAAGGAACTTATTCAGAAGCGCCGCACGGAGGCACCCACTGACCCCGACGCCGCCCGCAACCCCTGACCGGCAGCGGTAGCTTGGAACCCGTAAGAATTATGCAACCGGACATGGGAGAAGACATGAAGGCAATCGTGTACGAAGCAACAGGTCCCTCATCTGTGCTCAAGCTGCAGGACAAACCGGTGAGTGATCCGGGTCCGGGCGAGGTCAGGGTCCGTCTGGTGGTGTCCGGAGTGAACCCCACCGACTGGAAGTCACGGTCGGGCAGTGGAAGCAACAAGCTGCCCGACCCCAAGGTTCCCAACCAGGACGGAGCCGGGGTTGTCGACGCACTGGGGTCCGGGGTGGCCGGTTTCAACGTGGGCGACCGTGTGTGGCTTTGGGATGTCGCATGGGCCGGTAACGAAGGTACGGCCCAGGAATACGTCGTGGTGCCTGCCCATAAGGTGGTGGCATTACCGGACGCCGAATCCTTCGATACGGGTGCCTCGCTGGGAATTCCAGCCCTGACAGCACACCGTGCCCTGACTTCGAACGAGGACGGCCCGGATCAGCTCTCCCCCGGAGCCCTGGCAGGCCGGAGTGTGTTGGTCACCGGAGGCGCAGGGGCTGTGGGGCATGCGGCCATCCAGTTGGCCCACTGGGCAGGGGCTTCGGTCATCACTACCGTCAGCGGAGACCGGAAGGCTGAGCTTGCCCGCCGTGCCGGCGCCGACACGGTTATCAACTACCGGTCCGAGGATGTGGTCCACGCCGTTAAGGCAGCAGCACCGGACGGCGTCGACATCATCGTGGACGTGAATGCGCCGGCGAACATCGAGACTGACCTGCAGGTCCTCAAACCCGGCGGCACGGTCTCCATTTATGCAGCCAACCCCGGGGAATCGCTCAATGTTCCCATCCGGGAAAGCATGACCAAGAACGTCCGCTACCAGTTCATCCTCACCTACACGGTCACGGATGAGCAGAAACAGCAGGCAGTGTCGGCAGTTGCCGGGGCCCTGGAAGCGGGTGCGCTGCGGGTGGGCGAAGACCATGGACTGCCCCTGACGCGCTTCACCCTTGAGCAGACGCCGGCGGCACATGATGCCGTGGAACAGGGAACAATCGGAAAGGTGCTCATCGACGTCGCACCTGCGCCTTAATCGCCGGCGCCGGTCTCAGCGCGAGAGGCGGTCCCGGGCGGCGTGTTCAACCAGGACAGGTATGAACGCGCGGACCCTGCCGGTGTCCAGCAGGCTGTGCTCCTGCTGGACCACGTCCTCGATGTGTTCCCTGGGCAGGGCGGGAAACTTCACCGCAAGCCTGTCCACCACGTCCCCCAGCGCCCGCAACTCTTCGCTTACTCCCATCGGGAAAGTGTCAGGGTTTCGGCGGATGCGGTCAAGACTTGACCTTCAACGCTGCGGCAGGCAGGGGCAGGGGCAAGCTGCGGCAGGCACACATTCAGCAGGCCAATGCAGCAAAGCCCACGACGGCGGGCGCCTGCCAGGGCGCGTCGCCCTCCCGCGGGTGCTCCACGCTGATGCACCCGCGGAAGACCGCCGTCGTCAGTGCGGGTGCAGCCTGCGGCTCCGGGGGCGCCGGCCCCGCCCTTGGGGGTGGGAACCGGCAGCCACCGGACGGTACTCAATCCGCCGCTTCTCCGCCCGGATGTCGCGCCGTTCCTGCCGCCGCGCTTTCCGTTCCGGCCGGTCGATGGCGGACAGAATCGTCAGCGTCACGGTGACCCACAGGAACGCTGTCCCCAACACCAAGGCGATTTCCAGCTCAGTGCTCATGCACCAATTTTAGGCCGCAGGGGCCGGACTCCAACCCTGCGGACCCACATCAACGGCGTGCAAATCCACAGTGCCTAGAGAAGCCCCAGGCTCCTTACGGCAGCCATGACATCGGGGACCTGGACGGCCAGCAGGGCAGGATCTGGCTGGGCTGCAAACGTGTCCCCGCGCCGGAGTTCCGCGCGGGTCAGGACCACATGCGGTCCCGGAGGAGGCCCCCAGATTTCCGGCGGGGCCGGCCCGAACAGCACCACGGAGGGCGTCCCGTACGCGGATGCCAGGTGCGCCGCTCCGGTGTCGGCTGAGACAACCAGGCGTGCGGCGGCGATCGTGGCAGCGAACTCACCAAGGCCCAGCACCCCGGCAAGAACGGTGGTGCCCGGGAGTCCTGCGAGGCGGCACACTTCCTCAGCCCTTACCCGTTCCGATGTCCCGCCGGTGAACACGACCTGGTGTCCCGCTTCTGCGAGCGCCGCTGCCACCGCCGCAAAGCGCTCTGCCGGCCACAACCTGCTGCCGTATGCAGCTCCCACATGCAGGACTGTGACGCCTGGGACCGGGCTGGGCATATGCGGCGAATTCAGCTGCACATCCAGCGGATCCGCCTCGATGCCATGCCATTCCACCAGCCGTACCCAGCGTTCGCGCTCGTGCAGCTCCGGCCGCCAGGGCGGACCGTCCCGGTGCGGGCTCCGGTGGCCCACGGTCTGCCGTGCCTTTAGCGCGTCGATCCGCCCCTGGCTCTCCGGACCGCTGCCGTGCAGGTTGACGGCCACATCCACCACGCCCGGTTCCATCGCCAGGGGTTCATCCAGGCCGTGCGTCGGCAGCAGCTCATAGCCGCCCACCAGACCCAGTGCTTCGGATAACCATCCCTGTGCCGCGTAGCGCAGCCGGTGCTCAGGGAAAGCCCGCCGGATGCCTTTGAGTGCCGGCACTGCGACCAGCAGGTCGCCCAGCTTCAAGGCGCGCAGGACCAGAAGTTCCGGTTTCCCATCGGCAGGAATCGTGTCGCCGGACTGCTGGGCGCTTTCGGCGCCGGTCATGCGTCCTGCTTGGCGAACGTCGTGGCGGTGAGGCTGAGGACGTCCTCATACACTTCAGGCACTCCGATTGTGGCCACCACTGAGTCGTCGTGGGCGCAGCGCGGGGCAGTCCAGCCGACCTGGGTGACGTCGATGCCGCAGGTGGGGCAGGTGGTGACCCAGGACGCGTGCACGCGGTGCAGGCTCCTGCCCAGGGCGCCGGCGTTGATCACGTTGCCCGCCCAGAAGATCCCCACCGTGGGTACGCCGAGCGCCTGCGCCAGATGCCGTGGGCCACTGTCGTTCGCCACGACAACATCAGCTTCCGCCAGCAGCGACACCAGTCCCGCCATATCGAGTGCCCCGGCCACGGAGCGGACGCCGGGCGATGCCGCCCGCTCGGCAATCCCCTCTGCCAACTCCTGCTCGCTGCTGTCCCCAACAATGATCACCCGTGACCCGTCAGCCGCGCAGGCGGCCGCGAGTTCGGCGAACTTCTCCGCCGGCCAACGACGGCGGGGGTCGGTGGCACCGGGATGGATCACCACCAGCGGCTGGCCGGCTTCGCTGTTGGCAGCTTCCGTGGCTGCTCCACAATCAGCCGGCGACAGCCGGGCCTCGAGGTCAACGGGGAAGGCACCTGCGAATCCTGCCACCTCCAGGGCCCGCAGTGGTTCGTTCTGGTAGTAGAGGTAGGGGATGGTGCGTTCCAGGCTGGCGGCGTCGGGTGTCCTGGTGCCCACCGTGTGGCGCGCCCCGAGGCGCAGCAGGAAAGGATTGGAATACCGCCCGCCGCCGTGGACCTGGACGGCGAGGTCGAAGTTCCGGCTGCGCATCTGCGCGAAGAAACGCTCCAGTTCTTCCGCATCTTCTTCCCCGGGCCGGACTCCCTCGGCGAAGGGCAGGACCACCACCTCATCAACGGGGCTCTTCAGTGCCGCCAGCAGCGCCTTGTGGATCGGCGTGCCCAGCAAGGTGATGGTTGCTTCGGGGTAGGCCGCCTTCAGCGCCGCCATGGCGGGGATCGCGAAAATCAAGTCTCCCAAACCGCCCCCGCGCAGGACCACGATCCTGGACACGGCGTCGAATTTCTCCAGCACGGGACCGACACCCACGCCGACTTGTCCCGCACCGCCGAACTCTGCGGTGAGTTGCTCCAAAATCTGCCCCTTCCGTCACGCAGAGGGAACAGCAACCGGCCGTCCCTCCACTGCCCATGCCGCCGCATTCCGGTTCCAAACCCGCGGCCGCTCCTTTGAACCTTTACCCAATCGGCACCGGATCTACGCTCCCTGTTGGGGAATACCGGCTCCATGCTGTACGTTTCATACCCGACAGCCCATCAAAGAAAAGAGAAGCACCCAAAGTGGCAACCGATTACGATGAACTGCGTTCCGACGTCAAGGAATCGCAGGACAACTCACTCGAGCAGCTCCAGTCAGCGAATGCTCCCGACGCCCGCAGCGTTGTGCAGGAGTTGGACGAAGCTGACGGGCTGGACGGCGCCGGGGTCCCGGGTGGCGAATTCGTCGCTGAGGAGCTCGTAGTCCAGGTTATCCCGCAGGCTGAGGACGAGTTCACCTGCTACTCCTGCTTCTTGGTCCGCCACCGGTCCCAGATCGCCCGGCAGAAGGACGGCCACAGCTACTGCACCGAGTGCGAAGGCTAGGGCGACACGCTTCCGCCAGTGGCTAAAATCACCACCCTTGCCCGAAAGGCACGCCGCACCAGGCGTGCCTTTCGGCTTTAAGCACTCACCGCCAAGCATTCACCCAGCCCAGCTTCGTAAGGTTGGGCACACAACGTACGACGCCGGCACGCACCACCCCGGCCCGGCGGCCAGGAGGCAACGGTGGACAGCCCCGCCAGCTTGTGGAGCGCGTTCAGCGCCGCCTTCACCCAAACAAACGTACCCACCGTCACGTGGGTTGAGCTGCTCCTGTCCCTGGCGGCCGCCGTCGCCCTGTCCGTCCCGCGCCGCAGCTGGCGCTACTTCGGGCTCCTCGCCACCGCCACGCACGAACTGGGGCACGCGTTTGCCGCCGTGACCTCCGGGCAGCGGCTGGCAGGGATCCGGCTCCGGCTCGACCACTCGGGGACCACCACCACGTACAGCCGGAGCAGGCTGGCGGCCGCGTGGTCGTGTTTTTGGGGCTACCCGGTGCCTGCCATGGTTGGTGCAGCTTTCGTGTGGTGCGGGCTCAGTGGTTGGGGTCCCGCCGCCATGGCCGCCACTGCGCTGGTCCTGGCCACGTCGCTGGTCTTCCTGCGCAACCTGGCCGGATTCGCCATCACCGCATCAGCCATCGCCGGCACCGCCGCATTGGCGTTCCTGGCACCTGGGCCCGTCGTGGGCCACGTTACCGTCGTCCTCGGCATGGCGCTGCTGGTGGCTGGCGTCCGCGACCTGCTCAAGCTCACCAACGTCCACCTCCGCCGCCGGGACCGCCTGGGCAGCTCCGATGCCTACCTCCTGTACCGGGCCACCTCCGTTCCCTCGGGGATCTGGATCGCCTTGTTTTCGCTGATCGTCGCCGGGGCCTGGCTCGTGGCGTGGCAGCCTATCTCGGTGATCCTGCTGAAAGGTCCCTAGATTTCAGGGGCGGCGCATAGGCTGGTGGCATGAGCCAGGAAACGGAAAGCACCCGCACAGCGACCCACGCCACCAACGAGCACAGCACCCGCGGAGCCTATGTGACAGGCGGCGCGGAATTTACCCGCGACACCAACTACATTGAGGACCGCATCACCAGGGACGCCGCGCCCGGCAGCAACGGCGAGCCCGGCTGGCCGGTGGAGGCAGGGCGCTACCGCCTCATTGCCGCCAGGGCATGCCCATGGGCCAACCGCACCGTAATTGTCCGCAGGCTGCTGGGGCTGGAAGAGGCAATCTCGCTGGGCCAGCCCGGCCCCACCCATGATGCACGTTCCTGGACTTTCGACCTCGATCCCGGCGGCGTGGATCCGGTCCTGGGCATCGAGCGGCTCCAGGAGGCCTACTTCAAACGCTTCCCCGGCTACCCCCGCGGCATCACGGTCCCTGCCATCGTGGACGTGCGCAGCGGCGAAGTGGTGACCAACAACTTCCCCCAGATCACCCTGGACTTTTCGACGGAGTGGACGGAGTTCCACCGACCGGGTGCGCCGCAACTCTATCCGGAGCACCTCCGCGACGAGATCGACCAGGTGAACAAGCGGGTCTTTACCGAAGTCAACAACGGCGTCTACCGCTGCGGCTTCGCCGGCTCGCAGGAAGCCTATGACGCAGCATACGAACGCTTGTGGACCGCCATGGACTGGCTGGAGGACCGCCTCTCGCGGCAGCGCTACCTGGTTGGCGACACCATCACCGAGGCGGATGTGCGGCTGTTCACCACACTGGCAAGGTTCGATCCCGTGTACCACGGGCACTTCAAGTGCAACCGGCAGAAATTGAGCGAGATGCCCAACCTGTGGGGCTACGCCAGGGACCTGTTCCAGACGCCGGGCTTCGGCGACACCATCGACTTCGTGCAGATCAAGCGGCACTACTACATCGTCCATGAGGACATCAACCCCACCGGAATTGTTCCCGCCGGCCCCGCGTTGGGCGGATGGCTGGAAGAGCACGGCCGCGAATCCCTGGGCGGCCGGCCCTTCGGCGACGGTACCCCTCCGGGGCCGGTCCGGCCGGGTGAGGAAGTGGCACCGGGACACGGAGCCTAAAGCGGGCCAAACCCGGCGCGAGAAATCGCTTTCCTCCTACACTGAAAGGCATGCAGACTTCTCTTGGTTTTGTGGCGCCGGGGTACGAAAACGTGCTGGGCCTGTTCAAGTCCCTTCTCGCAGAGGACCCCCGTTACAGCGCGCAAGTCGCTGCCTACCAGCACGGGGTGCCGGTGGTGCACTTGGCGGGTGGGCCGGACATGGACGCCGAAACCCTGACCGGCGCATATTCCTGCTCGAAAGGCGTTGCCGCAATGGTCATCGCTCTGCTCGTGCAGGACGGCGTCCTTGAGCTGGACAAGACAGTGGCCCACTACTGGCCCGAGTTCGCAGTGCATGGAAAAGACCGGCTGCTGGTGCGGGAGGCGCTGTCGCACCAGGCCGGTCTTTTGGGCGTTGAGGGCGGCTTCGGGCTGGACGAGTTCACAACAGCCCGCGCCGCCGCCCGGCTGGCCGCTGCCGCCCCCGCATGGGAACCCGGCCGGCAGTTCGGCTACCACGCACTCACCATTGGCATCCTGATGGAGGAACTGTGCCGCCGCACCACGGGTGAGGCACTGCAGGACCTTTATGACCGGAGGATCCGCAAACCGCAGGAGGTGGAGTTCTTCCTCGGCCTTCCGGAGGACCTGGAACCGCGGTACCGGGATGTCCTCTACGAAGATGTTGCGAACCAGCCGTGGGTGGACCCCCTCAGCCTCGAAGGCCTCAACAGCAATGCACCCCTCAGCACCATCATGGAGCTGCCGAACATCCGGTCCGTGCGGGCCGCCGGTATGTCCGCGGCGGGCGGTGTGGGATCAGCAGACGGCCTCGCCCGGCTGTACGCGGCGGCGACCACCGGCGTCGACGGCGATGAGCCGTTCCTCACAGGTGGGACTGTCGCGGCAATGACACGGGAGCAGGTGTGGGGGCTGGACCGGTCCTCCGGACTGGACAATGCTTTCGCCGTCGTCTTCATGAAACCGCACCCCTCGCGGAACTTCGGAAGTTACCGTGCCTTCGGGCATGAGGGGGCCAATGCGGCCCTTGGATTTGCCGACCCCTCCTACGGCATGAGCTTCGGTTACATTCCCCGGCGGCAGGAAGAAGGGCGCACGCCGGGCCGGGCCCACCGCCTCGCCGCAGAGGTGCGGCGGTCAGCGGCCGGCTTGTCCTGAGGGTGCCCCGGGCCTACTGTGGTCCGGATGGGCAATACTCAGGCACGGCCGGATGCACGGTGGGCTCGGGGGACCCAACTACTCAAGCAATCGGTGGCGGGACTCTCTGCCGCCTTCGCAGCACAGCGGCTTCAGCTGGCTGCCAAAGCGGCTCTCGCCGCGGGGCTGGCTTTCGCCATCGCTCCCCACATGCCGGGCGCGGCGTCGCACTACGCCTACTACGCGCCGCTGGGTGCACTGGTGGCGATGTACCACAATGTCGCCGGGTCGGTGAAGCAAGGGGCGCAGGCTTTGGCGGGGCTTGCGATGGGGATTGGCCTCGCTTTCGTCCTGGTGAGCATCAGCGAGCCCTCACCCCTGACAGTCGCCCTTTTCATGGGGGTGGGAGTGCTGTTGGGCGGGTTGCCGGGCATCGGCTCAGGCAGCGATTGGATTCCGACGGCGGCACTCCTGGTGCTGCTGGTGGGCGGCAGCAATGCCGATGACTTTTCCTACGGTTACCTGGTGCAGATGGCTGCCGGCGTGGCGGTGGGCATCGCGGTAAATTTTCTGATCTTCCCGCCGCTGCACTTCAACGCGGCCGCCTCCAGCCTTGCAGACCTGCGGCTCGCACTGGGACGGCAACTGACCGACATGGGCGCGGCCCTGAAGGAAAAATGGCCGCCTGAGCATGAGGACTGGTCGCGCAGGTCGGACGAACTGGCCGAGGCGGCCAGGTCGGTGCGGCACCTGGTCAAGGAAGCCGACGCAAGCCGCCGGGCGAATCCGCGCCGGAAACTGCACCCGCGCGACATGGACCAGGATTACCGCGACCTGCAGGACCTGGAGCGCGTTACGTTCCACATCCAGGACATGACCGATGTGCTTTCCGATGTGATCTGGGAAGACGACGTACCCTACGCCATCCCGTTGCAGGACAACGAACCGCTGGCAGACGCCGTCACCGCAACCGGAGAGCTGCTGTCGGTCGATTCCAGCGGCGACACCGGGTCCCGGAAGGACGCGTATGCAACCGCCAAAGCGGCGGTGGAGGCCTGTATGGCCGCCACCGCCGGAAGGCCTGCGGCGCAGGGAACGGTCCCTGCCTCCGAGTCGGTCCTGCTCAGCCTTCACCGGATCCTGCGGGCGGTGCGGCCGAAGGACTAAGCCCCGAATCCGGCGCCAGGAGCTACAGCGCTGAAACAGTGCCGGTGAAGTGGCGCCGCCCGGAGCGCGGACTCCACGCAACAAAGTTGGAGTGCTTCCACGCCCCTGAACCGCTTTGTTCGGTTTCGATCTCCAGAGCCACCCGGGACGGCAGGAAGACCGGCGCTTCGAAGTCCACGTCCCAGATGAAGGAATCGCCCCGGGCGGGTCCCACATCTGCAAGGGCCCGCGAGGCCAGGTACATGCCGTGCGCGATTGAACGGCGCAGCCCCAGCGCTTTGGCCGAGAGCACACTCAGGTGTATGGGGTTGAAGTCCCCCGATACGGCGGCATAGGCACGTCCGGCATCCACTCCCAGCTGCCACAGGGCTGTTGGGTCAGGTGCGGTGAAGTCTGACTTTGCCGGGATGGCAGTGGGTTTGTCGATCCCGGGCAGGAACACGCCCTTGGCCAGGTAGGTGGACACCCCGCGCCAGTGCACCTCCCCAGAGCCGGCAGTCCGGACCTCCGCCACAACGTCCACCTGGGTGCCTGCACGGTGTCCGCGCAGATTTTCCACCCTGGCGGTCATGTCCAGAAGGTCGGTGAAGACCAATGGCGACCTCTGCTCCACGCTGTTGCGCAAATGGATCATGCCCAGCAGGGGCAGCGGAAAGTCGTCCCGGTTCATGACGCTCATGGCCAGGGGAAATGCGATGGCGTGGATGAAACCGGCCGGCAGGACGTCACTGGCCGTCTCACCGATCAGGTGCTGGTAGGCGGTGAGGTTTTCAACGTTGACAGCCACGCCCCTGACTTCATGGCTTTCAGCCGGAAGGACTGACGTGTCGTGGTTTCCCAGCAGCCTGCGGCGTGCTGCCATCGCGGCCGCATTGACGTAGAGCTTGGACAGGGAGGGCATTTCGGCCAGGATTACTGGTTGCTGGACTGTCATGCCCCCACCAGGTTCTGCCCGCACACCCGCAGCACCTCCCCGTTGATGCCGCCCGCGGCGTCGCTGGCCAGGAAAGCGATGGTTTCCGCAACGTCGGAGGGAAGGCCTCCCTGCTGGAGCGAATTGAGCCGCCGTGCCACCTCGCGCACGGCAAGGGGGATCCGGGCCGTCATCTCGGTTTCGATGAAACCGGGCGCCACCGCGTTGATGGTGCCGCCGAGGGACGCGAACAGCGGGGCGCTGGCCCGGACCATTCCCATCACTCCCCCCTTGGATGCGGCGTAGTTGGTCTGTCCCCTGTTACCGGCGATGCCGCTGGTGGAGGCAACTGACACGATACGCGGCGCAGGCCCCAAATGCCCGGATTGCAGCAGTGCCTCGTTGATCCGGAGCTGGGCCGCAATGTTGATGTTGATGACACTGTTCCACCGTGCCTGGTCCATGTTGGCCAGCAGCTTATCCCGGGTGATACCCGCGTTATGCACCACGATGTCCAGCCGACCGTGCCGCTGGACGGCATGGCCGATAATCCGTTGTCCCGCGTCCTCGCCGGTGATGTCCAGCTGCAGGGCAGTGCCCCGCACCTCGTTGGCTACGGACGCCAGCTGGTCCCCGGCCGCCGGGATGTCCACCAGGATCAGTGTGGCTCCATCGCGGTGCAGGGTCCGGGCAATCTGGGCTCCGATGCCGCGGGCGGCGCCGGTGACGACGGCAACTTTTCCTTCCAGCGGCCGTTGGGGGTCAGCGGGAAGCCCGCCGTCCTCAGTTGAAACCTTCAGGAACTGGCCGTCCACGAACGCGGACCGGGCGGAAAGGAAG